>JAHHRH010000067.1 GCA_020025915.1 Sutterella sp.
CTGGTGGGTTGTGGTGTGGGAGGGGGAACCCGTGAGGGAACCCTCTACCCGATCGAGCTAAGTTTAAAAACTCCTTCTTATTGACAAAAACTCCTATTGTGACTTCAGCATCTCCTCATGTATATTGATGAGCATTTTGATGACAACCATACGAGTCTTGAGGTTGAATTCATGCGCCAGATGTTTACAGTGGGCCCTTATATTCCTCCGCCAGACCCTCAGCCCGTCATTGATGTTCTCAAAACCCACGGTACGCCTAGACGCGTCCGACGTGGTGATTTACTCAAAGCTGCCGAAGAATCGGGAAGACTCTTTCTAGTAGAAGAGGGGCTTTGTTGTTACCTATCCACTTGTACGCCGCATCCATATATTCCGTTTTTGATGACACCAGGGTGCACCATGGGCGACATTACTACGCTCGGTCACCGTAACTACGCAATTGAGTGGCGTGCCCTTTCTGACAGCACCATCATCGTTGTTCCTCCTCGAGTTCTTGAAGACGTCCTTACCAACCCAACGCTTCGAGCCCTCAAGATTCAACACCTCATCTCTAAGGAAGAATCGTCACTAGAAGGCATGTCTGCAAATTTCACGCTCGAACCTGCCATTCGGCTTCGAGTACTTTTTCAACAACTGATTGAGGCTACTGGAACGTTAACCGAAGGTTGGATGCCTATTCCCTACCGACTCACAGCCGAATGTCTTGGCATGGTCGTTAACCTTACTAGAGCCAATGTCTCAAGACTGATTAGCGAATGGGGACATCAAGAGCTTGTACACCGCATGGGCCAAGATCTCGAAGTGCATGCAGCTCTCTTTAATAATCTTCCCGATTGGCAATCTAAATCTTGGCGAGAACAAGCACCAACTCGTTTCTCGTAAAACCATCACAATGATTTCTTCCGTCTAAAAGTACTTCATTTTGATTTTTTAGGGTTTACACCACATAGATCGTTTATCAGAGCAAACCCAAAAAGTGTGCTGAGAAGCACAGTTTTCAAGACTCAACTTTCTTAAAGTTCTCCTCTAGTGGCGCTTTTTACCGCCATCAAGACCACAGGAGAACTCTTATGAAGCCCCTCACCACCCTTGCCGCCCTGATATTGACGACTTTTATCGCCATCGGGTCTACACAAGCTGCCGACCAAAAATTCGGCGCTGATCGTCACGTCGCCATAGGTATGACGTGCGAATCCTGCCACGGCCCCGATAAAGCCAATCCTCAGGAAGTGACGATCAAGACCTGTACACAGTGCCATAACACGAAGGATTTGGTTGAAAAGACCAAGAACATAAAGCCACAGAATCCACACACGTCTCCACACTATCAGGATCAGCTTGAATGCACTAACTGCCACCTCATGCATAGCAAATCTGAAGATTTCTGTGCTCAGTGCCACCAATTCGGCTTCAAGGTGCCTTAATCCAAAACAAGTTTTAGATTTAAAAATCGGCTACCTCGAAGCCGATACCCTTCTCGAAGTTCTTATTAACCAGGAACTTTGTGAATTTCTTAAAAGGAGTAATCATTATGACTAATCAGTCTCGTCGTGCATTCCTCAGCCGTAGCGCCCTATTTGGCGCAGCTGCTGCCGCATCTGCCATTGCTACCCCAGCCTTCTCCGCCGAAGTTCCACAGAAGTGGGATGAAACGACTGGCTTGCTCATCATCGGTACGGGATTTGCAGGGTTGGCTGCTGCACTTGAAGCCCACTACCTCGGCGCTAAGAACGACGAAATCATGATCGTTGAAAAGATGCCAACCCCGGGCGGCAACTCGATCATTAACGGTGGTGCTGTTGCTGCCGCTGGCACCGACATGCAGAAGAAGGACGGCATTAAGGACTCTGCCGACCTTCTCTATAGCGACATTCTTAAGGCTGGTGGTGGTCTCTGCCATCCAGCACTTGCTCGCCGTATTGCTGACGAATCTGTTGCTAACTACGAATGGCTTCGTGATAAGGTCGGTGTTAAGTTCAAGGCTGTAACGTACCATGGTGGTCACTCTGTCAAGCGAAGCCACGCTGTGACAAACAACTCTGGTTCTGGCTTCGTTCTCCCGATGCTTGAACGCTTGAAAGAATTTGGTATTGAACCTCGCCTTCGTGTCATCGTTGACCAAATTATCGTGAACGATAAGAAGGAAGTCTTGGGTGTTAAGGCTCGTACGGGCTATCGTTTCGGTAAGGAAAACACGGGGAAGGTTACCTATATCCGCGCCACCAAGGGTGTGCTTATCGCCGCTGGTGGTTTTGCTCAGAACGTCAAGTATCGTATGAGTCAGGACCCCCGCCTTAATGAAAAGTTCACCTCCACTAACCATCGAGGCGCTACAGGTGAAATGATTATGGAAGCCCAGGAAATCGGTGCCAACACCGTTCAAATGGACTGGATTCAGTTGGGTCCGTGGACGTCTCCTGACGAACAGGGCTTCGGTGTTGCCCCGCTCTTTGTTGAATCCGCTATTGGTTACGGCCCAATGATCGACCCTGCAACGGGTAAGCGTTTCATCAAAGAAACGGGTAACCGTAAGGTTCGTGCTGACGCTATCGTTGCTATCGGTCACCCATGCCTCATCTACACGTGCGAAGCTAACGTGATGAAAGAAATCGTTGGCCGCAACATGACACAGAAGCTCTTTGACCATGCGATGAACACTAAGGTAGTTCGTAAGTTCGCTACATTGAAGGAGATGGCTGACTTCTACAAGATCCCATTTGCTGAACTCGAAAAGACGAATACCACGTTTAACAACTACATGAAGGCTAAGAAGGATCCGGAATTCGATTGCCAATTCTTTGATGATACTTCCCTTAACGACAAGGGTCCCTTCTACGCTGTCCGTTTGTGGCCGCGCGTCCACCACTGCATGGGCGGCCTCGAAATCAATGACAACGCTCAGGTGATGAGCGTTCGTAGTACCCCGATCAAGGGGCTCTACGCAGCTGGTGAAGCCACGGGTGGTGTGCACGGCATGGTTCGTCTTGGCACCGTCGCTGTAGCAGACTGCATGATCTTCGGTCGTATTGCCGCACGTCATGCCTTCGGTAAGACGAAGTAACTTCTAAATAAAAAACAAATTTCGCGTCCGACACCCACTCGGTCGGACGCGCCTTGCCATATTCATGACAGCTGACTTATGTCCCATAGGTCAGTTGCCATTCCCTCCAAAGGAATACCATCATGAAAAAAAACGCCCTCGCGATTGTTCTCTCTGTTTTTTGTCGCCATGACCACTGGCGTTCAAGCCGCTAACGTTCAGATCTATGGTCTTATCGATACGAGTATTGTTTACGAACATTCTGATCCCGATGTAACTGGCCAAAAGGCCACCAATAAGCTGACCATGGAAAACGCTCAGCAGTTTGGTTCTCGATTCGGTCTTCGTGGTAGCGAAGATTGGGGAAACGGCCTAAAGCTTGGCTTTACACTTGAGTCTGGCTTTAAATCTGATACAGGCGAACTCAACCAGCAGGGTCGTCTCTTCGGTCGTGAAGCCAACATCTCGGTTTCAGGTCAATATGGTACGCTTTGGGCAGGTCTCCTGCCGATCTTTGGCAGCACGCTCAGTGCTAACGGTCTTTTCCGCGCCATTGACCACGTAACCGCTAACTACACGACCGCTTTTGGTACGGGTACAGCCACAGCTTGTCTGATGACCCGAGTTGACAATGCCATTGCCTATCATACGCCGACTATTGCAGGCTTCACTGGTTATGCAATGTACTCCTTCAAAATGAACAACAAAGCCAGCGATACCAATGAACAGGTCGAAGGAAAAAACTCATCAGACCGCTACGCTTCGCTTGCTGTTCGCTATCATGCTGGTGCTCTTGAAAGTGTACTCGTCGCCGATACGACCGACTGGGGTAATAAACCCAACCATTCCAATCAGAACGACGGTTGGACGGTCACCCTCTGTGGTAACTACACGCTTGATAATGGCTTGAAGCTCCTTGCCTTCTATCAGCAATTTGAAAACCAGCTTCTCAACACCAAGGCACGCGCCGGTGTTGGTTTAACTGGTATTGAAGCTCTACTTAAAGCGCAGGATACTCCTGACAGTTACAGTTACGTGACGGGCTGGGGCGCAGGCATTGGTACCAACTATCCAGTCGTTGGTGGCGTTGCTCGAATCGCTCTCAACCATCGCGAAATGGATAATGGAAACGACATTGACTTCACACGTACCACCGTCGGTGCTGCCTTCGACTACCCGCTATCGAAGCAGACAGCGCTTTACACCATGGGTGGTTGGTCTTAAGAAAAAGTTGAAAGCCATGGTTGGTATGGTGCACCGCTTCTAACTTTACGAACGCTTGATTCCGAGACCGACTTCGTATCCTCTTTGGTCTCAGGCGAACTTCAAAGTGAAACATGGATCTACCCCGGTTTGTCTTAGACAGCCGGGGTTTTTCTCTTGAGCTTTTAACCACAACCACGAAAGAGGGATACCCTTCGTAGCCCCCCCTCTTAGTCAGTCGACAGATTATTGTTCGTTATGAATTAACGCACAAAGGCCTTTTGTACATCAATCGGCAGCGCACGATAGCCAAGACCACCCTTGATGTGCATTTCAAAGGCAGGCTGATTTTCACCCCAACGGAATTCCGTTAAAACGGGCAAAGGCCCTTCTTTGCTACCCACGCCAATACTTGCCCAGTAAACCACAACCGAATCCTTATCTGCCTGGTATTCAACTGAGGACGTAATTGGCGAATAGATTTCGTGACCACGTTTTTTACCGTAGCTCCAAACCTGCTGCACCGTCATCGCCTTCTGATCGATCTTGTAGACCACAGCACGGCTATATTTTTCTGTCTTATCTTCTGGTTGCACAAAGGCTCGACCGTCACCGTTATCAAAGACAGACATGTAAATAATATCGCCCTTACTAAACTTCTCGATCTTCCAAGCCGTATGCTGCGTCCAAGCCCAGTCGAAGTCCCCTTCGCATTTACCGATACGGCACTTCAAGGGTTGTCCCTTTTCGTCCACGGGCGTGAGCACCTTTGCCTTCAGGTCATTACGCCAACCATTAGGGGCAGCCAAGATCCACTTCACTTCTTTATCGCGACCGATCTTCACAACTGCTGACTGATGGCGTGACGACAAGATGATCGAATCGTCGGCGCTGTCATGGTCAACCGAATTCACGTGAGCCCAATTGCGACCTGCACCCGTCCCCGTAATATCACCAAAGGCATGCTTGGCTTCAAGTTTGGCGAGCTGTTCGGCCGACAACGTCTGGCCGCTCTTTTCAATGTCCACATTCAAGCAAACAGCGCCTTGGTCAATGGACTTCAAGACGATATTACGATTGGGATCCAAAATATCAAAGAGGCGCCATTCGTCAACGACGTTGCCGTCACGATCCACTTCAATAATGACGTCGCGCACCGTATGTACGCGCGAATTGTCTGCACGACGTAAATCCGCAGAAGCAACACGCAAGAAGTAGTGGCCATTGTCGCTGGGCATCATCGCATGGCTAAAGTCTGCGTAGTTCACCGGCAAGCGACGATTAAAGATTTCACGACCCATGAGGTCGTATTTGCCATAGCGCTGACCATAACCCCACGTCAAGGCACCGTCATCATTTTGGTGGAAACCCATCATGATGCCCGCTTGATAGAGCGACTCACTGTCGTAAATCTTGTCTGGCTTCATGTACCAACGGATTTCGCCCTTGGTATCCAAGATGGCATTGCGCGGTGGATTATTCCATTGTAAAGCGCCACCCAACGGGTTATTCCACACAGCCTGACTACTCTTAGCGTCCACCGCGCCCAAGTTATTAATAAAGTAAAGACGATCCGCAAAAGCCTTCGGTGCTGGCTTAGTCACCGTGGCCTTCATAAAGTCCTGCGGAATCGACGGATTACCCGTGACATCCAACCAAACAGGGGCTGTCCAAATGTCATACGTTTCCGTGAATTCTTTTTCTTCACCTAAGAACACACGCGTGTAGGTGACTTCGACCTTATTTTTATAGTCGGCATATAAGCCAAACACTGGAATGCCACCATGCGTACGAAGCGCCTGAGGACCTACGTCATAACAAATTTCTTGGCCATCCTTTTTAGGCACAATGCGTACCGTCGCCTTCTTCAAAACGTAGCCACCGTTACGAATCACAGCCGTCAACGGTGCCAACCCATAGGGATTCACAACCGTTTGCCCTAACTGACCTTGTGTCTGATACGTGACCGCAGTACCACTTGGTCCGCCCACAGCATAGGAAACGGACGGCATGGCTAGACACGCCGCAAGGAGACCGGCAGCTACCGGCATAAGTCGAAAATCAGAACGCACTCTTTAGCCTCCATTTCAAAAATTTGGGGTGAGCGTTTTCACACCCACCCCTCGATGTTATCAGGCAAACCCACTGCTTATCTTAAATCGGTCAAGCCTCGATTTAATTCATGGTGGGTTCCGGATCACGAAGACCAGCCAAGGTTTCCAAAAGACAAATCTGTCCCGGGCAATTCTCCTCGCCAAAGCGGCTCAAGTCGAGCTTAGCAAGCGAGCGGACAATTTCAAAACTTGTGGCATGTAATGCGTACGGGCAGCCACGTTTTTTAACATGCTCTATGGCCCCTTGCGCAGACTGATAGATCCCATCAGCCAAGATGGCACGCGCCTGTGCAACGCGCTGAAAGTTGTCACCCTCATAATCAGGAATCACTCGCTCTTCGCTGACGCCATTTTGAGCCATCTCACGCACTTCGGCAGAAAAAGCGAACTTGTGTGCGCAAAGCCCTTCAACATCCATCGTCGGAAAACTTACCTCAAAGTCATGTAGCCAAGCCTGCACACGCGCTCCCGCTTCATCACGGGCTTGTGCACCCATGTCTTCCCAACGGTCGATCATTTCGTCTAGTGCTATCACGAGCATGTATTGCGAATACATCAGAGCGGACTGATCCACTTCACTCTTCATGGTCTGAAAATAAGCGGTGACAGCTTCTTGAGGCGTCATCTTTGCTCTCCTTCAATCAGATAAACCGCCTACGAGCGGCAAAACACTGATTGATTGTCGCATGAGAACAAGCCTCTTAGCGGCCGAGTAACGGGAAAATCCCACGTCGAAGACATTTGGAATGACCGATTCAGGATCGGGTAGAGGGTTCCCTCACGGGTTCCCCCTCCCACACCACAACCCAC
>JAHHRH010000068.1 GCA_020025915.1 Sutterella sp.
ACCCGCGACCCCCGGCGTGACAGGCCGGTATTCTAACCAACTGAACTACCACTCCGCACATTGTGTTACTTTGCACTTTGCTTTCAGATCAGCTCGAACGTTGGCGGAGTGGACGGGACTCGAACCCGCGACCCCCGGCGTGACAGGCCGGTATTCTAACCAACTGAACTACCACTCCATCGGAGCTTTTCTTCAGCAGAGAAACGTAATTATACAGAACTTTTCCAATTCGTCAAGATGATTGTTTCTTGATTTGGTGGGTGCTGAGAGGGTCGAACTCCCGACCATCGCGGTGTAAACGCGGCGCTCTACCAACTGAGCTAAGCACCCTACCGAATTGTGTTCTGCAGTTCGCTTCGTGAAATGCAGAATTGAGATTTTACACGAAGTTTCGTTCGTGTCTATACCGTAAATATGGTATCTCTCGATTTTTTTCGTTTTTTTTACGAAAAGGTCCCTTGGCATTCGACAAGGAACCTTTTCTCTAGGCTTCATTAAGCATTGGCAGCCGATGCTTTTACCTCATCCTTTGCCTTGTCTTCCACTTCGACCTTCTCTGGATCGATGGGCTCGGGCTGACGAACCAAAGCGTGTTGCATCACGTCATCGATCGTCTTCACGGGCACAATCGCAATCTGTGTCTTGGCGCTTTCAGGCAATTCTTCAAGATCGCGAACATTCGTCTGCGGAATGAGCACCTTGGTGCAACCCGCGCGAACAGCCGCAAGAATTTTTTCCTTTAAGCCACCAATTTCAAGAACTTCACCATGTAGGTTGATTTCACCTGTCATGGCAACATCTGCGTGTACAGGAATACCTGTCATCACAGAAATGATCGCCGTCGTGGTAGCAGCCCCCGCCGAAGGACCGTCCTTAGGCGTTGCGCCTTCTGGGAAGTGAACGTGCAAGTCTGTTTCGTAGAAACGCTTCGACGCAATACCTAACTTATCGGCACGCGCACGCACCACCGAACGGGCTGCTTCGACGCTTTCCTTCATCACGTCGCCCAAAAGCCCCGTACGCTGTACGTGTCCCTTACCCGGGAAGATCTGAGTTTCGATCGTCAAGAGTTCTCCACCCACGCTCGTCCAAGCCAGGCCATTAACCACACCAACGCGCGGTTCTTTACCCGCCAAACCAATGGTATAACGGGCAGGGCCTAAATAGCCGCTCAACATATCAGGCGTCACCACGGTCTTCGCCGGCGCCTTTTGTTTTTGCTTCTTGAGCAGCTGCTTATCGGTGGCATAGACAATCTTGCGGAAGATCTTGCCAATCAAACGTTCCAAACCACGAACACCCGCTTCACGTGTCCAGAAGCGAATGATGTCGACAATGGCTTCTCGCGTCAGATCGACTTCTTCAGCCTTCAACCCTGTCGCACGCAAGCTCTTTGGCACTAAATGATGTTCGGCAATATGAACCTTTTCTTCTTCGGTGTAGCCCGACAAAGAAATGACTTCCATACGGTCTAAGAGCGCTGGCGGAATGTCATAGCTATTAGACGTTGCTACGAACATCACATCCGACAAGTCAACCGGCACTTCCATGTAGTGGTCGGCAAACGAATCATTCTGCTCAGGGTCTAAGACTTCAAGCATAGCCGAAGCTGGGTCACCACGATGGTCACTCCCCATCTTGTCAATTTCATCGAGCAAGAAAAGTGGATTGCGAACACCAGAGCGGATCATCCCCTTGACAATTTGTCCAGGCATCGATCCCACATAGGTACGACGATGACCACGGATTTCGCTTTCGTCATGCACGCCCCCCAAAGCCACACGCACGTACTTACGACCTGTTGCTCGAGCAATCGATTCGCCTAACGACGTCTTACCGACACCAGGCGCACCAACAAAGCAAAGGATCGGAGACTTCACCTTACCGACACGCTTTTGAACGGCGAGGTATTCAAGGATACGCTCCTTGATCTTTTCAAGACCAGAATGATCTTCGTCCAAAATACGGGCAGCGGCTTCAAGGTCACGCGAGACGCGAGACTTCTTTGACCACGGATAGTCCGACAAGGTTTCGATGTAGTTACGAACAACAACCGACTCAGAACTCATCGGCGGCATCTGACGCAAACGACGTAACTCGTTACGTGCCGTTTCCTCAGCATGCTTAGGCATCTTGGCTTCCGTCACACGCTTTTCGAGCTCAGCGAAATCGTCGTTTTCGCCTTCACCATTGTCGCCTAATTCCTTTCGGATGGCCTTCATTTGCTCGTTGAGGTAGTAGTCGCGCTGGTTTTTATCCATCTGGCGCTTTACACGACCATCAACACGAGCCTGAATTTCCTTGAGTTCGTTTTCGCGCCCCAAAAGACCCAACGCGTATTCATAGCGCTTGATCAAATTGGCTTCGGAGAGCAACTGAATCTTTTCAGGCGTCTTGAAGGGGGCCTGCGAGCAAATCAAGTCAAGCAAACGTTCCAAATCCGTTTCAGCTTCTAACTGCTTCAAAAGATCCAAACGCGTCTTGTCACTACCCGCAAACACGCCCCAAGCATCAATCAAAGAACGGCGATAGGGTTCAAGCACAGCTGCGTCAGGCGCTTCAGAATCCAAACGCGTACAGGTCGCCATCCACGCGCCATCAACAAGCTTGAGTTCCGTAATACGATAACGCGCAAGCCCTTCGACCAGCGTCTTTACCGTACCGTCGGGCAAACGCAACAACTGCTGCACACTCGAAAGCGTTGCCGTTTCAAACAGATCTTCGATCTTCGGATCGTCGTGATTGGGATCCTTCTGTGCCACCAACAACAGGTAATTCCCTTCAATCCCCATGGCCTTTTCAGCGGCCTTGATGGACTTATAACGCCCCATAAAGATCGGCGCCATCATGTGGGGGAAGATCACCATGTCACGGACGGCGAGCGCAGGCACTTCCATTTGTGTGGGAAGTTCAATGTTCCCCTTGGTTTTCTTATTAGCCAATTCGTTGTCCTACAAAAAACAGTTCAGTCCAACATATATGGGGGCATCAGCCCCCATTTTCAAGTGCATAACCTGAGATGATTCGCTTAGCGTTCGATGAGTTCTACGGGCTTACCCTGCTCAACCGTTTCACGAGTCACAATCGCCTTAGCGACCGTTCCCTTAGACGGGATATCAAACATGGCATCCAATAGAACGTCTTCGACAATGGAACGTAAACCACGAGCCCCCGTCTTACGTGCGATGGCCTTCTGGGCAATAGCCTCTAACGCGTCAGGCGTGATTTCAAGCTCAACGTCTTCCATCCCGAAGAGCGCCTGATACTGACGAACGATCGCATTCTTTGGCTGCGTCAAAATCGCAATCAAAGCCTTTTCGTCAAGTTCTTCGAGCGCAGCAATCACTGGCAAACGACCTACGAGTTCAGGGATCAAGCCATACTTCACCAAGTCACCCGCTTCAACCTGCTGGTACACCTTGGTAAGGTTCTTGTCACCATCCTTACTGAAGACTCGACCACCAAAGCCCATTTCAGCCTTTTCGGTACGACGGCTAATGATGCTTTGCATGCCATCAAAAGCACCACCACAAATAAAGAGGATCTGAGAGGTATCCACTTGAATCATGGCCTTGCCAGGATTCTTGCGACCACCCTGAGCCGGCATACTAGCCACCGTACCTTCTACGAGCTTCAACAAAGCCTGCTGAACACCCTCACCCGACACGTCACGCGTGATCGATGGGTTTTCGCTCTTACGGGCAATCTTGTCGATTTCGTCCAAGTAGATAATCCCGCGTTGAGCGCGTTCAATGTCACCATCGGCAGCTTGCACCAACTTCGCGACAATATTTTCAACGTCTTCACCCACATACCCAGCTTCCGTAAGCGTCGTTGCGTCTGCAATTGCAAACGGTACATCCAACGCACGCGCCAAGGTTTGTGCTAATAACGTCTTACCAGAGCCTGTCGGACCCATTAACAAAATATTGGACTTCTGAAGCTCGACCGTGCGAGAAACATCCGCTTGATTCTTCAAGCGCTTGTAGTGGTTATAAACCGCAACCGACAACGTACGCTTTGCACGCGTCTGGCCGACCACATACTGATCGAGCAAGTCAAAGAGTTCCTTGGGCTTAGGCAACGGCTTTTCAGCCACAGGGGTCGCTTCTTCTGTCATTGCTTCAGGCGCTGACCCCGACTTCAACTCATCGTTCATCGAACGAATACATTCACCGCAGATCAACTCACCACGAATGCCGGAAAAAAGTTCCTTACATTCGTTCTCGTTACGACCGCAGAAAGAACAAATTCTCATAACGTTTCCAGAAAAGGCTCGAACACGCATTGCTCGAGCCTAAAGGGTTTCAATGAAGCTTAGAGTGCCTTTTCAAGTTCAGCACGCGTCGTGAAAATACGGTCAACCAAACCGTAATCCATCGCTTCCTGGCCAATGAGCCAGTAATCGCGTTCCGTATCGTGCGACACCTGTTCAATTGGCTTACCGCAGTTATCGGCCAAGATCTGATTCAATTCAGCCTTGGTACGCAAAATCTGTCGAGCCGTGATTTCAATTTCTGTGGCCTGACCCTGAGCACCACCCAAAGGTTGATGAATCATCACACGAGAATGGGGCAAAGCATAACGGCGACCCTTCTCACCAGAGCTCAACAACAAAGCGCCCATCGAGGCAGCCATACCCACGCAAATCGTACAAACGCTCGGACGAATAAACTTCATCGTGTCATAAATACCCATCCCTGCTGAGACAGAACCACCCGGGCTATTGATATAGAAATAAATATCCTTATCGGGGTTCTGGCTTTCAAGGAAGAGCATCTGAGCAATCACCAAACTGGCAGACTGATCATTCACTTCGCCAGTCAAGAAGATAATGCGGTCACGCAACAAACGGGAATAAATATCGTAGCTGCGTTCACCACGGCCGGTGTCTTCAATGACATATGGAACTAACATAGCTTTTTCTTTGCTCTTAAAAAATGATGTCCAATGATTGTAGCGGACGTCGACAAATGTCACTCACTTTATTAAGCGAAAAGTGAAACAAAACCGCAATGCCGTGAACAAAAACAAAAGAGGCACCTGGCTCTCATGCGAACCTTGATGCCTCTTTCGCTCACGGTGAAGGACTCAAAAATGAGTCCTTTGACCTACTCAGACGATTAAACTCTAATTAGAGCTGACCAGCCATGAGCTTGTCGAATTCAACCGTTTCTTCCGTCGTCTTGGCCTTGCCGAGAACCCAATCGGTCACGTTGTTTTCCGTGGCCTGAGCGCGGAGGTTCGTCACGCGGTTCTGGTCGTTCATAATGTATTCGACAACTTCTTCCGGCTTTTCGTAGCTGGAAGCGATGTCAGTGGCGATCGCTCGAACCTGTTCGTCCGTACCCGTGACGTCTTCCTTGGAAACCAAAGCTTCAACGAAGAGACCAAGGCGAACACGGCGTTCGGCCTGAGAATTGAAGACGCTAGCCGGCATAGCAGGGATCTTCTTGGTGTCGATACCACGAGCGGCGAGGTCACGAACCATCTGTTCGCTGAGGCTCTTGCTTTCTTCTTCAACCATGGAGGTAGGAACAGCGAACGTGCAAGCAGCAGCGACAGCATCCATCACTTCAGCCTTCGTCTTCGTTTCAAGACGCATCTTGACTTCGCGTTCGAGGTTCGTGCGAATTTCGTTGCGCATAGCTTCAACGCCACCCTGAACGCCGAGCGTAGCAGCAAATTCGTCGTCAACTTCTGGGTAGGTCGCTTCAGCGACTTCAACCACTTCGACGTAGAATTCAACCTGCTGACCGTTGAGATCCTGGATACCGTAGTCTTCCGGGAAGGTCATCGGGAAGGTCTTGGATTCACCAGCGGCCAAACCGACAACAGCGGCTTCGAATTCAGGGAGCATACGACCCTGGCCGAGCACGAAGGTGTAACCTTCAGCGGTACCGCCCTGGAATTCAACACCATCCTTCTTACCATTGAAGTTAACCTTCACGCGGTCGTCGTTAGCGGCAGCGCGTTCAACAACCGTGTAGGCAGCGCGCTGACGACGCATCACGTCGATCGTCTTTTCAACTTCAACATCCGTCACCGGGCAGACATAGCGCTTGAGTTCAACAGCGGAGAAGTCAGGGAGCTCAACGTCCGGGAACACTTCGAACTTAGCTTCGAAGTGCATGTTTTCCTTGTCTTCAACCTGGGTAGCATCGATGCGCGGATAGCCAGCGATGCGAAGACCGCTTTCACGAGCAGCCTTGGACCAAGCTTCGCCAACGAGCTGATTAACAGCTTCGTCGAAAGCCTGGGCGCCGTACATACGACGAACCTGAGCAGCAGGAACGTGGCCCTTACGGAAACCCGGGAGCTTGGCGTTCTTGCGATAGTTCTTGAGAGACTGTTCGGTAAGGGCTTCAGCAGAAGCGTAAGAAACAACGAGTTCGAGCGTACGTTCGAGCGGGTTGACCTTGGCGACCTCTTCGGTCTTGACGGTTTCTTGTTCAGTCATCGCGATTGTCTTTATAAAAATCCGTCTAACGTCTCTAAACATTGACGGAATTTGTTGAAGAGATTCACTTGTGTCTCGCACAAATGAACCGCGTAAAAATTCTTTTCGGGGTCGTTCCCCTGTGGCACACCACCGGTTTACTACCCTCTTCTATTAAATAGAAGACCCTGCCGACATACCCTATCGGCAGACCTGAATTTGTTAATTATAGCGGAGAAAGTTGGGATCGTTTTTCCTTATCCGCTTGGAAAATAAGGAAAAACACGAAGAGAATCATATTTTTAGGGACTTTCTTCTTCATCAAGCAACATCCTTACGTAATAGGGTGACGTTTTATGTGAACTACTCGTGCCTAAAGGCACGAGCTTGCAAAACAACAAACTAAACCGG
>JAHHRH010000069.1 GCA_020025915.1 Sutterella sp.
GCTTTGGTAAATAACCCAGGTGCTAGAAAGCAGATAACGGTTTTTTTGACAATTCCTGGAAAAGAAGCTTGACAAATACCGCCCTTTTAGTTCAAAGTCGCCAAGAGACTCCTGAATGAAGGCGTACCTCATAGCCCGCTTTCCCGAGAGGTACGCTGCGATTTTTTTAGGAGCAAAACCTCTGCGCGGGCTTTATGGAGTTCTGCACGCCAACGAGCAGTTTTTGCTTGTTCAGCGGTTACAGAATCGTGTTTGTCTGCTATGGCTTGAAGTATTCCCGCCCGCTTGGAAGGCGTTGAGACTGGACGGACACGTACATAAGGTACCGCCGCAGAATTCAAGTCGCATCTGCCCGATATGCGATTGTGTTTCCCAAGACAATTGCAAGACGCAGGCATAGTTCAAATGCGTCTCCTGCGAACGTTAGGGAAACGCAGTCGTGGTGGCTGCGATCAACATTAAAGAGCGCGGACAAAGCTTGGGAGTCTGAGAAGAATGCTCAGGCTTAAGTGAATTTGGCTCGGTTTAAAAAGCTGACGCCGAATCAGCGGCAGGAATCCACTGAAGTGATCAGCAATGCAAGCTGCTGACACAGTAGAGAATCTCCGCCATTCACAACAGAGAGAACGTCAATACCACATTCGCTGTTGTATCTGGTGCATCTTTGATTCAGTAGCTCATGACGGGAGTTGTGGTTTCGGTCTTGGCTACCATGATTCATGATAATGACGAAACTCATGTTTGGTCGTGCTAGATCATCAATCTCAAAAGTATTGCTATAAGCACAAGTACGCTCCCCATCGTTGTGAGGAAAGTTGTAGAGGTCATGATGCTCAAGGCCAATGCGAGTAGCATTGGTGCAAAAATGCGACCCAAGCTGTTGAGAAGAAAACGAATGCTCACCGCATCACCCACGGAAGATGCTGTTATGTAGTGATAAATGAGACTCATGGAAAGAGGTTGAATCATGCCGAAGCCTAGACCGATGATTGCAGTTGTAGCTAAAAGACTTGCAAAGCCTTCAGTGGTGTAAGCGCTAAGCAGACCGAGACTTCCCAAGAAGAGTCCGTTCAAAAAGTGTTTGAAGAGTGTGTTTGGTGGCAAGGTTCTGACAGATAAGTAAGCACTAGCGGTAGCCTGAGAAAAAGCCAAGATGGCCAGAAGAGTGCCAACCTGTTTAGACGTCAGATTGAAAGCGTTCCCAGTGACTGGGATGATCAGATCACAAATGAAAAGCAGAGAGTGAATACCTGCGCCGACAACAATGGCCATAGCGACGAATCGATTGGTGAGCACTGTCTTGAGGTTCGTCAGGAGGGAGGACGAAGCCATGGAATGCTTTCTGGTGGTGATGTCGGATATTCGTGGTTGCGGGATGCAGAATGCTGTGACGGCCAGGCCAGCTGCAATGGCGGGGATGAGGTTGTGATTCAGATAAAAGAGCCAACCGATGACAAGTGGTATTACGATGTCGCTAAGATTGCTGAAGATGCCCATTCGTGCAAAGGCGATCAGTCGTTTTTGCTCGGTAAAGATACCACCAACACCGCGATAAGTTCCGATGGTGGTAAATAGAATACTTTGACCAGCAAGAATCCAAATCAGCATCGAGCAATAAATATGCTTGAAATCAAGTGGTAAGAGAAAAAGTCCAGCGGTGGCACTTAAGCCAAACAGAGTGGCAACTCGATTTATAGGCCCTGGGCCCCAATGATTAAACAGTCGACCTACGGGAACTGTCATACAGGCACTGGCAGTTGCGCCTGAAGCTAACAAGGCTGAAATCCATGTTGGCGGTGTGTTCGATGCAACGGTGTGAAAAATTAATGAGAGCTGTACAGCACGTGCAACGATTGAATTTGCAAGCCATGGATAAAGAAGTTGCCAGAATGCCATAAGAAAGACACAACAAGGCTTTTAAAGCGCGTGTGCAAATCGATATGCTAAAAAAGAAACTTAATCGTAACAATCTTTTATATTACTTTGGGGTATTGTAAGGATAACCCCCAAAAATGAGGCTCGAAGATCATCCTGTTCGTCGGTGAAGGTGTCATGAACTGGGTGAGTAGTCGTGTCTCGATCGCAGAGGTATCAATAAAGATGAACACAATCGATCTCTTCTAATGCTTCTTCGTGATCAGCTCTCCAAAGAAAGTGGGTGTCAATTTTATCGAGGCCGTTCGACTTAAACGCAAGTCGTGCGCCGTTGACTATGGTTGATCGAAGGTATTGGTTGCCGGGATCAAGATGTACTCGATCATGCCACACGAGCGTCTGTTGATAGATTCGTTCTGGTGCATCAGCCACAGGAATGCGTACAATCTGTTGATGTGTGATCGCGAAGTTGCCGATAAAGTTTGGTAGTACGATCGTAAAGTCTGTTTTTTCAACCAATTGGATGCTTGAGAAAAAATAAGGTAATTCGATGACCGTCTTTCGATGGCCTTTGCCCATAAAAAGTCCTTGATCAATCGAACCAAGCATTCGTCCTTTGATTGAACGGACGGCGATGCGTATCTGAGGAAACTGGTCTAGGTCTTCTACTAAAACAGGATGTCCATCCTTGACTTTTTGAGCAAGCGGATGACTCTTGCGAACATACAGCGAGCAGTGCCCTGATCCAATGATCATTTTGTGGAATGTTGGATCGGGGAGATCAAAGTTGGGCAAAATAGCACAATCCAGTTCCCCAGAGCGGAGTCGACTGTATAGCGTATTGTCAATGACTTTGATGGACAGGTTGATGTTGGGAGAATGCTGAGCTAGATCGTTCAGGATGTTGGGGAAGAGCTCGGCCAAAGCATTGTCTGCAATAGCGATATTGAAGGTTTTGTTGAGCTTCTCTGGCAGGAAGACATCACCTTCTGAAATTTCATGATAAACCGAAAGTAGACGGGTAATCTTGTTCGACAAAATGACAGCTTTATCGGTGGGAACCAACCCCGTACCACCTCGAGTGAATAATTGGTCATCCAATGCGATGCGTAATTTATTCAGCAATCTCCCTGCAGAGGGGAGTGTTAAGTTGAGGGAGGTTGCGGCTTCTGTGAGTGATCTCGTTTGAAAGAGTTGATCGAACAGGATTAGATCACGAAGTTGTAATCGTGAAAACTCTTCGGGTAGCTGCGCGTGATCGAACATAAGAAACTGTTACCTTATAAATACATCACGGCAAGGGTGAAACCCCCTTACCGTGATGAAGGATAGGATTAGAAGCGATAGACTAACCCAGCAATGAACGAACGAGAATTAAACTGCTGTTCATACGTACGACTGTTGGGTCGGTTGCTCATCTTTTCCTTGGAGTCGAACAAGTCTCCTCCCTTTGAGAATTGAGAGGACATCCAAATCAAAGTACTCTTGCTTAATGGATATTCATAAGCGACGCCGCCAACCAAACGATTGTACTTTGGCGAGCCTTCCTTTGCCTTGTCCTTGCCTGTTACGTAGCCGATGCCAGGCATGATGCGACCGCCCCAAAGGGGGATTGCCAAGGAGGTCATGAAGGCGTGAGCTTCCATGCCATGTTGGGAAACCGTCTTCTTGCCTAAACCGGTGGTGAGCTGTGGCCAGACAGGGAATCCACCTGTCGAAGTAGTCATACCGTAGTTCATACGGGCATCCGTGTAATACTGATAGCCGCCGTAGAGTTTAACGCCATTGCCAAACTTGTAGTTTGCAGCCATGGTAAGGCTTTGATGATCGTTCGGGCTACTGCCGTCTTCTGTTTCAAGCATGTTTGGCCACATGACGCGTTCGTAGAAGATGGTACCACCGAAGTTTCCCTTAACGTATTTGGCACCAATACCAAGGTATTTCGTATTCTTACCGTAACCTTCGGTCGACTCATCAAGGATGCCGTTGGAATAAAGAACGCGGAAGTCAAGCCCATCAAAGTTGGGCGTAACTAAGGCAATGGTATTGTTGGTGCGAGGAACAAACTGGAAAATATTTCCAAAGCCGAGTTCGTTGAAGCCGTTACCATAGGGAGAAGCAAAGTATTGAAGCGCATAAGTACCCAAACCGGATGAAAGGGAACCGAAGCGCCCGAAGCCTATTTCACCATAGGGGGTGATCAAACCGATTGAGGCTTCACGACTGAAAATAGAATGTTTATCGAACGAAGCAATGGTTTCACCCGTACTCGAGTCATAACCGTTTTCTAGGGTGAATCGAACTTTGTAGCCGTTGCCCAAGTCTTCACGACCTCGGATGCCAATGCGAGCAGCATAGTAGTCTCCAGTGGCTAACTTGGAGGTCGTTTTTTCACCCTTGAACTTTTGAATATTGATGCTCGTTTCAGCCGTACCAAATAGTGTAATTTCGGCTGCATACACGGAAGCACTACCCAATGCCAACATGAGGGCAGAGACAATGAGTTTAGTTTTCATATGAAGTCTGTTCGAGCAGTATTTATCTGCTCGAACATTCCTTTAAATGGTGGTCGGAAGATTACTTAGCGACTTCGAAGGCCTTGTGGAGGCTGATCGGCATGGCCTGATAGCCAGAGGTCTTCTGAAGTTGGATTTCTACGCTAGGCTCTTTAGCACCCCACTTGAACTCATTGAGGACGGGATTCGGAGCACTCGTCAAGGCACCTGTCGTCAAATTGATGTCTGCACCCGAGGTAGCAGAATAGGCGACAACGGAATTCTTATCGGCCTGGTATTCGACCAAAGAGGTGACAGGGCTGTACCAGTCGGACCGATCTTTGCCGTATTCCCAAACCTGCTGAACCGTCATCTTCTTCTGGTCGATCTTGTAGATCACTGCTCGAGAATATTTCATGGACGGCAATGCTGGCTGTTCCATACCACGGGAGTCACCATTGTCAAAGACGGAGACAAAAATCGTATTACCCTTGGACTTTTCGTCAATCTTGAAGGCGGTATGTTGCGTCCAGGTCCAGTCGAAGTCACCTTCGCACTTGGAGTCTTCACACTTGATCGGCTTGCCGTTCTTGTCAACAGGTGTCAACACTTTCTTAGTAAAGTCGCCTTTCCAACCTTCAGGCGAACCCAAGATCCACTTCACCTGCTTGTCACGACCAATTTTGATGATGGCCGACTGATGGCGGGAGGAGATAATAATGGAGTCATCTTCCGTATCATGGTCAACAGAGTTGACGTGCGCCCAGTTGCGGCCGGGACCCGTGCCTACGATATCCCCGAACTTTTCGCTCGCATCAAGTTTAGCGATTTCATCTTCGGACAAAGTTTTCCCTGCGAGCTTGCCGTCGATGTTGAGGCATACGGCACCCTGGTCAAGTACCTTCATGTTGACTTCACGATATGGATCGAGAATTTCAAAGAGACGCCATTCATCGATGACGTTGCCCGTATCCGGATTTACCTCGGCGATCACGTCGCGAACGGTTCGTACGTTCTTACCATCAGGACGTTTGTAGTTGGCGCTCCCAACGCGGATGAAGTAATTGCCGTTGGGGCTGTTGTCGAGCGAGTGAGAGAAGTCGTTGTAGTTGCCTGGCAAACGACGGTTGAAGATTTCACGACCCATCAAGTCGTACTTAGCATAACGCTGACCATAGCCGAACGAGATTTGGCCATCATCATTCTGTTTGAAGCCCATCATCACGCCAGCGCGATAGATCGAATTCAAGTCATAGATGGACTTTGGATCCATAAACCAACGTGTTTCACCGGCCGTGTCGATGATGGCGATCATGGGATAGAAGTTCCATTCCAAAGCACCACCTACTGGATTGTTCCAAACGACGCGAGTGCCAACGGCCGACTTACCTTGAAGGTTATTAATCAAATAAAGACGATCTTTAAATTCAGGATCCACTTTTTTCACGGTCGTTTTAAAGAAGACACCTGAACCGCCGCCAGCGCCACTAGGCTGACCATAGACGGGGGGAGCGTAAATTGTGTAGGTTTCCTTCAGGTCTTCTGCCTTTTTGTTGTAAATACGAGTGTATGAGACTTCAACCTTGTTATTGTAGTCGGCATAGAGCCCCCAAACGGGGATACCACCATGGGTAAGAAGGAGCTTATCGTCAACCTTATAAGAAATTTCCTGACCACCATTCTTCGGAACGATACGCACATGGACATTTTTCAGTACATAGCCACCATTTTTAATGATGGCAGTTAAAGGTGCGATATCATATGGATTGGTAACCACTTCACCTAGCTTACCCGGGACGCGATAGTCAACTTTGGCACCACTAGGGCCACCAACTGCTAAAGCGGCAAGTGGCATACAGCCGGCAATCATGGCGGCTACGACTTTCATTTTCAGTGTAGACTTCATTACAAGTTCCTCAATTGGATGTGGTTTCGAGTTTCTGTGGAAGGTTTCTCGAACTGTGTTTAATTGTAGGAACTTGTTTCATTTTGTCCTAGAGTGACTATCCATGAGCGAAGTTTCAGAAAGATAGAAAGCCTTTCTCGAAATCAACTATCGAGAGAAGGGTTGTTCGTCATTTCATGAAAATCTGTCGCGTCTTATAGCCTCGATATTCAAAAATTTGCTGTTTGAGAGGCGATTTTAAACTGTAACTCTTCGTGCTTTCCCTATGGATAAAAACCCTCGTTGAGTAAGAAAAAATTGAAATATGTCCAATAACTGGACCATTTACTGGACGAGGATTGCAGCCAGGCTTACAAATTGAAGTCAAGCGTGCATGGACAGAATAGCGTTTGGCACCATTGCTTCCGCTATCAATTACGACTGTATTTCTTGGTCTAGGAACTGTTCGAATACTCTCAGGTACGCTCATAATAAATTCTATTAACGACATCCATTATTAAAGTTCTTCAAACTATAGGAAGGTCTGGATAGATCGGATTTGACGCGGCACCTTATCAAAAAGGTGCCGTT
>JAHHRH010000007.1 GCA_020025915.1 Sutterella sp.
GCAGATAACGGTTTTTTTTGACAATTCTTGGAAAAGAAGCTTGACAAATACCGGTATCGAGAAAGTATTTGAGTAACCATTCCAGTAATTGGGTATGGAAGCTACGATCAAGTTCATCGATAACAAAAACGACATCTCGCCCTTTTTTTAAACTTGCAAAGGCGGGTATTAGATCGAGTATTTGCCGAGTGCCATCAGATTCTTCGTTTAATAAAAATACTATATCTTCGCCATTACGATTTTTATGGACCGCTAATAGTTTTTCAAAGATAAGTTCATCGTTCTCTTTTCTGACAATAAGGTCATTGACTCGTAGGACGTCATTGGAGTGACGTATTCCTTGTTTAACGACATCAAGCCATTCTTTAGGAACGGTTGAACTAAAGTCTTGATTTGACTCAGACTGCTTTTTGGTGACGAAATGATCGATTCCCGTGCCAAGCATACGCATGAGTTGCGTTGATTCTTCACTTAAAACATCATTTGGGTCGGCATAACGCTGAATAAAGATGAATTCGCTATTTGGTGTGATAACCGTCAGCTTTGTTTCGAACCATTCGTAGAGTGGGCGTAAATCCTCCATGTTCAACTGAACAGCATTGGTCAAGAACAATTGGTTGCTTCGAGTTGCTTTAGCAATGAAGTTGAGAAAATCGATTTGTTCTTTCTTGAAATAGTCGTCGTATTCAAAAGGTTGTCCGTCTACGCGTGTGAAAACGTCATAAACGGTGTTCGAATTCTGGACGGTCAGGCGTTCTTCCAAGATCTTTTCAGGGAGAAGGCTGACTTCGTATGTGTAAATCAAGCCTTCGATTAAGACATCAATAGAGAATTTGCTTGGTTTATTCAGATAGTCCGACTCTAGCTTGAAACGCTGAAGAGGGATTTTTTGTGCCATTGAGAACCAGATTTTGGAAAAAAGCTAAGGCTTCAATAAATTTGGTTTTTCCTGACCCGTTAGCGCCATATAGGGCAGCTGTAGGAAGCACTTTAAGTCGGTACTTGTCGATAATGGGCAAGCGTTCCGAATGCTGTTTTTCAGCTGTCGCTGTCATGTTTAGAGTAACTTTTTCACGAAAGGAACGCCAATTTTCGACGGAAAACATAAGAATCATGATAGCTTTCCTTATAGATCAACCAATACTTGGTTATTTTTCAGCTTTCTAGGTGAAAAAATCTCCTATCTTGTAAAGAGTTTATTGTCAGTAAGCATAGCGAAACACCTCGCCGTTGTTGCCTTAGTCTGCTTAAAGACCAGAGGTTGGCGAGGTGTTGAGTGTGCTGATGATAGGGCGCAGAGGTTAATGCTGACGCCAGGTGCCTCGACGCCAGTAGAGCCACAAGACAATACCGGTGATGATGTAGTAGACGTAGTCGGCAAACCAGACGATATGCACGTCTTGCGTCATGTGAGTAATGCCAAACGTGAAGACCAAATAGAAGACCGCAGCAAGCATGGTGGCTACGGAACTTTCTTTGGTCTGTCCCATACCACCCATCACGAAGAGGGTGTACATCGACGGGATGGCGATTAACAAAGAACCCATCATCACGAAGAACGTCGGCAACGATGCTGCAATCACATCATCAAAGCTCGTAAAGATTGAGAGCGTGAATTTTGGGAATAGGCAAACGAAAGCCATAAACGGCAGCATGCAAAGCGTGCAAATGACGACACCGCGTCGGCAAAGTGCCGGTACTTCTTCTTCACGTCCTTCGCCAATGAGATTGGAAGCAATGGCGCCACAGGTCGACCCGAAGGCATGAATAAAGAGGAAGAAAGTGGAGCAAAGTTGACGAACGATATTAGAAATCGCCAAAGGCAGTTCACCTAAGTGTTCGACAGCTAAGAAAAAGATGAGCCAAGCAAAGAAAGCAAAGGCTTCTTGAATCATGAGCCAACGACCAAGCTTAAAAAGCTTGAACTGGAGCGCCCATTCCCAATGGAAGTGTCCAAAGAGCGCATAACGCTGATGGTTGACACGACGAAGCGCATACCAGGCAAAAAAGGCTAAACACACGACTTCAGAGACGGTTGAAGCAATGGCCGCGCCAGCAATCCCCATGGCGGGAATAGGACCGCAACCAAAAATCAACATGTAGTTGAGCACGAAGTTGGTACCGACCATCACAAGTGAGCTCGCGGTCAGAATGTTGGGGCGTAACGTTGCAATAAAAAAAGCACGAAAAACGGCACTAGCAAAGGCAAAGGGTAAGCCCCACACGCGCCAAAAGAGATACGTGTCGGATGCTTCGGCGACCGCGGCGGATTCGCAGGCCGCGTCAAAGAAGGGACGCGACAAGAGGTTAGATACAAAAATCAGTAAAAGCGAGAGTCCAAAGAGGAAGATGATGCCAGATTGGAAGGCACTCCCGATTTCGGAGAATTTCTTTTCACCGTTACGGCGACTCATATAGGCTTGAAGCCCAAAGCTATAACCAAAGCCAAGCATCAAAAGTGTCAAAAAGTAGACGCCGGCCAGTGCGGCAGCACCTAATTCAACTTCACCGACGCGTCCGAGGAAGGCGACGTCAGTCATGCCAATCAATTGCTCAAGGAGAAAACTCAGCATGAGCGGAATGGCCAAACGGAAGATGTAGCTACTGTTATAACGCTGTTGCGGTTGGACGACCACGGACATAGAGACACTCAGGACTGCAAAAAGTGAAGTGTTTTGTAAACCAGCTTTTTTTGGAATTAAGCATGGTTATATCTAATCATGGGAATGCTATTGTAATGATTTTACCTGACTATGGGAAAACCCTGAGGATGTATGTGAAAAATGGATGAGTTTTTTTTGATCAAAGTCAGAAAAACTAGAGCGCCACCAGATTTCTCTGATGGCGCTCAATGTACTAGATCGTTATGAAGACTCTGTTAAGCCTTCGAAAAACTGATTAGTAGAGGTCGAAGTACTTCTGAATTTCCTTCCAGTCGCTGGTCTTCGTCAGAGCGAGCTGGAGAAGGACGCGAGACTTCTGCGGGTTGAGTTCGCCAGAGGAGACCCAATGCTGAGCCTTGTCGTCTACTTCGGCATCCTTCGTGGTGGCGCCCGTCGGTACGCGGGAAGAGCGAACCACGACAGCACCATTCTTCGTAGCCTGTTCGAGTACCGGCCAGATGGACTTATGGATGTTACCGTTACCGACACCAGCGTTCACGATACCCTTGTAGCCAGCCTTGACGAGGGCTTCAGCCTGGAGGCCTTCAACGCCAGCGTGGTTGTAGACGATACCGACCTTGGGCAACTGGTCGATCTTGGAAACGTCAAACGGGGTCTTCGTGGTGTGAGCACGAAGCGGCATGGATTCGTACGTGACCTTGTTGTTAAAGATCGTGCCGACCTTACCAAAGTTAGCGGCCTGGAAGGTTTCAGGCTGAACCGTGTTGGTCTTGATCACGTCACGAGCACCAACCACAACGTTGTCCATGGCAACGACGACACCCTGCTTAGCGGTATCAGGGGTAGCAGCCGTCAACACAGCGTTGTAGAGGTTACGCGGACCGTCAGCGCCGAGACCCGTGGAGGGGAGCATGGCACCAACCATCACGACCGGCTTGTTGCACTTCAACGTGAGGTTTAAGAAGTAGGCGGTTTCTTCCATCGTGTCGGTACCGTGGGTGATCACGAAGCCGTCATACTTCCCGCAGTCGGCGTTGATTGTCTTGGCAAGCTTGAGCCAAACTTCGTCGGACATGTCCTGGCTACCAATCTGGGCAACCTGCTGCGGCGTCACGTTAGCGATCTTGGCGAGTTCAGGCACAGCGGCGACGAGGTGGTTAACGCTCACCTTACCAGCAGAATAAGCCGTACCCGTCGAAGAAGCACCAGCACCAGCGATCGTACCACCCGTCGCGAGAACAGCGACGTTCGGAAGCGCCATGGCAGCGCCAGAAGCAGCGATAAGACCGAGACCGATCAAAGTCTTCTTTGTAAACATAATGTATCACTCCTCATTCAATGAAACGCTAGAGTCGCGCATTTCATCAACTATTGATGACGTTACATAGAAACTATGCGTGTTCAGTCGGATGCCTTTTTTGACCTTACACACCGTGGTCCTGATGCGTAGGCAAGTCCTCGTGTCTCTTGAAGACCAAGCACCCAATACCGTCGAAAGTGTATCTGTTGTATGAAGAAAAGACACAAAATAAACATAAGGTGTTTGACCTAGAACTAGTTTTCTTCAAAAATAGGAAAACCCTAATGGAAAATAAGATCAATTCGTGCAAATGATGTGACTCGTTTTTTTTTGAATACACTTTATTACAGGCGTTTAGCGTTAACCCGAAGAGCGATTTTTGCTTCAGAAGTATTGGTCGCCAATGCGATGAAGTTCGCCGTCTAATTTGTCGTAAATGTCGACTATTTGTTCAGATGGTTTGTCTACTCTAGGTAATATGTCCCAAGCTATTTGAGGACTCTTCAAAAAGGTTCAAATAGCCTCAGTTTGAGACAACTTTTTTTCTGAAGAGAGGGGATAATGCTCCGACACAGGCCCCAGGTTGCTGGGTAAACAACAACACAATCTCTACAGAATTTACACACTATGTCTCAAACGATTCTCCAAAGCGTTCCCGTCGGCCAGAAAGTTGGTATTGCCTTTTCCGGTGGTCTTGATACGAGCGCAGCACTTCGCTGGATGAAGAATAAGGGCGCCCTTCCGTACGCCTATACGGCCCATCTTGGTCAGCCCGATGAAAATGATTATGAAGCGATTCCTCGTCGTGCCATGGAGTACGGTGCTGAAAATGCCCGTTTGATCGACTGCCGTGAACAGTTGGTGAATGAAGGCTTTGCCGCAATTCAGGCTGGTGCTTTCCATATCTCGACGGCTGGTCAGCTCTACTTCAATACGACGCCGTTGGGGCGTGCTGTGACGGGTACGATGCTCGTGGCCGCGATGCGTGAAGACGGGGTCAATATCTGGGGTGACGGTTCGACCTATAAGGGTAACGACATCGAACGCTTCTATCGTTATGGCTTGTTAACCAATCCTAACCTTCAGATTTATAAGCCTTGGCTCGATACGCAGTTCATCTCTGAACTCGGTGGCCGTGCTGAAATGTCCGCGTTCTTGCAAAAGGAAGGTTTTAATTATCGCATGAGCGCAGAAAAGGCTTATTCGACCGATTCCAACATGCTCGGTGCGACGCACGAAGCTAAGGATCTTGAAAGCCTCGAATCTCACATGAAGATTGTCGAGCCGATCATGGGCGTTGCTTTCTGGCGTGATGATGTCAAGGTGGACGCTGAAACGGTGACGATCGAATTCCGTGAAGGTGTGCCAGTGGCCATCAATGGTCAGAAGTTTGCCAATCCGGTAGCTTTGATGGAAGAAGCAAACCGTATCGGTGGCCGCCATGGCTTCGGTATGTCTGATCAGATCGAAAACCGCATCATTGAAGCCAAGTCTCGTGGCATCTATGAAGCTCCGGGGATGGCACTCCTCTTTGTGGCCTATGAACGTCTCGTGACGGGTATCCACAATGAAGATACGATTGCTGAATATCGCATTAACGGTATCAAGTTGGGTCGCTACCTCTACCAGGGGCGCTGGTTCGATAGTCAGGCCTTGATGCTTCGCGAAAGCGCGATGCGTTGGGTGGCTCGTGCAGTGACGGGGGAAGTCACGCTCGAATTGCGCCGTGGTAACGACTACACGATCCTCTCGACGAAGAGCCCGAATCTCACGTATGAGCCCGAACGCTTGACGATGGAAAAGGGTGATTCGATGTTCACGGCTGTGGATCGTATCGGTCAGTTGACGATGCGTAACCTTGACATAACAGATACGCGCGCCAAGTTGGGCATCTACGCTCAGGCAGGTCTTCTCGCTGGTGGGGGCTCAGTCTCAATGTTGACGGTCAAGTAAACAACGCGCCGCCTTAAACGAAAAACGACTCCTGTGATGGTTTCTTACTATCGCAGGAGTTATTTTTTGGATGCTCGTCACGCGAATTTCAGGTAACTTTGGCACAATGTCATCCGTAGTCAGCGTATCTAGGTGATGCGCTCATAAAAGAGATAAAAACCATGTCTGAAGAAAAACATATGACGACGACCCTTGATGAAAGTTTTACGAGCCACGGCCGTGGTGATAGCCATTGGTTACATGCTGCTGAAAAAACCAAAACTAGTGTATTGGGCTTTGCCGTCGCTTTGACGCTAGGCTTTTCGATTGTTGAATTAATTGGTGGTATTTGGGGCAATTCGCTCGCCTTGATCGGTGACGCTGGTCACATGGTGACGGACTCGGCAAGTCTTTTATTTGCGCTGATCGCGAATAAGCTCGCGCAAAAAGGGGCTGATAGTGACCATTCGTTTGGTCACGGCCGGATTGAAGTCTTGGCGGCTTTTATTAATGGCCTCATTATGTTGGGCGTCGTGATTTGGATTTTCTCTGAAGCCATCTCTCGCATTATGGAGCCGCAGCCCGTTTCAGGTCTTTCGGTGATGACCATTGCGAGTATTGGTTTGGTGATCAATATCTTGGTGGCGTGGTCGCTTTCTCGAGACAAGAAGAACATGAATACGCGTGCGGCACTGTTGCACGTGATGGGCGACTTGTTGGGCTCTGTTGCGGCCATTATTGCCGGGATCATCATCTTCTTTGGCGGGCCGACGATTGCTGACCCGATTCTTTCGATGCTGGTGTGCGGTTTACTCTTACACGCCACGTGGGAAGTGCTTCGCGACTCGACCCGTGTGTTGTTGGATGGCGTCCCTGAAGGGGTGAATTACTTTAGTGTGGGTCGCAGCATTGAAGCGATTCCTGGCGTCAATCGTGTCCATGATCTACATGTATGGACGATGAGCCCTGGACACGGTGCGATTCAGTGCCACGTACATATTGAAAGTCCTGAATGCTGGCCGAAGATTTTGGACGTCCTTCGTAAGCAGCTTCATGATGAATTCCATATCGACCATGTGACTGTTCAGCCTGAATGGGACTTTAGCGGCAATGAAGAGGATTGCGAAGTTTGCCGTCAGGGGATCTGTCACGAAGACTTTGACAATCCTAAGGCTGCGTCCACGGCGCCAGTGTTAGATCTCGATAAACTCGATTAATGCGAGTGAAACCGATAGGCGAAGTAGAAAAATCCTGTCTTCGCCTATGGTTTTCTCGTACAATTAAAAAATCAGCCTGAAAAACGATATGAAAAGCGCAAGTTCGTCAGGACAATGCGTGCAATCGTTAGAGTTCAGGTATAATCTCGGCTTTAAATTTTTTTGTACACCTCCTTGCGTGGGGCTCTTCTTCATGACCAAGTACGTATTTGTGACCGGCGGCGTTGTCTCTTCTTTGGGTAAAGGCATCGCCGCCGCTTCGTTAGCGGCTATTCTGGAATCTCGTGGTCTGAAGGTGACC
Source organism: Sutterella sp. (assembly GCA_020025915.1). Classification (GTDB taxonomy): domain Bacteria; phylum Pseudomonadota; class Gammaproteobacteria; order Burkholderiales; family Burkholderiaceae_F; genus Sutterella. The sequence goes on from JAHHRH010000007.1 coordinate 7,375, forward strand.
ATGATCAAGCTCGATCCGTATATCAACGTCGACCCGGGCACGATGTCGCCTTTCCAACACGGTGAAGTTTTTGTGACGGAAGACGGGGCAGAAACCGACCTCGACCTCGGTCACTATGAACGATTCATCTCTACGAAGATGCATAAGCCCAACAACTTCACGTCGGGTCAGATCTATGAGAGCGTGCTTCGTAAGGAACGTCGTGGCGAATACCTCGGTAAGACTGTTCAGGTGATTCCGCATATCACGAACGAAATCCAGGAATTCATTCAGCGCGGCGCTGCTTCCACGTTTGATGGTAAGCCTGATGTGGCCGTGGTTGAAATCGGCGGTACGGTGGGCGACATTGAATCCTTGCCGTTCGTTGAAGCTGTTCGTCAGATGTCCTTCCGCGTGGGTCGTAACAACACCTGCTTTATCCACTTGACGCTTTGCCCGTGGATTCCATCCGCTGGCGAACTCAAGACGAAGCCGACGCAGCACTCTGTGCAGAAGCTTCGCGAAGAAGGTGTTTATCCGGATATGTTGCTCTGCCGTGCTGAGCACATGATTCCCGAAGGCGAACGTGCCAAGATTTCTCTCTTCTCCAATGTGCCGATGGACTGCGTGATCAGCGTGGCTGACGCTTCCACGATTTACGAAGTGCCGTTGATGCTTCATGCTCAGCATCTTGATGACCTCGTTTGCAAGAAGCTTGGTCTCGAAACGAAACCAGCTGATCTTTCTGCTTGGGAAGATATCGTTCGTCGCATCAAGAATCCGAAGCGTGAAGTTACGGTGGCCATGGTCGGTAAGTATGTTGACTATGCCGACAGCTATAAGTCCCTTAACGAAGCCCTTAACCACGCTGGTATCCGTACGGAAACCCGTGTCAAGATTCGTTATGTTGACGCTAGCCAGGTTGAAGAAGAAGGCGCCGAAAAGATTCTCGCTGACGTTGATGCGATCCTCGTACCAGGCGGCTTTGGTAAGCGCGGCACCGAAGGCATGATCAAGGCCATCGAATATGCTCGCTTGAATAAGATCCCGTTCCTCGGTATCTGCCTCGGTATGCAGATGGCTGTGATTGAATTCGCTCGTCACGTTTGTGGTTTGGGCGGCGCCAACTCCACCGAATTGGATCCGGATACGGCTCACCCGGTGGTTGCGCTCATCACGGAATGGAAGGATCGTTCTGGTGCCGTTCAGAAGCGTGACGAATCGTCCGACTTGGGCGGTACGATGCGCCTTGGCCGTCAGGAAGTGCCTGTGGCTACGGGTACGTTGGCTCACCGCATCTATGGCGACGTCGTGGCCGAGCGCCATCGTCATCGCTATGAAGTGAACAACGCCTATGTGGCTCAGTTCGAAGAAAAGGGCATGGTGATTTCTGCCAAGACCCCGACCGAACACTTGCCTGAAATGATGGAATTGCCAGACCATCCGTTCTTCTTTGCGGTTCAGTTCCATCCGGAATTCACGTCGAGCCCGCGCTTTGGTCATCCACTTTTCCAGGCTTACATCGAAGCTGCGATTGCCCAGGCAGACAAGAAGGCTCAGAACTAAGTTGGGTTACACCTAACGCATAGATAGAGAAGGCAGCCAATCGAGCGCTTCAGTTCGGGGGTTGCCTTTTTTCGTATATTTGGAGGAAGTTTTTATGAAGCTCTGCGGTTTTGACATCGGCCTTGACCGCCCGTTCTTTCTGATCGCTGGTCCTTGTGTCCTTGAAAGTGAACAGATGGCCATCGATATCGCTTCCACGATGAAAGAAATCACCGATGAACTCGGGATTCCTTATCTCTTTAAGGCTAGCTACGACAAAGCAAACCGTACGTCTTCGCACTCTTTCCGTGGTCCTGGGATCGACGAAGGGATGCGTATTTTGGCTTCGGTTCGTGAAAAGGTGGGCGTACCAGTGTTGACGGACGTCCATACTGAGGCAGAGGTGCCTGTGGTTGCGAGCGTAGTGGATATGCTCCAGACGCCAGCATTTCTTTGCCGTCAGACGGACTTTATTCGTGCTTGCGCCGTGTCGGGTAAGCCTGTGAATATCAAAAAGGGTCAGTTCTTAGCACCAGGCGACATGGTGAATGTCGTTGAAAAGGCTCGCGAAGCAGCGACCGAAGCGGGGCTCGATCCAGACGTCTTTACTGTGTGTGAGCGCGGTGCTTCCTTTGGGTATGGCAACTTGGTCTCCGATATGCGTAGCTTGGCGATCATGCGCCAAACAAATGCGCCTGTGGTTTTTGACGCGACGCACTCTGTGCAGTTGCCGGGCGGCAATGGGACGTGTTCGGGCGGCCAACGTCAGTTTGTGCCTGTGTTATCTCGTGCGGCTGTGGCGACTGGGGTCGCTGGCCTCTTTATGGAAACTCATCCAACACCTGAGACTGCTAAGAGTGATGGCCCGAATTTGGTGCCACTTGCCCATATGAAGGCTCTTTTGACGAGTCTCGTTGAAATAGATCGTCTCGTGAAGGCTCGTCCCTTCCTCGAAGACGTGATCTCGCAGTAAAATTAATAAATACGCCCGTCGCTCAGGGGAGTGATGGGCAGACCTTTCTTCTGAAAACAAAAGGATCAAAGATGAGCGCTATTATTGATGTGATCGGCCGTGAAGTTCTCGACAGCCGTGGCAACCCGACGGTTGAGGCTGAAGTTTGGCTCGAAAGCGGTGCGATGGGTCGTGCTGCTGTGCCTTCAGGTGCTTCCACTGGTGTGCGTGAAGCCCTCGAACTTCGCGACAAGGATCCGAAGCGTTATTGCGGCAAGGGTGTTCAGACCGCTGTCGCTAACGTGACTGGCGAAATCGCCGATGCGATTTTGGGTCTCGAAGCCTCCGATCAGGCTTACATCGACCGTACGATGATTGCTCTTGATGGTACGGAAAATAAGGGCCGTCTCGGTGCTAACGCGATTCTCGCTGTGTCTATGGCTGTGGCTCGTGCCGCAGCTGAAGAAGCTGGCATGCCGCTTTATCGCTACTTCGGCGGTATGGGTGCCCTTCAGATGCCCGTGCCGATGATGAACGTCATCAACGGTGGTGCTCACGCTAACAACAACCTCGACCTCCAGGAATTCATGATTATTCCGGCAGGTGCCCCGAGCTTCCGTGAAGCCCTTCGTTATGGTGCTGAAACCTTCCATGCTTTGAAGAAGATCATCAATGCGCGTGGCATGTCTACGGCTGTCGGTGATGAAGGTGGTTTTGCTCCGAAGTGCGAAAGCCACGAAGAAGCCATCGAATTGATCCTTGAAGCCATCAAGGCTGCTGGCTACGAACCGGGCAAGGACATCATGATCGGTCTTGACTGCGCTTCGAGCGAATTCTTCGACAACGGCAAGTACGTGATGAAGAAGTCTTCTGGTGCTTCGTTAACGGCCGAAGAATGGATCGATGTGTTGAAGAGTTGGTGCGACAAGTATCCGATTATCTCCATCGAAGACGGTATGGCTGAAGGTGACTGGGAAGGTTGGGCCAAGTTGACCGCTGCTTTGGGTAAGCGTGTCCAGTTGGTGGGTGACGACCTCTTTGTGACGAATCCGGCTATCCTCAAGGAAGGTATCGAAAAGGGTGTGGCTAACTCCATCCTCATCAAGGTGAACCAGATCGGTACGCTCACCGAAACGTTTGAAGCCATCGAAATGGCTAAGCGTGCTGGCTACACGGCTGTTGTGTCTCATCGCTCTGGTGAAACCGAAGACAGCACGATCGCCGACATCGCTGTTGGTCTCAATGCGGGGCAGATCAAGACGGGTTCGATGAGCCGTTCTGACCGTATGGCCAAGTACAACCAGTTGCTTCGTATTGAAGAACACCTCGATGAAGTGGCTGTGTATCCTGGCTTTGATGCCTTCTACTGTATTCGTAAGTAATCAGTGTGGAGTTAGGGCATGACGCGAATTTTCATGCTCTGTCTCATGGCAGGCATCGCGGTCGTGGGCTATCAGCTCTTTGGACCTAGCGGTGCCTGGTTTCGTGCAGCGGAACTTGAACAATCTCTACAGGTGCAAAACGAAGCGAACCGCGTACAACGTGAACGTAATGAAGAGCTCAGTGCTGAACTTTATTCATTGGTTCATCAGCGTGACGCCATTGAAGAACGCGCTCGTCGTGAGCTTTATATGGTGAAAAATGAGGAAGTCTTGTTTCGTTTAGAAACGCCTGAAGAGTATGAAAAACGTGCGCAAGAACTTGCGAGTATGCCGGACTATCGTTCGCCTGATATTAAGCCGGGTTCTCGTCCGACATTCTCCGCGAAAAAGGGTGACCTTTATCATGCGCCGAAGAATTTAAGAGCGCCCCCCGCTCGTTATCGCCGATAAAAAAATGCACGGTCTCAAAAAAACCGTGCATTTTTTATGAGTTTAACCCGAGCTTAGTTGATCGTCTTTGGCAAATCGTCTGTGCCGGCAAAAAGGGCAGCTACGTCTGTCTTATCAAAGCGACGCGTGTGACCACAGAAGTGGCAGGTTACTTCAACAGCGCCCAGTTCATCCACGATGGCATTAGCTTCTTCTTCGCCAAGAGAGCGAATCATCTGCTTGACGCCTTCGTCAGAGCAACGACATTCAAAGCGCGGAGTGACTTCAAGCGTGACGTTGGGAGACTCTTCCCAGAAAAGACGACGATTGATTTCTTCAGGGTCGAGCGTTAAGAGTTCTTCGCTTTTCACTGTTTGAGCAAACACCTTGAGACGGTGCCAGCCTTCTTCGTCAAAGTCTTCAGGCAGGGTCTTGCCACCGAGTAACGGCATCTTCTGAAGCATCAGACCGCCCACGCCACTTTCGTCGCTTGCGAGCACAATTTTCGTTTCAACCTGTTCACTTGTTGCAAAGTAATTGGTCATGACTTCAGCAAACGTATCACCGACGAGTGAGACCACACCTTGATAGGGTTGCATGTTGGGGTCGCGCCCCGTCTGATCCAAAATCAAAGCACAACGTCCCTGACCATGGGCATTGACGAGGTCATTCATAGTGGCATTAGGATCAATGTCACCTGCGTCGTTACGAAGAGTCACGCTCACACGGAAGACGAGACCAGGTCGTACTTCAGCAACTAGGAGCTTCAAAGGACCGTCGCCCGCAATCTGCAAAAGCACGGTACCGTCAAATTCGAGTGCGGCAGCCGCTAAAAGCGCCGAAGCGGTCACTTCACCCGCTAAGCGACGAACCGCTAACGGCAGGTGCTGATGTTCAACAGCACGATTGAAAGCGTCATGTAACGTCACGGTTTCACCGCGAACCGCGGCACGGGGGAAAAGCAGTTTCTGAAGAGCGTCCATAGTGGGGCCGGATAGGTATTAGGCACCTATCTCGGTATCCTCCTTATTGTCGAAATAATGCGAATGAAGCGATGATAAGACTGAGTGGCTAGATTGTGATCGGTTAAGAATGCCACCAACATCGCTATAAAAATTGAGATGGGCACATGATGCCGAGTCACGCTGTGCCTGTCAATGTCGATAAAGCATATATGGGGACGCAGGGTGAGATTTTCAAGTGATTGACGAAGCCAAAAAGCGTGTCACTTCGTCGTTCGATCGGATCGTCGATCTATAATAAAAAGATCCACTTTTTTCATCGCTAAGGGCCACGTATGATCATCGACTTGCATATGCACTCCAATATCTCCGACGGTAGTCTTTCGCCGAGTGAATTGGTTTATCTTGCGTATGACAACGGCGTTCAGTTAATGGCGCTCACGGACCATGATTCGATGGATGGTGTACATCAAGCGTCCGCGGTGACCGAAGAACTCGGGATGGGTTTTATTCCCGGGGTTGAAGTGTCGACAGGCTGGGGCGGCCGAGTCATTCATATTGTGGGGCTTGGCCTGGATGCATCTGCGGCTGGGGTTGATGCTTTCTTTAGAGATGTTTGCACGAAGCGCGATCGTCGTGGGCAGCTCATTGGCGAGCGCTTTGCGTCTTTTGGGATTCAAGGCGCTTATGAAGGTGCGCTGTCGCTAGCTGATAACAAGGACAACTTGTCGCGAACCCATTTTGCGCGTTGGCTTTTAAAAGCGGGTTATGTGTCGCAGTATCAAGAAGCCTTTGATAAGTATCTAAAGACAGGACGTCCCTGTTGCGTTGAAATTGATTGGCCAGGTTTAGACGAAGTAGTTGAGCTGATCCACTCGGCAGGTGGCATGGCTGTGATTGCGCACCCAGGGCGCTATGCCTTTAGTGAAGATTGGATGCTCGACGAACTCTTTAAAAAGTTCCAAGCCTTGGGCGGCGAAGCCATTGAAGTGTGCTCGGGCTCTCAAACGCGAGATGCCGACCAGAAGTTTGCTGAGGTCGCACGACAAATGGGCTTTTTAGCGAGCGCGGGTTCAGATTGGCATACCCATGGCGGCTCGCGCCCGTTGCCTGGGCATCAGTCGCCCATCCCTGAGGATTTGACCCCAGTCTGGCGTTTTTTGCGCCATCTGTAACAATTTGAGCGTTTTTCTTGAGTCTCGATACGCTTCAGGCGTCAATTGAATCGAGAACTGTGGCAGACTTGCCTGATTCGATCTTCGTTTTATTCTTAGCCTCAATATGCTTGGTTCTGCCATTCAAACGATCTGCATTTACGCGATCCCTCTGATTTTTGCGATTACGATCCATGAAGCTGCCCACGGTTGGGCAGCAAAACAGTTAGGTGATAAAACGGCATGGATGCTCGGGCGCGTGACGCTTAATCCTGTGCCACATATCGATCCCGTAGGGACGATTCTTGTACCGGCCACGTTGGTGATCATGTCTGCCTTGACGGGAGGTGCTGGTTTTGTGTTGGGATGGGCAAAGCCCGTGCCGATCAACGTACGTAACTTCCGACAAATCAACCGTGACATGATGTTGACGGCTTTAGCGGGGCCAATGGCCAATCTCTTACAAGCCATCCTTTGGGCCTTGGTATTGAAGTTTGCGGTGATTATGGGCATCAATGAACGGTTCGTGATTAGCGTGGCTGTGGCTGGTGTCAGTGTGAATTTGATGCTCATGGCCTTTAACTTGATTCCGATTCCGCCGTTGGACGGTGGCCGTATTCTTCGTGGCCTCTTGCCGAATCCAGCTGGCAACCTCTTAGACCGCATCGAACCCTACGGGATGCTGATTTTGGTCATTCTGATGGCGGGTGGCGGCTTAAGTTTATTTGCGCGTCCCTTCTTAGAAATGGGAGAGTGGTTGGTGAATGTGGTGCTTTGATGGCTAAAAACGCATATGTTCAGTCTTTTCGTCAACCGTCGCCTTGGGTGATGCGTTGGCGTCATCTCTTTAGCCGTCATGGTCAGATCTTGGATTTGGCTTGTGGTGGCGGACGCCATACGGCGATGTTGGCCTTAGAAGGACACGACGTTTTGGCGGTGGATATTAATGTGACCGAGGTTGAATCTTTGGTCGATATGCCGAACGTGACGGTCGAATGCCGTGACCTCGAAAATGAAGCCTGGCCATGGGCCAAGGATCGCTTTGCTGGGATCGTGGTCACCAACTATTTGCATCGTCCGCATTTTTCGTTTTATTGGGAGAGTTTGGCGCCAGGTGGCCTCTTTGTGATGGAAACCTTTACACGAGCCAACACGATGATTTGGGCGCACCCAAAAAATCCTGCGCACTTTTTAGAAGAGGGTGAACTCTTACGCTTGATGCCAGAGGGCGCACGATTGATTGCCTACGAAGAAGGGATGACGGCATTGGAGACGTGCATCGCTCGCATCGTGTTTATGAAGCCTGGTGCTGTGGAAGCCTATGCTTTACCACTTGAAAACTATCGTTAACACTCAAAGAGATGCTTTTTTTTGATGACTTTGGCCAATGAATATAGGTTGAAGTAGTGAGAGTTTGCTAAACTCCTCAAGATATGTTCGTCGAATCCTGGTTCGGCGCATTTCCGCGTGACGGGAATGATTGTTTTCGTTGATGTGTGCTTTGATCGACCGGTCAGGGTAAAAGTTGACGTTCTAGATTTTCTGATTGAAGGAATCCTCGATGATTAAGCGTTCATTGCGTGTAGCTACGCTTTGCCCGGCTCTGCTGGTTCTTGGTGGTTGCTCCGCTCTCGGTATTAACTTCTCTGATGATAAGGTTCAGTACGAAGCCTCTAACACCCGTGCTAACCTCGAAGTACCGCCTGATTTGGCCAACATTCCGAATGAAAACCGCTTTGAGGTACCTTCTCGTCCGAGTATTGTGAGTGCTAATGCCGAACAGGCACGTGCGCAGCTCGCTGGTGAAGTCGTCGAAGAACGTGGTGCCATTGTTCAGCGTGTCGTGACGTCCAAGATTATGCGTGACGGCTCTGAGCGTTGGTTGCGCGTGAATGCCGATGCTGAACAGCTCTGGACGGTGGTTCAGGACTTCTGGCCTTCCGTTGGCTTGGTCATCAAGAACCAGAACCCCAAGACGGGTTATATGGAAACCGAATGGGCTGAAAATAAGGCCAAGTTGCCGCAGGACATCATCCGTGGCACGATCGGTAAGGTTCTTGACTTTGCCTACTCGACGGGTGAACGTGACCAGTACCGTTGCCGTATCGAACGTAATGCCGATGGATCTAGCGACATCTTCATTACGCATCGATCGATGGTCGAAGTGGTGACAGGTTCTCAGAACGACTCCACGATGTGGCAGCCGGGCCCCGCTGACCCGACGATGGAAGCTGAAATGCTCCAGCGTTTGGCTCTTCGTATCGACGAAGAATTTAATCCTGAAGCTGAACCCATCAAGAAGGCTGAAGTCGCTGCTGTGGTTGACGTGACGAAGAAAGAAGCCCGTAGCGACCTCGTCAAGGCTGAAGATGGCTCTGTAGAAGCCGTGATGCTCAAGGAACCGTTTGACCGCGCATGGCGTACGGTGGGTCTCTTGGTTGACCGTATGGGCTTTGAATTGGTGGATCGTGACCGTGTTGCTGGTAACTTCATGGTTCGCTACTTGGATCCTGAGTACGAAAAGCATGTCAAGTCTGAACGTGGCTTCTTTACGCGTGTCTTTGGCTCTGACAAGGCTGTGGAAGCGCCTGAATACCGTATCCACTTGTCGGACGAAGGTGCCTCAACCCGTATTCTTGTCTTGGGTGCCGATGGGGCTGAGGATGAGACCGGGGTTGCTAAGAACATCTTGACGCTCTTGGCAGAACAGCTCCGCTAAACATCGCGTGATGTCTTTTTGTGGCATCCATTCGTCTTATGGATGCCTTTGCAAGCCTCGGTTCTTGCTTCATCGAAGCGCCGAGGCTTTTCTTGTCTAGGTGAGGATGTGATGTCGTTGGGTATCAATGAAATTTTGTCCTTTTCGTTTAAAGGACGCGTAAGTCGTTCAGCCTATTGGCGCACCTTGATTGTGCTGAGTGTGTTGAGCTTTGTCGGTGTTTTCGTCTTTGCTTTTGTCTTTGCTTCGTTAAGTCCTTTCGAAGTCCCTTCAACGTCCGTTCATATGGTGGTCTTAGGGCTGGCGTGGGCCTATTTCCTCACACTCACGGCGTGCCTAGTCTCAGTTGTCGTTCGACGCTTACACGACATCAACTATAGTGGGATGGCTGCGCTCTTTTTGATTATTCCAGGGCTTCAATTCATTATGATTTTTGTATTGGGATTTTGGGAGGGCAAAAAAGGCTTGAATCGTTTTGGTCCTGATCCATTGGCTGTGATGACGTTAGAAGACGCAGCACCTGTGGTACGTGGTACATCATCTAAAGTACGTCCTGCTCCTCAACGTGTGGTTCGAGAAACGCCCGCGGTTGACATCTTAGAGCCTCATGAACCTTTGCCGAAAACTGACGCTGTCGAACGTATGGATGCCGATGCAGAAGATTGGGCGAAGGCACGTTTTGACGAAACTTTGACGAAACTTAATGGATTGTCGCTTGAGGCACAAGACGCGCGTGAAGCCCAAAAAACCGTGTTACGTCAGACATATCAAAACGCTCAAAAAGAAGGTCGTTTAACGCCTGAAGCTTGTGCGCGTTGGCTTAAGCTCCTTGAAGCGCTCTAACGATGACGCGTCAGTTGAGCTTATGGCTTATTAGCTTTTGTCCTCAATTTCGATCTGGACGGCTTCGCTATGCCAAAGAAACGCTCTTGGGTTTGCTTTGGGCGTGGCTGATTTGGTTGTCGATTGATTGGGTCTCAGACGCGCCTTTTTTGAGTGATGAGGACTTGCTGTGGATTGGACGCTTGGTGTATCCGCTCATCATCAATTTATTTTTTTTGTTTATGACGGTCGCCTCAGCGCGCCGTTTACATGATATTGGTCACAGTGGGGCTTGGGGCTTTTTGATGTTGGTGCCTGGGTTCAATGTGGTCTTATTGATTTATCTATTGATTCGACCTGGGTGTGTGTTGCCAACGGGCTGGCGCCGCCTAGAAGATCTATAACTTGTTGGAGATTGACATGACGCTTTCTGTGAAGAAAGACATGCTTGTCACGTTGTCTGTGCGCATGGCGGACATGACTGGTAAAGTGCTTGAGGAGTCGGGAGACGAAGGGATTACGTACTTGCATGGGCACGGTGATATTTTTCCTAAGCTCGAAGCAGCCTTAGAAGGTCGCTTTGCTGGGGAAGGCTTCTTTATTAAGCTTGAACCCGAAGATGCTTTTGGTGAGTACGATCCTGATGCCTTGGTCATGGTGCCCGTTGAGCGCTTGGGTAACCCTGAAACCGTTGTGCGTGGTTTGGCCTTTGAAGGGGTGCCAGGCGAAGTGAATGATGGTCGTCGTTGGTTTGTGACCGAAGTCGCTGATGGTATGGCCGTCTTAGAAACCAATCATCCGTTAGCGGGTATTGCATTGCAGTTTGAAGTTAAGGTCTTGTCGGTCGTTGAACCCTCTGAAGATGAAACCGTGGGTGACGATGACGTGGTGGTGCCTAGCTTCTTGTCGATTGCCGACCGTTTGGTGAGCGAAGAGGACGATGATCCTAGCGACGAAGAAATGGATCGCCTCTTGGCTGAACGTGCGCAATCTGACGATTCGCCCATGGCACGTATGGCGACAGCGACGCCGCGCATCATTCGTTAAAGGTCGCGATCGCTGGATAGCTTACAACGGTCCTTGAGGGGGCAACCCATTTCAAGGACCGTTTGCTTTTGTTTGAAAGGCTTCTTAAGCCTTGGTCTTGTGTTCTGCTTGGATACGTAGGACAGAGGCCACAATGCCCGCGATCGTCACGATCGCAATGCCTATAAGACTCAAGGTGTCGGGGGTCTCGTTAAAGAGTAGAACACCTAAGAGTAGAGCAAAAGGAATCCCCGAAAACTGAAAGACCGCATTGAGAATCGGATGACCGCCCGACCAAGCTGCTGTGAGCGCTAATTGCGCAAAGGTGCCCGTCAAGGCAATGGCTGCTAAAAGCCAAAGACCTTCAGTTGTGTGAGAGGCAAAGCCTAACCAAGCGGTTACAAACCCACCGACGAGAGTCCCAGAAAGGGTGAAATAAAAGACGATACGCTCACGAGGTTCACGAAGTTGTGAGAGATGGCGAATCATAAAGTCAGCCGCTCCACCTGTGAGCCCGGTCAAGATGCCCATCGTCGCATCAAACCCATTGGTAATGCCAAAGTCGGGGCGCAAAATGAGGAGCACGCCACCAAAGCCCATGAGTACCGCACTCAAGAGTTTGAAGTCTAATGGACTACGCGAGAGTAATAAGCCAATCGTTAAAAAGAGGCAGAACCACAAAGGGGATGTGTAGGTCAAGGTTTGGGCAGTCGCAATCGGCATTACGGCCAAAATGTAAACCCCTAACGTAATGCACGTGGTTCCAATTGCACAACGCAATAGATGTCGCCAAGGGGAGGTGGTTTTGATGGTTTGTCCGCTACGCTTTAACAAAATAAAGCAAAGTGCCATGCCAAAAAGCGAACGATAAAAGATGATTTCAAAGATGCCGTAGTGGGTGGTAGCAGCTTTTGTGGTGGCTGCCATCAACGTAAAGAGTAGCGTCGCAATGAGCATCCAAAGACTTCTAATGGCCATCGTTATTGTCCAAAGCGGGCTTGCCAAAGGGGTAGAGCGGTACGCCAGAAGGCGGCAATCGAATCAGCGCCCAAGGTTGGGAACCCTAAATGTGTCCAGGCGCGCTCGAGTTCGCCCATTAGGTCATCGGGGTTGAGCGGGGTTGCGCCTTGTTGTTTTGAGAGCTTTTGACCGTCGTGATTGAGCACCAAAGGTAAATGGCAATAACGGGGCACCGTACCCCCTAACGTACGAATGAGTGCAATTTGTCGTGGCGTGTTGTCAAGAAGATCAGCACCACGCACCACATCGGTGATGCCCGCTTCAATGTCATCTGTGATGGCGGCGAGTTGGTAGGCCCATAAGCCGTCAGCGCGCTTTAGGACAAAGTCTCCTACTTCACGCTCAACGTTTTGCGTATATACACCGCACAAGCGATCAGTAAAGGTGATGGGGTCTGCGGTCGTTCTAAATCGAATGGCGCGTACGGGACGCCCGTGTGTGCCTTCGCGGCAGGTACCCGGATATACCGAAGGAGCGAGCCCTAAAGCGACGGCGAGTGCCGCGACTTCTCTACGTGAACAAGCACACCCGTAGACTAAACCTTGAGCGTTTAAATGCGCTAAGGCCGCTTCATAAGCGTCATAGCGGTCATGTTGCCAAATCACGGGTTCGTCAGACGTGAGTCCTAAACGAAAGAGCGTATCAAGAATGGCTTCACCCGCGCCCGGAATATCGCGTGGTGGATCGATATCTTCAATGCGAATAAGCCAAACGCCGTCATGGGCACGTGCATCTAAAAAGCTAGCCATAGCAGCGACGAGGCTACCGGCATGAAGCGCTCCTGTGGGCGAAGGGGCAAAGCGTCCACGATAGGTTGAGGGAGTTGCGTGAGACATGGGTCAAAAACGAAATAAAACGGGCGCCGCTTTTTGGACGGCGCCCGTAAGGCCTTGCGATTAAGGTGCCGTCCCGTTAGACACGGGTATGGACCTGAATGAGCGGCTCTTCAGCGATCACGGCTGATGCCGTGTAGGGGCGACCAGGATAGCGAACCGCTTCGTAGACGACAGGCTTGCAGAGCTCAGGACGCGTATGCACCTGTTGAAGGGCAATCGCTTCGGCTGCATCGGCACGCACGGGTGCCGGACGACCGCTATAGCGAACGACTTCGTAGCCCTTGAAGGTGACCAATTCAGGTTTGGTGTGAACCTGAACTAAGCCTGCGCGCTCAAGGTTTTCAGCGAGCCCTTCAGCCACGTTATGCTGAGCCGGTTGCATAGCGACTGGCGTCACGTCAGATTGTGTCACTTCAACCGGTTCAGCCGGTTCGACTGCAACGGTAGCCTGAGTTTCGGCTTGCGTTTCTGTCTGCTGAGCGGCTTCCTGAAGGCGTTTGACTTCTTGAGCGGCCAAGGTCGCCAAACGTTCGAGTGGCGTCGGTTCATAGACGATACCTGCAACAGCTTCAGCGATCGGCTTCATATGGGTCTTGACCGCAGGATCTCCCTTCTTGCTACGACGCGTACGGCGTGCACGACGTTCAGAGAGTTCAAGCTGCTCCGTAATATAAAGCGCGACATCGGCCATGCTTGGCGCGTCCTTTTTGGAGTCATCTACTTCGACGGGTGTCTCAGCCTTCGTTTCGGTGAGCGCTCTAGTGGGCTTTACGGCCTGCGTAGGTTTAGGCCCTTTACGAGTTTCGATCTGAATGAGAGGTTCGTTCGTCTGATCAGATTCATAGTGAACAGGCTTACGACCGCGAGGCGTATGGTCGGTGTAATCCGACGGTTCAGCCTTCGTCTTCGTTTCGATCTGAACGAGACCCGAGGACTCAATCGGAAGGATAAAGGTCACTTCAGACGGTTTAACCACTTCTTGCACCTTGGTTTCAACCTTGGCGTCATTCGCTTCAACCGCTGTGTCGATCTTCGGTTCTAGGGCTTCAGCCTCACTCTTACCCTCAGCCTTCGCTTCTGGCTTGACTTCAGATACTACGTCAGCTACGGACTTCGTTTCAACCTCAGCAAACACCGGGGCAGATTCGAGCTGAGTCACCACTTCAGCAGCGAAGTCAGTGACCTCAATCTTGTCGGTCTTAGCGACTTCCGTCGTTTCAGCCTTGACGTCTTCTTTTTCAGCGACCGTCTGGTCGTCAATCATCTGCGTGTCGGTAGCCGTAGCTTCAGCCGTCTGTTCGGCACCCGTCTTACTACGACGGCGACGACGCGTACGGCGGCGACGGGTTTCGCCCTGAGTTTCTTCAGCGACTTCTTCGCCTTCCGGACGTTGGGTGTCAACTAAGGTTTCTTCGGTCACCGGGGTGGCGAGGTCAACGTCAGCCTTAACGGGTTCGACCTGGGCTTGCACTTCTGACGTGGAAGCAACCACTTCAGGCATCTGAGCGATATCAGTCGTTACCGGCGTTTCAGGCGTATTGGTTTGTGTTTCGTCCGAAGGACGGCGACGACGAGAACGACGACGCGTCATACGATCAGCTCCTTCGGCCTTAGGCGTAGCGGCTTCAGCAACGACCGGCGCTTCTACAGGGCGATGAGCCGGACGTTCGCGACGCTTCTTTTCTTCAACACGTGCTTCAACCTTTTCGGTCTTTTCAGCCAGTTCGTGGCGTTCATTGTTGACGCGACGTGTACGCGTAGATTCCCGGCGATTATTGCGACGACCGTGGCGACGATCTTCACGAGCGTGTCCCTTTTCTTTCTTTCCTTCTGGCTTCTTGACTTCTTCCTTCTTTTCATCAGGCTTTTCTTCTTTGCTACCAAAGAAGAAGCTGATGATGCGAGAGAAGAGACCCTTCTGCGGGGTGACAGGCTGAAGTTGAACGGCCTTGTTGGCGTCCTCCTTTTCTTCCTTCGTCACGGTCGGGTGGATCGGCGCTGGATCACGCGGCAACACGTTCTTGATGACCGGCACCTGCTTCGGACGCTGTGGCTTATCTTCTTGGCTCTTGAGTGCATACGGATCGTCAGCCACCGTCGTCACGTCTTCGGCGCGGTTAAAGCTCGGTGTCGTATCTTCAAGGCGTTCGTCATCCTGACGGAGACGTTCGATATGGTAGTGTGGTGTTTCGAGATGCGTATTCGGGATCAGTACGATCGGCACACGATGACGAGCTTCAAGCTTCGTGATGTCGTTACGCTTTTCGTTCAAGAGGAACGTAGCCACGTCCACTGGCACCTGAGCGTGTACGGCACCCGTGCCTTCCTTCATGGCTTCTTCCTGGAGGATACGAAGCACCTGCAAGGCGCAGCTTTCGGTGTCACGGATGACGCCAACGCCATTACAGCGTGGGCAGGTGATATGGCTACCTTCAGAGAGGGCAGGGCGTAGACGCTGGCGAGAGAGTTCCATTAGACCAAAGCGGCTGATCTTGGCCATCTGAACGCGAGCGCGGTCATAGCGCAAAGCATCCTTCAAACGCTGTTCAACGGCGCGCTGATTCTTCGCATCAGCCATGTCGATAAAGTCGATGACAATCAAGCCACCTAAGTCACGCAAACGCATCTGACGAGCCACTTCGTCGGCAGCTTCGCAGTTTGTACGGAAAGCGGTTTCTTCGATGTCAGCACCGCGCGTAGCACGGGCAGAGTTCACGTCGACAGCGACGAGAGCTTCGGTGTGGTCGATCACGATGGCGCCACCAGAGGGCAACGGCACCGTACGGGAATAAGCGGTTTCGATCTGATGCTCGATCTGGAAGCGCGTAAAGAGAGGAATGTCTTCACGATAACGCTTCACGCGATTGACCATGTCAGGCATCACATGCGCCATGAATTGGCGAGCTTGTTCGTAGATTTCGTCTGTGTCAACGAGCACTTCACCGATATCGGGCTGGAAGTAGTCGCGAATGGCGCGAACCACAAGGTTCGATTCTTCAACGATCAAGAAGGGGGGCGGATTGACGCGACGCAATGGACGACCGTCAGCCACGGCGGTCGTCACTAAGGTTGTTGTGCGAAGGCCATTTTCTTCACGCGTTAATTCGTACTGCGGGGTTGCGGCCTCTGAGATGGCTTTCCAGAGCTTCAAGAGGTAGTTCAAGTCCCACTGTAACTCTTCGGTCGTGCGACCGATACCAGCCGTACGAGCAATGGTCGACATGCCGTGCGGCAAGTCGAGCTTTTCCATGGCTTCACGAAGTTCCTGACGTTCTTCACCTTCGATACGGCGAGAGACACCACCACCACGTGGGTTATTGGGCATCAAAACGAGATAGCGACCTGCCAGGCTGATAAATGTGGTGAGGGCAGCCCCCTTGTTGCCACGTTCTTCTTTTTCAACCTGAACGATGAGTTCCTGACCTTCGGTGATGGCGTCACGAATCGAGCACGAACGCACATCAAGGCCTTCTTTAAAGTAGGCGCGAGAGATTTCTTTGAAGGGAAGGAAGCCGTGACGTTCTTCGCCATAGTTAACGAAGCAGGCTTCAAGGCTTGGTTCAATACGGGTAACAACACCCTTGTAGATATTGGATTTGCGGGCTTCGCGACCGACCGTTTCAATATCAATGTCGATCAGCTTCTGACCGTCAACAATGCCAACACGCGTTTCTTCAGCGTGCGTGGCATTAAAAAGCATGCGCTTCATGGGGATAGCACTCCTGTCGCCACTAACGCGGGCGGACTTTGGGCGTGCCTTGAAAGCGTAGATTAGCCTGTCCAAAGTGAGACTTCGGGCAACGGCAAAGACGAAAAGAGGTCATGAAGACGTCCAGCGATGGAGTCGTAGCCCAAGACAAGGGCAGACTCATCTACGTTGATGTTCTCTCTTCGTTAATGGCATCAAAAGAATCCTGAAAGGGAACAATCTTCGCGAGACCTCTTTTGAGCCAGCCGTCCTGGTTGCTGTCGGGTGCGTCACGGTGCTGTGTCTACCCCAAAACCAATAGGGTAACTGGGGAGAGTCAACGCTATACGCATCACGAGCGATAGCTGCTCAATCCCTCACAGCATCCGAGCCTTTTTCTTTTGATGAAATCAAGAAAAAGTCCGTCGGTGCATTCGCTGATAAGTCTCATTGGAGCATTTTTCAGACCACACAGATGATCCAACGTCAACCGATTGTTTGGTGCGCTCTAACCGTTGGTTCTGTGAGCAACGGGAGCTGCGGATCAAACATGGCGTTGTCAGGAAAAGGGCTTCATCCCCTTCATAATTCCCGATCAGGGGTCCGCTCTAATGAGGCTGACAGCCCAAAGCGGCAGACAAGTTAATCTTTCTATTCTTGGCAACGAGGTCGAAAATATTTCGACCGTCGCTTGTGGATTGATGCAACGCGCTAACGAACGCTGGCGTGATGTCGAAGCATTTATTCTGGAAACATCGAACGGCGAACACGGTCAAACCAAATGAAGGGAGGAGCTACGGTTTCTGACCGCATCTGGCGGTAACAGCGCTCAAGCATCTGTCCACATCGGGCTTTCATAAAAGCACTTCGCGATGTGCGTTGCGAGCTCAGCAGCAAGCTTCATTCATCGGTGTGACGTTTCGACGTCGAGTCCATTTGGATGACGGCAAACGCAACCAAGCCGTTCGGTACGTGTTGTACCAGACCACTTGTTGAAAAAAACGTTAATCTCACCGCTCCCGTCAGAGAGCCGAGAGTACAAAAAACAGTGAAAACGTGAGAAAATGCGCATCACGATGTAGTGTCACTGCTACATCAGCGCCTGACGGGGCGCGACCTCGTCACGTTTTGTCAAATGGATCAAAAAAGAGACACTTAAAAAGTCTTTTATTTGATCATAACTAGCAAGTATAAACGATGACAGAGCAAAACAAAGCAGAAATTACAATCTACCCGTCATCTCGCCTGAATGCGATGAATACCGAGAAGGTAAATTGGATTCGAATTGGTCCTGATGCCGATGGTCAGCGTGTCGATAATTTTTTGATGAAAGTTGCCCGGGGGGTGCCTAAAAGTCATATTTATCGTATCGTGCGAGGTGGCGAAGTGCGTGTCAATAAGAGTCGCGTCAAAGCAGAGACCAAGTTGGTTGAAGGGGATTTGTTGCGCGTGCCGCCTATTCGCGTCTCACAAAAAGCCCAACATAAGCCAGCGGCTGTGCCTTTGGCTGAGGGCGTGTTGCCGATCCTTTATGAGGATCGTCATCTCTTAATTGTCAATAAACCCTCAGGGATTGCTGCGCATGGCGGCTCTGGGATTTCGCATGGCCTCATTGAACGCTTGCGTGCGACTCGTCCTGATGAACCCTTTTTAGAGTTGGCTCACCGGTTAGATCGTGAGACGTCTGGCGCCATAATCGTATGCCGTAGCCGTAAGGCACTGGTGCGCTTACATGACATGATGAAAGAGGGTGGCGGTATCGAAAAGCACTATCGCCTTTTAGTGAAGGGTGATTGGGTGAACGACCGTCAGCACGTCAAAAAGCCCTTGGCCCGCTATTTGTTGCCGTCGGGCGAACGCCGTGTGCGTGTAGATCCTGTTGAAGGGCAGGCCGCACACACGATCTTTACGCTATTAAAGCGTTATGGTGACGTGAGCTTTTTAGACGCTGAACTCAAAACGGGACGCACGCATCAGATTCGTGTTCACGCCCTCTCGCAAGGGTACCCTCTGGTGGGGGACGATAAGTACGGGGATTTCGAATTTAATAAGGCGGTCTCGCACGGTGTACTCGGTGCTCCTTTGAAGCGCATGTTCCTTCATGCGGCTGAATTGAAGTTCGTGCACCCAATGACGGGAGAACCTTTGCATATTCAAGCCCCAATGCCGGATGACTGTGTGGCTCTTTTGAAGGTGTTGGATGGGAGACAAACAAAATGATCGGTTTTGCACCTAAATACGATCTTTTTGTGTTTGACTGGGATGGCACCATCATGGATACCACGGCGCTGATTGCTAAAGGTATTCAACATGCCGCCCGTGAAATGGGCTATGCCGTACCGACCTTTGAAGACGCATGTGGCGTGATTGGCTTGGATTGGCGTAGCGCGATTTTGAAAGTGGTGCCTGAGTGTCCTGAGCGTGAGCACGATCGCTTTGGTGCGATTTACCGCGCTTGGTATATTCCGCATGAAGCCGATGTGATTTTGTTTCCTGGGATGCGTGAACTTATCATGGGTTTTCAAGCGCGAGGCCTTCATACAGCGATTGCGACCGGCAAAAGCCGTGAAGGCTTGCGTCGCGTCTTTGCCCGTACGGGGCTTGAACCCTATTTTGAAACGACGCAGACGGCTTCTGAGTGTTTACCTAAACCCAATAGCGAAATGCTCGAAAAAATCGAGATTGAGTTAGGCGTACCTCCAGAACGTACAGTCATGATTGGTGACACGACGCATGACGTGATCATGGCTAAGCGCTTTGGCTGTGACGTGGTTGCTATGACGTATGGTGCGTCAACGCCAGACGACTTGGTGGCTTCTGAACCCACGATCTTATGTGACGACGTGAAGGCTTTGGCCGCCTTCTTAGGGGTTTCTGCCTTGGTGAAGGACGTCGACTTTACACGTTAAGCCTTGTCTAGTAGACGCCAAACAACATCAGCGTGCACCGTTGTGGTAGCACGCTGATATTTTATGGATTAAGCGTTTGCGGTTAATTCGCTTCGAGTTTACGAACGCCCGGCCCCGACAAGACGCTGCGGCCGCTGCCAGGTCGTCCCGTCACGACGATTTGCGCGTCGATGCGATCACGAATGCTCTTGACGTGCGAAATGAGGCCAATGAGTTTGCCGCTCGACTTTTGCAGGGTCTCTAACGCATAAAGTGCCTTATCGAGGGTGTGCTCGTCCAGGGTTCCAAACCCTTCATCTAAGAAAAGCGTGTCCACGCATAAGTGTTCGCCCCCCATTCGTGAGAGTCCCAGGGCTAACGACAAACTCACCATAAAAGTTTCGCCACCTGAGAGGTTTTGCGAGGTGCGCACAATCGCGCCCATGTCTTTATCGAGCACGTTCAGTGCTAAGCCAGACGTGCCACCCGTCAACAATTGGTAGCGAGAGGTCATGGTCTTCATGGCATCGTTGGCGAGTTTTAACAACACGCGGAACGTGACTTTTTGGGCGGCTGTACGGAATTTCTTGCCGTCGTGGCTCCCAATCATCTCGTTGAGGATGCTCCACTGATTGACAATGCTCTTTTGGGCTTCAATTTCGCGCTGTGCGCCCGCGACCAGTTGACGACGTTGATCGTCCGCTTGCAATTGACTGCTGGTTTCAATTTCAAGGCGTTGCACTTTGGCGTGCGCGTCACTGGCCGCTTCCCATTCGACTTTTAAGGCATTAGTTGTGAGGGTGGAGAGTGCTTTGCTGGCTTCTTGGGCATGTTCATGTTGAGTGGTTTCTAACCCACCTTTTGCGGTGGCGTGCGCAAGA
This sequence comes from Sutterella sp., assembly GCA_020025915.1. Taxonomy (GTDB): domain Bacteria; phylum Pseudomonadota; class Gammaproteobacteria; order Burkholderiales; family Burkholderiaceae_F; genus Sutterella. Next base: position 27,658 of record JAHHRH010000007.1, read on the forward strand.
CGCAAGTGTTCAGCCTTCATTTCAATCGCTTCAATTTGTGTGTCAGGCATATGGGCGGCTAAGACGCTTGTCCAATCATCAAAGCCTGAAGCCGCGAGCGACGCCTTGAAGGTTTCTTTTTGCTTTGTTGCTTCTTCGGTCAAGACGGTCAAACTTTGGGTTGTCGACGCAATCGTGGCTTTGAGGCTAGCCATCTGCGTATCTGCTTTTTGTAAGGCTGCTTGCGCTTTTGTCCACGCTTGATGCGCGGCTTGGATGGCCGTTTCGAGCAACTGGCGCTTTTCGTCAGGCTTGGTCTCACCAAAGCGACGAAGACGTTCGTTTCTGACGTCACTTTCGATCTTACTTTGTGCGTTCGTGGCATCTGTCGATTGAGTGACTTGTGTCTTAGCGTTTTCAAGTGCCGTTTCGCATTGCGCCAAGGTGGTTTTGAGTGCCGATAAGGTACGCTCTTGTTGTTCGAGTTTGGCGATGAGTTCACGACGGACTTTGACGCGATCGGCAAGATGCTGACAGAGGGCCGGTAGGTCAAGATCTGGGCATGATGGGATTTGGGCGCGCGCGGCTTTTTCGTCGGTCTTTTCTTTGGCCGATGCGGCAATGCAGTCCTTTAAGCGCTCTGCACGCGCCAACAGTTGCGCGTTTTCTTTTTCTAAGGCAATCGCTTTGTCGTGGGCTGCTGTTTGTTGTGCTTCGAGTGCGAGTTTGGCCTTACGTTCATCGTCCTGGGCGCGACGTAACACAGCTTGTGCCTCAGCATAAGTATTGGTCCACGTGGCCAAGGACGCTTGCGTCTCGGTGAGCTTCGCTAAATGCTTAACGGCATCCGTACGCATCAAGACCGTGAGTCCTGGGTACTCGGCTTCAATGGTCGCAATCGCACTGGCAATTTGTGTCTTGAGGGTTTGAACGTTAGGGTGCCCTGTGGTTTGCCACCAAGAAGCGACTGCGGGATCCGTGGCTGTATCCGTTAAACGCACTTCGGTGTCAGTCACCATTGCCTCAAGCGTTAGATAGTTGTTGAGGTGACGTGCCTGGGCGATTTCGTCACTGAGCGTACGCATGCGTTCTAGCGTCGAGGCATAGCTATTCCCAGCACTCAAGGCGTTAAGTGTGTTGTCCGCTTCAAGTGTCGCGTGCTGACATGTGGCATAGGTGGTCTTTGCGACTTCAACCTGTTGGTTTAAGGTTTCGACATCCTTTTTTAAGCGTGCTACCGCTTCGTCACTTTGCGTTTTGGCTTTGGCGTGCTCGCGGTATTGTTGACGAAGGTGCTCAAGGTTTTCTCGAGCGCGATTTAAAAGCGCCAAAGGCCCTTCGAGGAGTTCGTCTCCGGTCGTCTTTTGGGCGTCGACCTGAAGTTGTGCTACCGTGGCTTCAAGCGTTTTGTATTTGGCCTGGGTTTGCGTGTGGGTAGCTGACGAAGCCTGAAGCTGGGCTTTTGCGAGCGCTTCGCCTTCTTTTAAACCTTTGAGTGTATTAGCGAGTGTTGCTAGGCGCGCGTCGAGCGTGAGCATGGCTTGATAATCAGGCTCAAATGTTTCACGCGCCGCTTTGGCACGTTGATGGTTTTCTGAGGCTGTTGAGAGCGCTCTTTGAAACTGCGGATAGTATTCGGTGAGTGTTGCAAGTTGTTGGTTAAGTTGGGCTAAGTGCGCTTGAGTGCATTGCGCTTTTTGTAAGGTCGCCTCTAACACCTGATGGTCTTGATAGGGATGCATCGCTTGGCGTCCCGAGACCGCACGTTGACGCTGGGGTTCAAAGGCGGTGATTTGCGCTTCTGTTGCACGTACTTCGGCTTCTTTTTGCGTGACAGCACGTACCAAGGCATCCAAGCGTTCACGCCAACGGTAAGCCGTTTCGAGTGTTTTGGCTTGAGTTTTTAAGCTTGGCAACTGCTTTTGAAGGTCGGCGAGCGTAGCACTCAATGAATCGCGTATCGATTCGTCCAAGAGTTGCATTCCTTCAAGACGGGTTTGTAACACTTTAAGGTGTTCGTTTTCGGCTTTATAGCGATTGAAGATCCCGATACTGATCTCGGTATAGATGTCCGTCCCTGTGATTTTTTCGAGTAAGTTCGCTCGTTCATCTTCGTTGGCCTTTAAAAAGTTGGCAAAAGCGCCTTGAGCGAGCAAAACAGAGCGCGTAAAAATCTCAAAGGTCATGTGCGTGACCTCTTGTACTTTCTTAACCCACTCGATCTTTTTGGTAGCAATGACTTCGCCTTCTTCGTCGTCTGGGCGTGCGTAACGAATAAGTTCGACTTCATCGTCAGAGAGTTTGCCTGTGCGCTTCGTGCGACGTGACCAACGAGAGAGATATTCGATGCCGTCAGACTCAAAGCGAACGCGTGCTTCGGTCATTTTTTCGCCTTTCGTCAGCACAGGACATGCGTCATCACCTTCGAGTTTGCTTGTTGCATCGCGTAGTCGTGGGGTTGTGGCATAAAGCGCTAGAGAAACAGCGTCCAAAATGGTACTTTTACCGGCACCCGTCGGTCCAATAATGGCAAAGAGGGGACTACGCTTAAAGTCGGCGTGGGTAAAGTCAATTTCCCAAGTGCCGGCAAGCGAATTGATATTCGTAAAACGGAGTTTCAAGAGTCGCATCGCTTAGAGGTCCTTCTGGGTTTCGTTGTGTTTGGCTGGTGTCGTTTCGTCAGCAGGGTGACGCTTGATGTGCACTTCGTCGACGATCTCATGAAATAAGTTGGCGAGGAGGTCAAAGCGCGCTTCGGCCGTCGTGTCATCTTCGCTGTGTTCACGCAAGTAGGCCTTAAACACCGCATCGGGCGTGAGGTCTGAAAGGTCTGGCGTTTCTTCGTTGGCTTGTGCGTAACGTGCGGCTAAGGTCTCGTTACGAACGGCCGTGACAATGACCCCATGGGCTTCGCCATACAGGGTGAGTTCGTTAGAGAGGTCAGGGAGGCATTCGTTAGACGTGAGCGTGGCTTCGACAAAGGGTATGGCATAGGTTTGCCCCGCCTGTTCGATCCCCGCTTTGAGGTCTTCAAACGTGCCTTTAATCTGTACAAACTGACGAGGTTGTTTGACAGGCAAGGTTTCAATCGACATGGTGCCCTTCTCATCAAACGTCACTTCGACAATGTGATGGTAATAAGCCATGTGTGAGTAGGAGAGGGCAACAGGCGAGCCGCTATAGCGCATGGGTACATTGGATTTGACGACTTGACCATGATGAATATGACCTAAGGCCACATAGTCCCAATTGTCACCAAAGGCATCGGCAGTGACATTACGCAAAGTGCCAACATAGACGCTATCGTTATGTTCAAAAGGGTCGCTATTGGGTTTCAGTTTGGAGCCCGTGACAAAGAGATGCCCCATGGCGATCATGGGGACGCGAGTCCCTTGGAGTTCATCCATGAGGAGGCTATGCACCGCGTCGTAGTGTGTACGTACGCCAGACGCAAAGCGTTGTGCGCGATCTGCATCCGTGTCATCAATGGTGCCACGACGAACATCACCTTCTCTCAAATAGGGAACCGCCGCCACAGCCAAATAAGGGGTGCCATCTTCATCGCGCAAAACAAAGTTTTGTGTTTCTGCCGTGTCGCCTGCGACATAACAACGTAAGGTTTCAAGGAGCGCACGAGGGGCTTCTAAAAAGCGTTGAGAGTCGTGGTTACCTGCCGTCACAATCGTGGCGCGCAACGATGTGCCTTCAAGCGAACGCATAAAGTCGTAATAGAGGCGCTGAGCACTATTGGCGGGCATGGACGTATCAAAAATGTCACCCGCAATCAACAAAACGTCTGGTTTGCGATCGGCAATCATCGCTAATAGATCGCTGAAGAACTGATGAAAGTCTTCAGTGCGATCAATGTTGCCGAGTCCCTTGCCGATATGCCAGTCGGCTGAATGAAAGATGCGTAATGGTTTCAAAATGATCTCTCCAAACGAGTGGTTGAGATCATTATGACAAAGGCCGCGACAATCGGTGTCTCGGCCAAACGGTCGAGATCAAATTCAGCGCTAGTTTAAGGCACCGTGGTTTGTGTCAATTGCGCTTTAGCGGGCGTATTGACTGTGGGCTTAGACTTATTGCTCGAAGGCTTGGCATGGGCTTTGGCCCACTGTGCTGCTTCACGACCAGCCACGCGGCCAAACACCAAGGCTGTTGTGAGCCCAGTACCCTCAAGTCGGCTTTGTCCTAAGATGCCGCCCGTGACTTCGCCTGCTGCATAAAGACCAGGAATAGCGCCTTGCTTCGTGAGGACACGCGTATCCGTATCGACTTTGACGCCACCTAAAGATGTATGAATCCCAGGACGGACGCTTACGGCATAAAGGGGCGAATGATTCAAGCGACTCGTCATTAAGCTTCGCTTGAAGTCTCCGTCTTTATCTAATTCGACAAAGTTACGATAGCGCTGTATCGTATCACGAAGTTTTTCGGCGGGCACTCGAATGCCGCGAGCGAGTTCAATTTCGGTGTTGCCACGAATGAAGTATCCCGAACGTGCGTAGCTCGCTAAGACGGGCATGCTATCCAAAAGGGTTTGGTCAAAAATGAGCCAGGCACGACCGTGATTCTTGGTTTGAATTTGGTTTGCAAGGTCTGGCGAGAGTTCGTCGGCGAAACGCTCCCCTTGATCATTGACGAGGATGGCACCGTTGACGCGAGCTTGACGAGGAATGACAAGGCCCGAGAAGGGTAACGTCGTCGGTTGAATCGAGACTGCGTTCATATTGACGGTTTCTGCCCCCAGGGTTTCAGCCATGCGAATACCGTCACCCGTGGCCGCTGGCGAATTGGTGCTCTGAAGCCCTTCGGAATTTTCGATATACGTGGTAACCATGCTCTCGTTGGCACAAAAGCCACCTGTCGCAATAATGACAGCCGGGGCTTTGAGGTGACGCTGTTGACCAGTGGCGTTTTCAATCACCACGCCTTCCACTTGTCCATTTTCGTTGAGTGCAATGCTTTGTACAGCTGACTGTGTCTGGATGGGAATATGGTGACTGTCTGCGCCGTGCAAAAGGGCTTTGATGACTTCTTCACCGATGTAGCCGCCATTGGCTGGCTGAATGCCTCGACGCGAAATCGAGCCGTCGTCCTCTTCTGCTCGGCAGCTCGCTTTCAAGTTTTGGTCACGTGTCATACAGAATGACTGCAAATTGGCGCCAAACGAACGCAACCATTCCACTGTATCGCTAGATTCTGTGACGACCTTTTTCATAAGGTTTACATCAAGTGTACGACCACCCTCGCGAATCATGTCGGATTCAAGACGATCAGCTTCAAGACGGTTGTCTTTAGGAATGCCAAGCATAAAGCTCGCTGCTAAGACCGTATTGCCACCAATAAAGGGCATTTTCTCGACCACGATCACTTTGGCGCCATTTTCAGCGGCAGAGACGGCTGAACTTAAACCCGCGCCCCCGGCTCCAATCACAATGACGTCAAATTTGGTGGCGTCATGAGCTTTAGTTGCATCGGTCGAGGTAGCAAAAGCGGCAGTGCTCACGAAGCACGCAAGACCAAGACCTGCAACAAGCCCAACGGCTTGACGACCGACGTGCGTCATTCTTTGCGCGAAATTGGAACGAAACGATGTTTGACCAAATCGAGGGAGATGCATAGTGAGGGCTTGTGGGTGGAAGACAAAAAGGCTGGGAATGGTGGTTTACGAGAAGGGCTCTCGGGTTTTCCCGTAGTGAAAGGATAGCAAACTTTAAGGCTTCAGATGAGGTTTATTTACAACAAATGCGAGAAGAAAGAAAAGAGTTGAGTGGAATCCCATAAATATGGGATGTGGTAGTTCTCTAAAAAATGCAACCGCTATTCATTGAATGAATAACGATTGAGATCGAAAATTGTAGAAAGTGTTGTGCTTTAGCTACAACGGTGTACCTCGTTGGGGATAGAAGGTTTAGGTACGAAGGTTGATCAAAAGGTCTTTACCTTAATGCGTAAGAAGGGTTGTCAGGAGTTTTCAAGAAAGGCACACTCATCTTGCGACGACAGAGCCTCCTGTCGAAACAAGATACCCGTCGAGCTCGTTGACCGTTCAGATGTCAGGTCCCTAATCGACGGCACAACAACAACTTTCAATGAAGGATCCCCCCATGGAAGTATCTCGCAGAAGTTTTCTCAAGCGCGGTCTGCTTCTCGGCGGCGGTGCGGCCTCCGGTTTGATCGGAACAGCCCATGCGGCTCGACTTGGTGGTTCGGTATCGCCTTATAAGCTGACGAGCGTGACCGAAACGACGAATATCTGCTGCTATTGCTCTGGTGGTTGTGGCACGATTTGCTCGACTCGCAATGGTGAACTTATTAATCTTGAAGGTGACCCAGATCATCCGGTCAATCTTGGCGGTCTTTGCCCGAAGGGCGCTGCTATGTGGGGCCTTCGCAATATCGTGACGAAGGATCGTCGTGCTCAGCTCCATCCGGATCGTGTGCTGTATCCGATGGTTCGTCGCCCGGGCAGCAAGGAATGGGAACGCCTTTCTTGGGAACAGGCAGCCGCTGAAATTGCTCGCCATGTCAAGAAGACCCGTGACGCTTCCTTCGTAGAAAAAGAAGGCAATGTGACGGTTAACCGTTGTGATGGTATTGCTAGCTTAGGCGCTGCTCAGCTCAATAACGAAGAAGCCTGGCTTGTTCAGAAGTTTGCTCGTAGCTTGGGTGTTGCCGCGATTGACAATCAGACGCGTGTTTGCCACTCCTCGACTGTGTCTGGGCTTGCGCCGACCTTTGGTCGTGGCTCTATGACGAGTCACTGGTGCGACTTTGCGAACTCCGACGTCATCATGTCGATTGGTTCCAATAACGTCGAAAACCATCCGCTTTCTTCTCGTTGGGTTGAACGTGCTCAGGATAAGGGTGCTACGTGGATTGTAGTTGACCCGCGTTATTCCCGTTCTGCTGCCCGTGCAGACATCTACGCACGCATTCGTCCTGGTTCCGACTTGGCCTTCTACGGCGGTCTTATCAACTACATTCTCCAGAACGAACTTTATCAGAAGGAATACGTCCTTCACTATACGAATGCGGCTTGTCTGATCCGTCCAGATTACGAATTTGACGTGAAGAATGGTCTCTTCTCTGGTTGGAATCCCGAAACGAAGCGCTACGACAACGAAACCTGGGGTTACGACGTCGATAAGAAGGCTGTTTGGGATACTTCCGAAGGGTCTGCCTTTGCTTGGGTGAATCGTCCGGGGACGCCGAAATTCCGCACGCCTGACCTCAAGGTTTTGAAGCGCGACATGACGCTCCAGGATCCGAATTGCGTTCTTAATGTGATGAAGCGTCACTATGCTCGTTACACGCCAGAACTCGTGACACAGGTGACGGGTATGGATCCCGATGTGATGAAGAAGGTTTGGGAAGTCTTTGCCTCGACTGGCGCTCGCGATAAGGCTGGTTCCATACTCTACGCTTTGGGTCAGACGCAGCATACGTATGGTTCTCAGAACTGCCGCGCCATGTGCGTGATCCAGTTGTTGCTTGGTAACATCGGTATTGCTGGTGGTGGTATTAACGCCCTTCGTGGTGAACCGAACGTTCAGGGTTCGACCGATGTTGGCGCGAGCTCTCACCAGGCCCCGGCCTATCTTGCTTGGCCGACCGGTAAGAAGCATCCGACCTTGGCTGACTACCTCACGACCGAAACTTATGCTGCTGGCTACTATGCCAACAAGCCGAAGTTCTGGATTTCTGCCCTTCGTGAATGGTTCGGCAAGAACGCCACGGTCGAAAACGACTACTGCTATGACTTGATCCCGAAGATCAGTCCGAAGCTTGACTACGGTGACTACTCCACGATCATGTCTTTCAATAACATGCGTGATGATGTCATCAAGGGGTATTTCTGCTGGGGTATGAACCCGGCCCACTCCACGCCCAACGCTAAACATGCTCGTAACAGCATGGCTAAGCTTGATTGGCTCGTTGTGGCTGACTGGTTCGAAACTGAAACGGCATGCTTCTGGCGTGCGCCTGACATGAAGCCTGAGGAAATTCAGACCGAAGTCTACTTCTTGCCAGCTGCCTTGATCTACGAAAAGATTGGCTCTATCAATAACTCTGGTCGTTGGATCCAGTGGCGTGAAAAGGCCATTGAACCGCCGGGAGAATGTAAGTCTGACTTTGACATGATGATGCTTCTTTGGAAGCACATCCGTGCCCTCTATGAAAAGGAAGGCGGTGCATGTCCTGACCAGATCTTGAAGTCCAACTGGGATTACACGATCGATGGTAAGCCTGATCTTCGTGCACTTTGTTGGGCTTTGAATGGTTACAGCACGAAGGACAACACGCTCTTGAAGGGGTATGCTCAGTTGCAGGCTGACGGTTCGACGGCTTGTGGTATGTGGGTCTTCTCTGGCTACTACAACAACGAAGCGACGAAGCTCGATCCGATGAAGCAGCCGATGACGAACCGTAGTAAGGATGACCCAACGGGGCTCGGTCTCTTCCCGGGTTGGTCCTTCGCTTGGCCGGCTAACCGTCGTATCCTTTACAACCGTTGCTCCGCTGACCCGCAGGGTAAACCTTGGGATCCGAAGCGCGTCTTGGTTGAATGGAACGGTCAGAAGTGGCTCCAGAATGACGTGGGTGACTTTGTCACGGCTAAGGCGCCAGACGATAACGCCTTCTTCATGACGTGGGAACAGAATGCTCGTCTCTTCTCCTACCCGATGGCTGATGGTCCGTTGCCTGAACACTTTGAGCCGCATGAAGCCCCGTGCGAAAATTTGTTGAACGGTGCTGGTGGCAACCCGTGCGCTCGCTTTACGGACGACCCGTCTGTGCAACGTGGCGACATCAAGGACTATCCGTATGTGGTGACCACGTACTCGGTCGTTGAACACTGGCAGTCTGGTACGCAGACCCGTAACATCCCGTGGCTTAACGAACTCATCCCGAGCAACTTCATAGAAATTTCCGAAGAGCTTGCGAAGGAAAAGGGCATTCGTCCGGGTGACAAGGTACGCGTTTGGAATAATCGTGGATCTGTCGTCGTCGATGCGATGATCACGATTCGCATGAAGCCCATGATGATTAATGGCAAGTTGACGCATGTCGTTGGTATGCCGCATCACTTCTCTTGGGCAACCAAGCTTGCTACGGGTGACAACGTCAACGACTTGCCGCCGAACGTGGGTGATCCAAACTCGTACATTCCTGAATACAAGGCATTCCTTGTCAACCTTGAAAAGGCAGCCTAACGGCATGCCAATGGAGATGAATGATGGCTAATACTAAAGAAGTCGCCATGCTGTTCGACTCTTCGCATTGCACTGGCTGCAAAGGTTGCCAGGTGGCTTGCAAGCAGTGGAATATGCTCCCGTCGGCGTTAGGCCTCAATGAAAACAAGTTTTCGGGTTCTTATCAGAATCCGCCTGATCTGAATGGGGATACTCGTTTGGTGATGACGTTCGATGAAAAGGAATCTGGTAACAAGTATCAGCCGATTAACTTTGCGATCGGTCGTCGCTCGTGCTTCCACTGCACGGATGCAGCTTGTGTTGCGATCTGTTCTTCAGGTGCACTCTATAAGAACGAAAACGGTGTCGTGTCTTTCGACACCAACAAGTGCAACGGCTGTACCTATTGTCAGTCTGCTTGCCCGTTCGATGTGCCTCGCTTCCGTCCGGGCGACGGTTTGATCGACAAGTGCACACTTTGCATTGACCGTCTTGAAGAGGGTGGTGTGCCAGCGTGCGTGAAGACCTGCCAGCCTGAAGCGCTGAAGTTTGGTCCGCGTGACGAAATGATCGCTTTGGGTCAGAAGCGTGTTGAATTCCTGAAGAAGAAGGGGTTCGATAAGGCTGAACTTTACGGTGTCAATGAAATGGGTGGTTTGCACGTGTTGCAGGTTTGCCAGTTTGGTCATGAAGCGTATGGCCTTCCGACCGATCCGAAGCCTAATAAGATGGTGGGGATGGTTGACACGATGCGTAAGGTCACTGGTGTGGGTACCGCTGCAGTGCTCGCAGGTTTGGCTGTTTCCTTCATCGCTGCTACGGGTTATCGCCGTGAAAAGGTGACGATTGAAGAAGCTAAGAAGTCCTGGACGCCTGAACAGCGTGCTTTGGCCGATCGTGAAGTCAAGGAGCTTCTTGAAAAAGAAGCCTCCGGTAAATAATAACGAAGGAGACACAGAATGACCAAGTACATTCAGCGTCACTCTCTGCTCACTCGTGTCACCCATGGGGTAGTGGCTATCAGCTGTATCCTGTTGGCGGTGACTGGAGTGTTCGTGTTCGTCCCGAGCCTCGGTGGGGGCATCATGGGTGGTGAATTCACGCAGACGATGCGTATGCTCCACCGCGTGTTCGCGATTCCCTTTATCTTGGTGCCGCTTTTTGCGGTGTTGAAGTCTCCGAAGGGCTTCGTGCACCTCTTCAAAGAAGACATCTTTGGTAAGTGGGACCGTGATGACTTTGCCTGGGCGATGAAGTTTCCGTTCTACCTCTTTGCGCCTGGCAAGGTGCATATGCCGCCGCAGCACCACGTGAAGTCCGCTCAGCGTTTGGCTGACGGTGCCCTCGTGTTCTTCTGCATTGGCCTTGCGCTCTCAGGTATGGTTCTTTGGCTCAACACTGGTCTCTTGCCCGATGGTGGTATGAAGGTGGCTTTCAGCCCTGACACCTTGCTTCTTGCTCACTTGGTACACGATGTCTTCTTTTTCTTGACGGTCTTTGTGGGTATTGCTCACATCTATCTTGGCGCGGGTATCTTTCAGCCGTACCGTGGTACCGCTCGCATCATGTTCGGTGACGGTAAGGTGAGCGAATCCGACGCAGCTTACCACTGGGGTTACTGGGCTAACCAGGAAATCGCGCTAGGTAAGAACGTGACTGAAGAAAAGGATGATAAGAACGCTAAGTAACGTTTAACTCCTCCAAAGTGAGTTTAGGTTGTTGAGCCTAACTAACCACCAAGGCGGGCCTCAGTGAAGTGAGGCCCGTCTGGAAAGAAAACTGGGTTGTTTTCTTTCCAGACGCCCTAAACAATTGGACGCAATACAACAAAATCAACACCAGTCGATGTAGCTTCATTGAAAGCACATATCGCCATCAAAAAAAGGACAATCATCATGTTGAACCGCAAGTCGATAGAACGTTCGCTCGCTCGTGCCACGGGTCATAAAGACGAAAGTGTGACTGCACGCTTGGCTTTTTTTGCACCGGCACTTTTGAAGGCTGCTGATCTTCGCAAGGCGATGACACTTGACCTTCCCGAATGGTCAGACGAGATGGTTGAAGCGGCGCGTGATAGCAAGGCCACCTTGCTCGCACAAGCCCCGATGATGATCGATAAAGAACGCTTTTTGGGTGTTGTGAACGAAATCACGCAAGCCCTGCTTGCCAACGAAACGATCGAAGGTGATTTGTTAGCGCGTTGCCAGGCCGTTGATTGGACACGTTTTGCCTCTGAAGACCTTCTCGCAACAGCGGGTCGCGATCCGATGGCATACTTGGCCGACATTGAAGCGTTGGCTTCTGTCGATGATTTGCTCGACTACTACTTGTTGCCTGTCCTTGGATTCTCGCTTCGCGTCTTCTTAGATGAAGCCGCTGAAGAAGGTAGCCGCTTGATTGCTAAGACGGCGACCGATACGACCCACCATAATCGTCCGTTGGCTTGCCCGGTGTGTGGCGCTGAGGCCGCGATTGCGTCGGTAACCGATACGCCGCTCAACGGTCATGTGAAGCAGTTGTGGTGCACGTGTTGTGGTGGTCACTGGGTCTTTGAACGCATTCGCTGTGCTCACTGTGGCGACCAGGCTGTGTCGGATTTGTCATACGTTCATGACGAAGCTGACGAGGCGCATCGACTCCACGTCTGTGCGGGTTGCCATACAGCCTTCCCGACGGTCTTTGCAGGCGAAGAAATGAATTTCTGTGCCGATATTGAACAGATTGTGATGACGGGTCTTGAACTCTTTTATGAGAACGCCGTCAAGGGTGAAGCCTTGGCTTAATTTTTGCTGTGTCGCAGTGCTAGGAGTTTGCCATGGCCCTTTATCAGCAACCTCACACCGTGGTTTATGATACACCCTCAGGGTTAGATCAAGTCTCTAGTTTGACGCTAACCTCGGGTACCGCTCGTCTGGGTGCCCATGAGGTTACCGTGCATCGATTAAACGATCCTGTGCCTAGCGTTGATTGGGTCGCAGAAGAAGTGCCTGTAGCGCTCGTATATAACGGGATCTCGCACGCGGTGATGATGGCATCTCCTTCTATGCTCGAAGAATTTGCCTTGGGTTTTTCGCTTGCCGAAGGCATTATCCCTGATGCTTCCCACCTCTATACTTGCGATGTCCATGAAGCTTGTCGTGGTATAGAAGTCAATATGACGATTTCATCGGAATGCTTCTGGAAACTCAAAGATCGTCGCCGCTCTATGACGGGGCGTACGGGGTGCGGCATCTGTGGCGTCGAGAGTCTCTCTGAAGCCGTGCGTGAAAAGCGCGTGGTATCCCACGAACAAACCTTCTCGATGAGTGCTTATCCGCAAGCACTGAGTTACCTCGAGGAGGTTGAACAATTAGGGCGTCTTACGGGCTGTACGCACGCCGCGGTCTGGGTACATCCCGATGGTCGCTTTGCGGGTGGCGCTGAGGACGTCGGTCGACATGTTGCGCTAGATAAATTGCTAGGCCTTCGCGCTAAAAGGGGTTGGAAAAACGGGGCACTTGTGATTAGCTCACGCGCTTCGTATGAAATGGTTCAAAAGGCTGCGATGTGCGGCATTGAAATTATCTTTGCAGTGTCTGCCCCCACGGCCTTGGCTGTGGATTTAGCAAAAGAGTGTGGCGTAACGTTGGCAGCATTCTGTCGTCGCGGACGTGCCAACGTATACACACATCCTGAGCGCCTGATTGGCCTCTAGGAACATACTTCTAAAGGGATTGCTTTCGGTTTGCCTTTTTTTTCCGAAAGTTTTTAGTAGCGGAAGGTCTTTGATGGACTTTCCGCTCTTTTTTGCCGCGTTTTTCTGATAGGGTGTTTATTGTAGCCTTTGAAGAACGCTCTTGTAGAGTTAAAGTAAGTGTGATCATGTGTCTCTACCATAAATAGGGGGCGCTTCTTTAATCCTGAGTAATCCGGTCGGGTATAAACTGCCAAATAGACCACAATGCAATGTGGCATTTCTTTCACACAAAAATCCAACAAAAGGAATCCCTGCCATGACTCAGTCCCCCGCAGATGTGAAGCCTACGTCAGGTGTCAAAGGTACGAGCCCCGCGATGGTCGCCGCCTACGCGATTGCTATTGCGTTAGGTGTTTGCAGTGGCCTTTGGGGCGGCGAGATGATCCACGCGTTCGCAGACTTTGTGAGCTCGATTTTTATTCGCCTCTTTAAATTTATTAGTATCCCGATTATTGCGGTTTCGATTATTGCGACCTTGGCCAGCATCTCTCGCTCGAGTGAATCGGGTCGTATTTTCCGTCACACGATCTTTTATACGTTGCTGACGACCATCTTGGCTGCCGCTTTGGCTGCCGTTCTTTACATCATCTTCTCGCCGGCTAACGTGGCTGTCACGTCTGCGGCCGTGCCTCAGGTGACCGAACACTCTTACCTCGAATATATCCAGTCTGTGATTCCTGACAATTTCTTGGCTCCCTTCTTGTCGGCCAACGTATTGTCGGTCTTGCTTGTCTCGGCCGCTATTGGTATTGCAATTTCACGCTTGCCGAGCAATAGTCGCTCACAAGAAGTCTTGTTGGCTTTCTTTACAGGCGCTCAGGAAGTCCTCTTCATTCTCGTTAAGTGGTTGATCTTCGTGTTGCCAATTGGGATCTTTGGCTTTATTTCTGGCCTCGTGGTCGAAATGTCAAAGGGTGTAGCAATCGGTGGTTTGGGCACTTATTTTTTGGTGATTTTGGCTGCGAACTTTATCCAGATGTTGGTGGTTTTACCACTACTCATGCTTGCTCGTGGTCTTAATCCGATCAAGGTGGCTCGCGGTATGGCACCGGCCTTGGCGGTGGCCTTCTTCTCGAAGTCGTCTGCAGGTACGCTCCCTGTCACCATGGCTTGCTCTGAAAATAACGTGGGTGTGAGCCGTTCCGTCTCTCGCTTCGTGCTTCCGATTTGTACGACGATCAACATGAATGGTTGCGCGGCCTTTATTCTTGTTACCGTGGTTTACCTCATGCAAAACGCGGGTGCTGAAATCACGCCGCTCATGCTTGCCGCTTGGGTTTTGATTTCGACCTTAGCTGCTGTGGGTAATGCTGGTGTCCCGATGGGTTGCTTCTTTTTGTCGGCTAGCTTGCTCGCAAGCATGAACGTGCCCATTATGCTCATGGGTGTCATTCTTCCTTTCTACGCTGTCATTGACATGATCGAAACGACGTTGAATGTTTGGTCGGATAGTACCGTTGCTGCGATGGTCAATCATGACCTTGAAAAGGACGAAGACGTGCACGAAGTGAAGGTTGATGCATAAAGCAAAAGACGCTTCTTGATGGTTAGATTCAACGCAAAGGCCGCTCATGATTGGGCGGCTTTTTGCATGTGAGGATCTGACCATCGAGCGCCCTTGCAATGGAGATTGTAAGCTAGCCTTGGAGGCGCTCTACGGATCGTTTAGTTAATGTGCTGAGAAGGTTGACGAGAGGTGCTTGAGGAGGAGAGCCAAAGGTAAAACAGGGCATGATGCTAAGAGTAGGGTAGCCAGATAAAGCAAAAGCCCAAGCAACGTTTGCCTGGGCTTTCAGATGTGCGATAGCGCACTTTGAATGTCAATGATAGGAGCCGCTTAATGGCGCTTAGCTTCACCAATCAAATGCGTACTGTCGTATTCCTTCTGATTGCGATGATGCTTCAGAATAACGAGGAGCATCGAAGAAGAAACGAAAATACCGAAGACCATCATAGTGGCTGGCACCGAGAGATCTAACTTGATGAGAAGGGCATAGACGCCAAGCATCACAAGAATCGAGGAGTTTTCGTTAAAGTTTTGAACGGCAATCGAACGACCGGCACTCATCAACACATGGCCACGGTGCTGCAAAAGGGCGTTCATTGGTACTACGAAGAAACCAGCGCAGATGCCCACGAGAATCATGATGACGCCGGCAATCATGACTGCCCAAGAGAGTTCAAAACCCATGAGGTTGATGCCACCAGCGGGAGCCACGTCACGCGTAAAGTAAGAAGCGCCAATGACAAGAATCCCCATGCAGACACCCATCGGGAGTACGTTGAGCGACTTCTTCAAAGGAATCTTGGCGGCAGCTAAGACAGCACCCACGGCGATGCCAAGGCTCACGACAGCCTGCATGATGGCACCCTGAGAGAGGTCCATTCCTAAGGCATGGTCACACCACTTTAAGACGAGGAACTGAAGGACGGCACCAGCACCCCAAAAGAGCGTGGTGACAGAAAGCGAAATCTGACCCAATCGGTCGCTCCAAAGGAGACGGCAGCTCTGAATAAAGCCACGAATGGAGTCGGCCGGATCAAATTTTTGCGGCGGATAACGTACGCCCGTATCCGGGATAGCAAGGTTTACTGCGGACGCTGCTAAATAAACAAAGGCAATCGCAAAGATCGCAGCTTCAGCAAAGCTATGAAGCCCTAAGAGATCAAGGTGACAAAGATCCAAAATCGGTTGAGCGATCTCGGGCTTAATCAAAACGCCACCAAGCACCACACCAAGAATAATGGAGCCAACTGTTAGACCTTCGATCCAACCATTGGCAATGACCAATTTTTGAGGGGGTAAGAGTTCTGTGAGGATGCCATACTTCGCGGGGGAATAGGCAGCGGCCCCGACACCGACCACCGCATAGGCCAATAAGGGATGGCCACCAAAGAGCATTAATAAACAACCGACCGCTTTCACAAAGTTCGTGAGGAACATCACACGCCCTTTAGGCATGGAGTCCGCGAAGATACCGACCCAGGCGGCTAAGCACACATAGCTCACCACAAAGAAGAGTTTTAGAAGCGGGGTCATCCATTCGGGCGCTTGAATGCTTGTCAAGAGGGCAATGGCAGCGATGAGCAGTGCATTGTCGGCCAAAGACGACAAAAACTGCGCACACATAATGGTGTAAAAACCGCGATTCATGGTCTAAATTTAAAAAAAGTCGGTCGATTAATAATGTTGAATCTTCTAAGTTTAGCCCGTCTGAGTCGCTTCGTGGTAGGGGTGAGTGGTTCATTTCGTCCGTAGAATTGTGCCAAACGATGATTTCTTCTCCGAAAGCCCGTCGAGGCGAGTAAGATTAAAAGGTTTTTTCCAAGAGACAATTGTTCTAACAATTGTCCAAACCGCAACGAAATAGAGTTTTTCGAGTGCCTCGTCCCATATACGCTGAAATTGATATTCAGGCGCTTAAGCATAATCTTGCGCGCCTGCGTCAGAGTGTCGGTGACCGTACCCTTTGGGCGGTCGTGAAAGCGAATGCCTACGGCCATGGTTTAGAAAATGCCGTAGAAGCTTTTGCCGATGCTGATGGTTTTGCCACAATTGATCTTTGCGACGCTGAACGCGCACGTCGTGCAGGTTGGCATAAGCGCGTGTTGTTGCTTGAAGGTTTTTTTGACGCCACGGATATTGAGCCTTTACAGGATCTCGATGTTGAAACGGTGATCCATTCGCTTTGGCAGATCGATATCTTAAAAAATCATTCTTTGCGCGAAGTCAAGGTTCACATCAAAGTGAATTCGGGCATGAATCGCTTAGGCTTTTTGCCGGTTGAAGTCGGCACGATCTACGATCAGTTGATGGCGATCCCTGGTGTCAAGGTGATGGGTGTAGTTACCCACTTTGCTAATGCTGAACCGAGTTATTTAGGGACGGCACCAGCCTCAGTAAGCCGACAGCTTGCACGTATGGGTAAGCTCGCGCATTCTGCGACGGCTGCGTGCATGGCGAACTCTGCGGCTATCCTTTGGCACCCTGAAGTGGGTGGCGACGGTGTGCGTGCTGGCGTGGCGCTCTATGGCGTGAGTCCAGACGCTCATATTTCGTCCGAAGAGTTGGGACTCAAGCCCGCTATGACGCTTTCGGCCAAGATCATCGCCGTTCAAGAGATCGCCCCAGGTGAAGCCGTGGGCTACGGCTCTCGTTGGATTGCTGAGCGTCCGACGCGTATTGGTGTGGTGGCCTGTGGCTATGCAGACGGCTATCCGCGTACGATGCCTGACGGCGCACCGACTTGGGTCGAAGGACAGATTGCACCGCTCGTCGGGGCTGTCTCCATGGATATGCTTGAAATCGATATTACGGATATCCCAGCAGCAGGGTTAGGTAGCCGTGTCGAATTGTGGGGTCGTAATCTGCCAGTCAATCGTGTCGCGAGCGCGGCTGGTACGATCGGTTACGAACTCATTTGTGCTCTCGCTCGTCGCGTCCCTCTTCGCATTAAACATTAATTGACTTTAGATGGCCCCACGATCTCCTAAGACCAAAACTGAATTTGTATGTACGGAATGCGGCGGTACGACGCCAAAGTGGCAAGGACAATGTCCGCATTGCCGTGCTTGGAATACGCTTCAAGAATTTAAAGTTAGCCAAGGCGTCTCTGCGCGCTATGGCTCTTCAGCACCTCGTCCTGTTGGTGGCTTCGTCGATACGTCGGGGTCGCTTCAAGACTTGGCCGATGTCACGATCGAGGAAATTCCTCGTACCGTCACGGGATTGGGTGAATTTGACCGTGTGATGGGTGGTGGCCTTGTCAAAGGATGTGTTGCCTTGATCGGTGGTGACCCAGGTATCGGTAAATCGACCTTGTTGCTTCAAGTGATGACACGATTGGTGGGACTGGGGCATTCGGCTCTTTATGTGTCGGGTGAAGAAAGTCCAACGCAAATCGCATTACGAGCGCAGCGCCTTCAGCTTGAACCCCGTGGTTTGACGCTGATGAGCGAAATTGAACTCGAACATATTGAAAATGTGATTTCAAATCGTAAACCTGAATTTGTCGTGATTGACTCGATTCAGACGATTTTTTCGAGTGCGCTTGATAGTGCGCCAGGCTCAGTTTCTCAGGTTCGAGAGTGCGCTGCGCGTCTCACACGTATGGCCAAAACGTGCGGGACGACCCTCATTTTTGTAGGGCATGTCACGAAAGATGGGGCGCTCGCTGGGCCTCGTATTTTGGAACACATTGTTGACACGGTGCTTTATTTTGAAGGCGATCAGCATTCGAATTTCCGTTTGGTGCGCGCTTTTAAAAACCGTTTTGGTGCCGTGAACGAGTTGGGAGTTTTTGCGATGACCGACCACGGTCTTCGTGGTGTGACGAACCCGTCAGCAATCTTCTTATCTGAATATAAGTCCAATATTCCGGGCTCTACGGTTTTGGTGACGCAAGAAGGTACGCGCCCCTTATTGGTTGAAATTCAGGCGTTAGTGGATACATCACACTTGCCAACACCGCGCCGTTTGGCTTTGGGGGTTGATTCGCAGCGCCTCGCAATGCTTTTAGCAGTCTTACACCGTCATGCTGGCGTTGGTTGCTTTGACCAAGACGTTTTTGTGAATGCTGTGGGTGGTGTGAAGATTTCTGAACCTGCCGCAGACTTGGCGCTTTTGTGTGCCATTTATTCGAGTATTCGCAACCGTCCGCTTCAACACGGTGTGGTCGTTTTTGGAGAAGTTGGCTTGGCTGGTGAAATTCGTCCTGCGCCACGCGGTCAAGAACGTCTTCGTGAAGCAGCTAAACTAGGGTTTGCCAAAGCCGTGATCCCGAGAGCTAATGCGCCACGTACGCCGATCGAAGGTCTTGAGATTATTGCGGTCGATCGACTTTCAGATGCTTTAGCGGAAGCCGTACCTTAATTCTAAAGAACTAAAGCAGAACGACTCTCATTTGCGTAGAATACACAGTACTTACGACGCGCAGATGCCGGTGACTTTTTCACTTGCCGCCGTCTTTATTAGGATTTAATCAAATGACGACCTTTACCAAGCTCCTGCCGCCTGAAGCGGCACCTGCCCAGCCCCTTCTCGAACGCGCCAAGCAGCTCGTGATCACGTCTGAAGAACGTATGACCTGGGGTGATGCTTTTGAAACAGCTGAAGGCACGATTGCTGTTGCTGTTGAAGAAAAGCGTCCGTTGATGGTTAATGACGTCTTCGTTGACGACGAAGGCCAGTTCTGGGTTGTTCGTCCGGCCGTTGAAAAGGTTCTTCATGTCAAAGGTGACCTTCGCACCATGCAGGAAGCTGTAGGTGCTTTGATCAACCGTGGTGTTGAAGTGGCTGAAGCGCCGGAAGGTTTTGCTGTGCTGCCGCTTCCGAATATTGCCAAGATGCTCGGCATGATCGGTCTTGAAGTGACCGAAGTGGAAGAAGCCTTTGAACCAGTTCGTATCCAGCGTCATGCCGGTGGCTGTGGTTGTGGCTGTGGCTGCGGTTGTGGCGACCACCATCACGAAGACGAAGGTTCCTGTGGTTGCGGTTGTGGCTGTGGTGACGACCATCATCACCATGATGAAGGTTCTTGCGGTTGCGGCTGTGGCGACCATCACCACCATCATCATGAAGAAAGTTGCGGTTGTGGTTGCGGTGCTGAAGAGCATCATCACCATCACCACGAAGAATCTTCTTGTGGTTGTGGTTGCAAGCACTAAGCGACGTTTGTCGTTCGCTCGTTGAGCGAAAGCCCAAAAATCAAGGTCTGAAATCGAGTGGTTCTCGACCTTAATTTTTAAAGGTGTTAACCTAAACTCCCGGGCTAGTTTCATAAGCTAGCCCGATAAACACCTCCCGGCATAATGGCTACCAAAAGCTACGTGGTGGGATTTTTATTTCGAAAGATAGATGTTGCAATTAAGTACACCAAGAGTCGATCGCGGTAGGATCGTTCAGTTACTCGCAAACCTCATCCATCAATTGCATGCTTAAGCTGATCAAAGCCTTGTTCGATGCACCCACGCATTTTGTAAAACCTGTGTAGGCTTGCTCTGCACAACTAAAGCAATCGCTTTTTAGTACGAAAAAGCCAGCGCGAGCGAAGTAATGCAAAACCTTCTTCTCCAGTATCACCTAATGCATGACGGGCTTCACATTATGTTTGCTGTCAGTGTGCGAAACCTTCTTACAGTGTGCGGAACCTTCTTAATGAACGGTTTGACGGCTCGCTTGAGATTATCGTCTACTTTCTGTCCATTATTTAAAGCATCAATTACCTTGGCAATTTTGACATTGAGTTCTTTACTGGCTTCGACATCGACTGCTGAATCATAGTAGTAATGCACATGAACGGTTTTCTCGATCTTCCCATCAATCCAATTCTCTGTTTCTGTCTGAGCTCCCAAGTCTATGCTAGACTGCCAAACTGTCGGCAATGACATAAATTGCGAGTGTTCAACAATCCATTTTTCTAAAATTGAACCCTTAGCAATTGGAAAGGCGCTTAAGAAGTGAGCGCCTTCCTTAAGAACGTCGTTAATTCCCGCATTTGATGGATACCCTCTATTTGTGACCAAGATGATTTCCTGCATGGAAAATCCAGCTTGAGCCATTTTTTCTTCATTATTACTCCTCACTGCTGCCCAAGAAGCGCGAAATTTGAAAAATGACGCGTATGCAAGAGGTCTTTTCAAACGTTAGAACCGTTTTTGCGATTTGACCTCTCAAAATTTCAGGGCTTCTTGGGGAGGTCCCAAAGTGCTTTCTTCGTCTGCATAAGAACAAAGATCTGGTCGACTAAGCCATTCTGTCAGGTCTTTCATTGTCATGAGGTTCAATCGAATGCACTTGACGAGGTTTGAGAAGTTCCATGGGTACTTTGAACATTTTTGTAGATACATCTGCAGTAAGACGGTTATGGCAGCTGTCCAAATTTGAACAAGTACGGCATTTTCCGTGGTTCCCACGAAACTCAGAATTTTCAGGTTCTGCTTCATGCGTTTGAAGAGGAGTTCAATCTGCCATCGGTCTTTGTATAGCTTGGCAACCTGCTCCGCCGTGATATCGTCACTGGCGTTAGTGAGAAAGACGAACCAACGATCGTCCTCCTTGGAATACCATTTTACAGCTCTGAATTCATTATCTTTCCCTACCTTATTTATGGCTGTGACAGAGGTGAATTGAATCTTAAAATCACCGTAGTTTGTGTCAATGACACCTTGTCCAGTGCGCTTAAATTGCCAGTTAGTTTTCAAGCCTGTAACGTACACAACGCCTTTTGCATCAAGTGCTTTGAACAGTCCAAAATCGCAATAACCTCGATCCATGACTAAGATACAATGAGGAGGCACTCGCTGAAGCACTTTATCTTTGGCCGATTTTTCATCATTAACTTTGGCGTTAGTTATGACCATGAATTCGGGTAGCAATGTGTCATTGTTCAGCAGTGTATGAACCTTGACACCACCCTTTGCACGACGGTAATAAGCCCATGGAAATTGGCTTAAACACAAAGAAATTTTGGTGTAGTCTAACGAAAGAACGGTCTTATCGAAATCCGCACCAATGCCTCGTAAAGGACTGTTAAAGAGTTGTTTTTTAAGACAGTAGTACAGGTCTTCAAAGACCTTATAAGTGCGTTTTTCGTAACGTTGAGCTAGCCATTGGCCGGGCGTTAATGTGTTGTAAGCGGCGGACACCAGAGTGTAACCCAATCTCTATTTCACGAAGCGATTCAGCACCGCTAAATTGACACTAAAGCAGGGCAATAAGCAGATTCCAAGCCGTAAACCTTTTACTAAAACGATCTGCTTGGTGTGTTTGAATAATATTGTTAAATTCAAGTCGCGGGATAGGCTTTATAATTTGCGCAAAGAAGGAGATTGTTTGAATCTTCATCTTGGATGGCCTCAGGTTTGATATTTTTTAATGCAACTTAACTATAAATCTGAGGCCATTTTTTTATTACCTGTTTTACACCTACTGAGCACTACCTAGCTTTCCAAAAACCGACCTGAGAATGGTTCTTGGACAGCAGTGATTCAGGCTAATTCATACCAAGTCAGGACAAAATGTACATCCAGACTCTTTGACTTCCGTTCCTCAAGGTGTTCCGCTGTCATCGGACCTTCATAGCTGTTGAAATCAGACCACAAGATTTGCTGAATAACCATTCAAACTAGACCGTATTTAGAAAATCAATATGCAGAGTATGGCTGAATTGAATTGAATTGCATTGAATTGAGTTATTTTATCGCGGACAAATGTAAAAAAGGAGATTTATGGTAAACCTATACAACCAAAGACAATTAAAAATATTAAGATTCATTCAAGAAAACAACATAAAATATCTCTACCACTTCACAGCAATAGGCAATCTAGAATCTATCAAGGAAATTGGGTTCCTTTTATCATTTAAGGAATGCAAAACAAGAGGTATAGTCCCTATCGGCGGAGGAAACGAACTATCCAAGCAAATAGACAATCAAAGAGGTCTAGATGATTATGTCCGTTTGTCGTTTTGTAGCGATCACCCAATGCGTTGGCATTTAAAATCAAACGGCATACCAACGATATTAATTGCATACAAGCCAAAGGTTCTGCTACTCCCTGGTGTTTTAGTATCCGATATTAACGCCATAGATAGTAAAGCTGAGATAGCGGAAGCTTATAAAGGTCTGCTGAACGTAAAAATAGATGCAATCCATCGAACCTATGTCAGAAATACAGATCCTGATTTCAAATATCATCAAGCAGAGATCTTGGTTCCACACTCGCTGGACAACGATTATGCTTTCGGAATAATCAATGAGGCACCCGGTAAATGGCAGTAAGACCTTTTTTTGTTGCAACAACACCTGAGAAAGGGATCTGGAACGAATTTAATGCTGAGTTTAAATTCTTCCCTGGACTTTCTGTCAGTCAAAAGCGGAAAAATGTATGTGCAATGCACGAATCGATTTTGCGAAACAAACCAGATCTTAGAATTCTTGAAGTATCAAGCAAATCCGAAGACCCGCTAGGACGTGCACTTAGCGCCTTCAATCTTCGTTGGAATTCTAAAGCACGCAACATTCCGATTGAATGCATTTTTCAATCATCAAAGGTTTTCGAAAACGGTGGGCCTTATCGTGACTTACTGTCGGCCACACCAATATCAGCTAAACGAGATCCTCGTTTGCAATCATCAGGTAGGCTTATTCATTTTCAAACGAAATTCGAAACATGGCCATTAATTCCGACAACGAGCTTTTATGACTTCATATATCTATCAGCACTTCGGTCAAACCCAGATATCGCACAGCTCGTGTTGATGTTTGATACATTCACCGATATTGAATTCAACCCCAAGAAATCTCTCAACTGCCAAGCACGGAGCGTCGCTATTTTTGTATCTCTTTCTAAAGCAAAATTACTAGATTACTACCTTACTTCTCAGAAAATCTTCCTAACTTTATACAACAACAGCAATCTTCTATTCAGTTGAATTCACGGTTGTCCCAAACCCATTCTCAATCATTTTATGGACAGCTAGGTAGCAAACAGCTGATAAAAATATTTTGAGCCCTCGTGCATAAGGATGAGTAAAAAAATACATGGTCAGCTCCTTGTTCGCAAAGGTCGATCAAATTCTTCAGGGCGCAAGCCCCTAGGCGCTCAGTATTGAGCGCCTTTTTCCAATCAGCGCGCCCAAAGCCGCGCACCATTACTAAGAGACAAAGTCAAAACGCTTAAAGACGAAAAGACTCTGGCATGTGTATGACGCTGTCTAATGCAGCATCATTGAATACATCCATCTTGATGTAAAAGCGCGTTTCCGTTAGCTCGAATAGCTCTATTTGTCAAAATATCTTTCCAGGAGTTAAATGCACAAAAGGAAAGATA
>JAHHRH010000070.1 GCA_020025915.1 Sutterella sp.
TGTGAGACTTGTCGAGCCAAGCGCTCGTCAAGCAGTGTCCGGAGAAGCGTCAAAAGAGAAGGGACGACAAGCCGAGCTCCGGTTTAGTTTGTTGTTTTGCAAGCTCGTGCCTTTAGGCACGAGTAGTTCACTCCATGACCGAACACACACATGCATTGTTGATGCTGAGATCAACGCCCAAGACGAGTTGCGTGTCAAGAGATACCTTATCCAGAGTAATCTTCTCTGAAAAGGAGAAATCTAAATACCATTTTTTCCCTCGCTTTCTCAAAGCGGGACACAATTACGTCCAGTTCTAACGACCGTATTGTCACGATACATGACTGGAAATATTCTGCCAGCCCTCGGAATACCCTTTTGCCCATGCTTCGCTTTCAATTGAGCTAAACGTGTTTGATACGATGACACCTGCCCATACGCTGTTGTGATAGCAGCTCGGCAAAGATATCACGGAAATTATTCAAAATCCTAACAAAAGTTGTAAGTCGTCATCGGACGCTTGATCGTCCGAACACTCAGACTTACAGCAGAGCGAATGCAATCGTTGGATTGACTGAGATTGGCAAAGTACGACTCCCAGTGCGTCGTCATAAGTTTGATGAAATAGTCCACGACATTGCGATAAACCTCGAACGTGTCGTCAAAGACGCGGTTGAAGTTATGCAAGCGCACCGAGTAAGTGGACGTGATTTCCATCGAGTTCTAATTGAATGGTTATAGAGAATGCTTCGAATGTTACCAAGCATCGAACGATCTAACCGGACTAAACGACACTTCATTGACCGCGAGAAAAAGCGTTGCATCAAGGACGGAAAACGATCCTGTCATTCCGCGTTTCTTGCAATATATTTTCCTGTGCAACAGGTGTTTAGCTATTTTTAGACAGGATTATCACAAAACGTAAGACATTGTCTAACTGGGCTATCACGCTTAACCCAACCCATGCGTGCCACATACACATGGATAGGGAATGCGCGGGAAATCTATTCAAAGAGTTGATCCACGGCCTTTGCTTGCGCTTCCCGAGCTTTCTTTTCTTCTAAGAGCTGATCCCACTTCGCTTCAGCTTTCTTGACCCCGTCAATCCCAGCATAAAATTCCAACGTCCCTTCGTCTTGCGTGCCGTCTGCAGTCTTTTTGTAGGGCGTCACACGAATCGTTGGTAGCCAAATATTACGGGCTGTGGCATCGCCCACTTCAAATTCACCCTCACGAGGTGTAGGCTTATAGCGCTTTTGAAGAGCTGGCATCACAGAGGCAAAACCCACCGCATCGCCACGGCTTTGAATAAAAAGACGCGTGAGCCGACCATTATCGGCCGCAAGCCATGCCAAGGACTGGTATTCACCAGGAATCCCAAAGCATTTCCCGGTCAAAGCATACGTATTGGATCCGTCCTTTTGAACGCTTGGCCCTAAGATGCGGCAACGCTTCCCATCAGCTTTCGCTTGAATGTCTTTGGCGGTGGAAATCCCGATCGTAAGTCCCGCAAAGCGAGGGGCGCGGTGTCCAGGATCGGCTTCAATCCAAGCGCGCGTTTCTCGTACCTGACGAGCGGTCGCCCCATATTCGACAGAAAATTCTTTACCCTTTGCTGCACCAATGACAAGTTCAGCCGTCTTGGTGCGCCAAATATCTCTATCGCCCTCTTTCGTCCACAGACCATCTGGACTCATGTCGTCAGCCATTTTTTTGAGTTGCTCTAAGACCTGAGGGCGACGCTCAGATGGGATACGCAAAAAAACATCCGACAATAAACCTTGATCGGTGTAATAGACCAAAATGCTTGTCACACTCAAATCAAAGTCTTGACCTGTGATGATGTGACGTTTGCCAAAGCGCCCGTCTTCATAAAGTCGTGCGGATTGAGCAAACACCTCTTCAACATCTTTGAGACTCGTGACGTACGGCATAAAGTCCAAAAAAGGCGGCACGATCGCAAGCGGCGACACACTATCTGCACGACGTAAATCTTTGCCCTCCACTGTGTCATCAGAGGAAACATCATCCACTTGCTCATCTAAAACCGTAGCCGCATCTGACAACTTTGCCTCATCGTCAGCCTTTGCTGGCAACTTTATCGTATTCGCCTCTATCCCCTCATTAGGCGAACTCGTTTCGTCACTGTCACTTGATTGCACGGCATCAGACGTCTTTGACAATCCTTCAACCACAGCATCTAACCGACCTTCGTTGGTTGTCTCCAACGCGTTTTCAGAGAACTGATCGTTAGGTGTTTGTGTCGCAACAGTCGAAGGTGAAGCACCCAAAGACTTTTCGTCATCGGCCGCGAAAGCGCCAAACGACAATCCAACACCTAAAGAGGCGACCATAAGTGAAAGCAACGTTTTATGCATGGCGGGCAAGTCCCGTAAAGCCAAAATATCTTCTTCATCTTAACGATCTTGAACCAAAGTCGCAAAACTTTCAGCAAACTCTCAAGAAGCGCCATACCAGTTGCTAACCGATCATTTGACACGAATTACGGGATTTTTCGTAATTACTTACGAATATTTACAGGCATCTCGCGTAGAATACGTCCGTTTTCTTAATCAAGCTCCCGCTTTTGTTTGCGTTTTTATGATGTCTAGTCGCCTTGTTGTCCTCAGTATCGTTGCCCTTTTTATGCCGCTCACGGGTTGCGTGGAGACGAAGGCGCCTTCAATCTATACGGCCTGTCAAACCGCGCCTCAAGGGACTGAGGCCACCAAGGTCGAAAATCCTGCGCCACTCGCTTGCACGTATAGCGTCCCAAAACTTCGTCCCAACTTTCATCGTATCCCAAAAAGCACCACAGTCGGGACGTTAAAAATTCAATATAGCACCGAGGCCATGCAAGCGGGCGCGCCACAAAACCTTCCGACCTTTGACATCAACCTTCAGATCAAAGGAGACTCGATTGACTTAGGGCTTTTCACGCAACAAGTCTCTATTTGGCGTATCCATGCCGCGCCCAACACCACTCAAGAGTCTCGTCATCCGTTATTAGATACGCACCTCTCTGCCAAAGCATTGATTCGTGACATCACGTTTATGTATTGGCCCGCCAATACATTGACAACACTCGTGACAACCCTCTGTCGAGATTGCAAGGTCACCGTGCGAGGAGAGCAACGTCTATTAACACGCGGCGGCTACACGTTGCTTGAGATGACCGAAGATGACAAAACGATGACACTCAGGAACTTCCCTGAGGGCTATACTTTGACCATTCAAAAAGCCTCCAGCTAGTAACACACTTGATAACAATTCTCAGAGAGCTACCCACCTTTGGATGGCTCTTTTTTTTCAGGACACTTATGACCTCTCAAAACGCCTCAGTCCGTTATCGAGATGTCACACAAACGTCATGGCAACCTTTCAAAAAATAGAGGACAATTGATGTATCGTATCGAGTTGCTTTGCGACTCAAAGGAAGAGATATGTCAGAGACCAAAGAAAACACTGTCCAATCCCCAAACCCCACGGTCGACAAAGCTGCTGCCCCTGCTGTTGAGACCAAAGCAGCTACGGCGCCGAAGCTCGTACGTCGCACGACGACGAGACGCACACCGCGTAAACCTGCCGCTACAACGCCAGTTGTAGAGGAGTCTACCCAAGCGGTCACCCCTGTTGCCAAGCCTTTGCCTGATGTGGACGATCCTTCGCTATACATCAATCGCGAAATCAGTTGGATTGAATTTGACCGTAAGGTACTGGAAACGGCCGCAGACCCGACGGTGCCGTTACTTGAACGTGTGAAATTCTTGTCGATCTTCTTTAATAACCTCGACGAATTCTACATGGTGCGTGTGATGAACCTGCAGCGCCAGGCGCGTAGCGGAGCCGAATCCACGGGTGCTGACAAGATGCCACCCACGCAACAGCTCGCTGAAATTCGTCGCAAAGTCACCGAAATGCTTGACGTCGCTGAAAGGCTTTGGCTCAAGACGTTAAAGCCTGCACTCGAAGAAAAAGACATCAAGTTCGGTCGTTACGCTGATTTACCAAAGAAGCGTCGCACGGCGCTCGATCGCTATTTCGACTCTGAAATTTTCCCGATCCTGACGCCCCAAGCGGTGGACGCTGGTCACCCGTTCCCGATGATTTCGAACACTAGCATTAACTTTGTGGTCGAACTCGAAAGCATTCACACGGATGCCCCGGGCAAAAAGCGTTTTGGTCGTGTCAAGTGCCCGAACAATGTGCCCCGCTTCCTCTTCTTGCCTGAAGACGCCGACGAAACCACCGTGCTTGACCTTCATGTCCGTGAGGGCACGATCATCATGGTCGAAGACCTCATCATGCAGCGCATGGAAAAACTCTTCCCGGGCTACCGCGTGACATCTCAGGGGCTCTTCCGTATTACGCGTAATACTGACGGCGAAATCGAAGAAGATGAAGCCGACGACTTGCTCGTGGCCGTGCGTGACTATGTTGAACAGCGTCGCTTTGGCTCGATTGTGCGTCTTGAAATGGTGGGCGACATGCCGCAATGTCTCGAAGACTTCCTTGTGAAGCATCTTGGCACCAAGCCCTATCAGATCTACAAGTCGAAGATGCCGTTGGCCTTCTCGGAATTCATGGGGCTCGGTAGCATTGACCGCCCTGCCCTCAAGTATCCGCCATCACATCCTACCCTGCCACCGGCACTTGAACCCGATGCCGACACATTTGCTGCCATTCGTCAGCGTGACTTGATGCTTTACCATCCGTACGAAACGTTTGGGGGCGTTTTGAACTTCTTGCAAAAGGCAGCCACCGACCCGAACGTCGTGGCCATCAAGCAGACGCTTTATCGCTGTGGCAGTGATTCACCTGTGGTGCGTAGCCTTCTTGAAGCACGTCGCCTAGGTAAACAAGTGACCGCCGTCGTTGAACTCAAGGCTCGCTTTGACGAAGCCCAAAACATTAACTGGGCTGAAGAACTCGAAGCCGCTGGTGTTAATGTGGTTTATGGCTTTGCTGGTCTCAAGATTCACGCCAAACTTTGCTTAGTCGTTCGTCGTGAAAAAGAAGGCTTACGCCGTTATGTCCATGTAGGCACCGGTAACTACAACGCCGGCTCTGCCAAGATCTACACTGACCTTGGTATCTTGACGGCTGACAACGCCATCTGTGATGACGTGCAAGACCTCTTCAACGTGATGACGGGTTGCGGCATTATTGACCAATACCGTAGTCTCTTCGTCTCGCCCAAGGGTATGCGTCCGAACATCTCTCGCTTGATTGAAGAAGAAATCGAACTCCACAAGAAATCGGGCAATGGGCACATCATTTTGAAGTGCAACCAGTTGGTCGACCCGGGTATTGTTCGTCTCCTTTATAAGGCTAGTCAAGCGGGCGTCCGTATTGAATGTATCGTGCGCGGGATTTGCGCGATCCGTCCGGGCGTTCCAGGTATCTCTGAAACGATCAGTGTTCGTTCGATCGTCGGTCGTCTCCTTGAACACGCACGCGTTTACTACTTCCGCCACGGTGGTGACGAACGCATGTATGTCGGTAGTGCTGACTTGATGCCGCGTAACTTGAATGGCCGTATTGAAGTCTTGGCGCCAGTCACGCACCCTGACCTTCGTACCAACATTCTCGATCAGATCGTTCGTCCGCAATTAAATGACAACATTCACGCTTGGGTGCTGCAGTCTGATGGCAGTTATATCAAGCTTCAGCCTAAAGAAGGCGAAGCCGTGTATAACTCGCAAGAAGAAATCACAAAAGTGCTGAACCTTATGAAAACGCGTGATTAATCGACATCCATAGCGACGAATTATCGTCACTATGATCGTGCTTTTATTCGGCCTATCTTTCATTGCAAAGGTAGGCCGGTCTCGTTTTTGAGAGCAAAATGTTTGCACGATGTAGCTTACTTTCGGCCTTAAACAGAGTTTTTCCCTTCGTTTTGGCGCATCAAACTAGGTTAGAATGTTCGGTTAATTATTGAACAACGACATGTCGCCTTAGACAAATCCCTGTGCTTAAGTTTTGAGTAGCCCTCAATCTGCTCACAGAAATCCTAAGCCATGCCTAATGGTGATACCCCCTAGTTATGAAATATTTAATTGTTGATGATCATGCGCTCGTCACTAGCGCACTTTCCCTCATGCTGATGGACCGCGAACCCGATGCGCAGGTACATACCGCTGGAAATGTGCAAGATGCTCTGACGCTCATCGACCGTGAAGGCGAAACCGCCGACCTTCTCATTTTGGATCTCACGATGCCAGGTGTGACAGGGACCGAACTGATGGAAGAAATCGTTCGTCGTCAGCCAATGCTTAAGATCCTTGTTCTCTCCGGACTCACTGACCGTAACAGCATCATGCGTGTGCTTCAGTTGGGCGCAGCGGGCTTTGTACCCAAGTCTTTAGATACCGACATGCTCACGGGGGCAATTGACTTTGTGCTTCGTGGCGGCGTCTTTATTCCGTCCAAATTGCTGTCTGAAAGCCAACGTGCCGGGTTCTTCTCAGAAACCGCGCGTAATATTGCATCGCCCTCGAATGCGCCTCGCTTGACGGAACGTCAGCAAGACGTCTTGATGCTCCTTGCGCAAGGTGCTCCGATTAAGCGTATTTGTCTTGACCTCAATCTCTCTGAAGGCACTGTCAAGACGCACGTTGCTGCCATTTATCGTACGTTTGGTGCAAGTAACCGTACCGAAGCCTTGTTAGCTGCCCGTCGTGCGGGTTATAACATCGAGCTTTGATCACTAAGTGCGATGCACCAAAAGGGAAGGCTGCTGAAACACACTCAGTGGCCTTTTTCATGAAAAGACCTGAGGCCTGGTACGCAAAAACCTCTGCGTCCCGAAGGC
>JAHHRH010000071.1 GCA_020025915.1 Sutterella sp.
GCTACACGTGCTCTCAGACATGCCGTTCGCGTAGGGCGTTTCATGCGTGAATTGCTCAAATCTTCGTCGATGCCGGAAGCCTGTCCGATCCACTTCACGATTTCCGTCAAGCCTGTGTGTTTTCTCGATGCCGTAACTTTTTCCTTCGTATCTTCGACTTCGAACTTCTATTTACGGGGCCGCGTCGACACTATTTCCGCCTGCCAGAAAGCAATTTCGCCGATTAATTGTGTCCCGAGAGATTGTGTGTAGTGCTTTTTTGGATCATAAATCGTCTTTCTAAGACATAAATGTCGCCGTTCTTTTGTTTAGCATGCATGAGACTGGTTTTGACAACATTACTGACGGGACGAGCCATAGCTGACCTCAGTCATTAGAGTGTATATAATTTATAGAACACTAACTCGTTATTTTGCAAGAAAAAATCCGAAGACTTTCTTAAATTTCAAAGTACTTCGGATTTCTCTAACAGGAAACAGATCGCCTGGACTCTCAACAAGTTAACCTATTGCAACTTTTAGGTTGGTAAATAAATATCCTAGGCTCTGGGACAAAGTCCCTGGTGCTAGAAAGCTGATTACGTTTTTTTTGAAAATTCCAGGAAAAGAAGCTTGATAAATACCGGATTTCACAAAATCTGGTTTTTCACTCATTTTTAGTAAACTTTATAACAAACCTGTTAGGTATTCTTATTATGGCAAAATCCGAGATAAAATATGCTCGAATTTCGCTGTCAGATAGGCTGAGAAATCACTTTAAGTGATAAAATATAGCGTTCCTAATTTTATCGTTACAGCTTAGTAATGGTGCGCGGCTTTGGCTGCGCTGATTGGAAAAAAAGGCGCTCAATACTGAGCGCCTGGGGGCTTGCGCCGTGAAGAATTTGATCAACCCTTGCGAACAGGGAGCTGACCATGTATTTATTTGGAAGCTTCTTCTCCGGCAATTCGTCCATAAACAATGATGTCTGTATACGCATTGGAACCTAGACGGTTGGTACCATGCGTACTGCCTGTGACTTCACCTGCAGCCCAAAGCCCTGGAATTGGCTGATCGTTCTGATCTAAAACCTGAGCGTTCGGATTGATTTTCAGACCGCCCATCGTATGGTGAACACTTGGTACGCCACGGTAGATCCAATACGGCCCAGTGCTCAGATCCACAAATCGGTTGCGGTAATTGAAGTCAAGGTCCTTACCGGTCTTGGCAAAGCCGTTAACGCGTTCTACCGTTTTTTTCAGTGCCTCAACTGGAATCTTAAAGAAGTTCGCCGCGTCCTCTAGAGTTTCCGCCTTGTGTAGCGTACCAGACTTCGTAAACACTTCGACTTCGTCCTGATGATGTTCAATAGCACCGGATCGTTCAGCAATCGTTCCATTAAAGAGAGCGTAGCAGTATTTGCCAGTTTGACTCAAAATGGCTTTGCTGATCACATCACGACGTTCAAGTTCTTCAACAAAGCGCTTGCCTTCCTGGTTGACCAAAATAGCACCCTCGAATCGTGCATCGTCGATAAGTTCGATCGCACCAGAATTCGGATCACACATCGGGTAGGTTTGGATCAGTTCTAAGTTGACTGTCTTAGCACCTACTTTTTCAGCCATCATAATCCCTTCGCCCTGTGCGCCAGGCATATTAGTCGTCTTAAAGTTAACGCCGTAGAACGGATTAACTTTCGTTCGCATCTCAACGTTCGCAGCGAAACCGCCAGTAGCAATAATCACCCCTTTTTTCGCTTCAAAACGATAAATTTTACCGTTTTGTGTTGCCTGAACCCCAACAACACGCCCCTGTTCGTTCTGAATGAGCTTCTCTGCTTGCATATTGGTGATCACAGGAATGTCACGTTTGGCAGCAGCTACAGAGAACTTCTGAATGAAATCCGCACCGGTAGCACCCGCTGGAATCAACGAGCGTTTTTTGGAATGTCCGCCGAAGAAAAAGAGACTGTCTCTAAATTCAACACCGATTTCATCACGAACCCATAAGGCGGCAGGCAACGCGTTTTCCACCATTTTCCGAACAACCTGCGGATCGCCTCTATAGTCACCGCCTTTCATCGTGTCCTGGAAATGTAATTCGACCGAGTCGCCTTCAATACCGAGTTTTTTCTGAACCCAGTTTCCAGCAACCGCCATTTCAGCACCAGAAACCAGGGAATTGCCACCGACTGTGGGCATCTTTTCCAGTAACACAACGTTGCTCCCAGCATCTTTAGCCGTAATCGCAGCAGAGAAACCAGCACCGCCAGCCCCAATCACGACCACGTCATATGTACTATTCTGAGGAATGGTCTGGACTCTTTTTGTAACGACAACCGAATCAGCCAGTGTTACGCTAGCTTTCTTGGCGGCTTGTTTCACAGCATTTTTTAACGCGTTCGACGATACAGTCGCTCCTGAAATCGAATCGATATCGGCAGAGTTATTTTCAATGATCGCAGTCTTCAAATCGGTAAAGACTTTCGCTGCGAGAACCGGATTTTCATTAGATTTGACAACGTCGATGTTCTTGATGACACCTTGATCAAAAGTCACGGCTACCGTTACATCACCATGCTTACCTACACTGGTTCCTTCAACAGTCATAGCCATCGAAGCAAATGTCGCCGAGACCAAAGCAGTTGAGAAGATAATTTTCTTTAAATTCATGGTCGAGTCCTTTTGAAAGCTGGAATTTTTATCTTTCGAGAAAATTGGTAGGCTATGCTTTTGAAAGCCTGCCTGTTGCCTAGATCAATTAATTCGTCAAGTCAATGGTATTGAGAATATCAATACCTGCAAGAAGCGCCGGCGTGTAGTTGCGGTCGTGATCAAAGAACGGGACCTTGGCACGATAAGCGTTGTAGAGCTTCTGAGTCTTTTCAGAAAGTTTGACATTCGGATTCTTTGTCTTTCTCAGATCCACAGCCTGAGTCGAGTGCATTAATTCCATCGAATAGAGATCGATCATGTTGTCGCAAGCTTTCTTTAGACGTTGGGCAACACGCGGCAGATTTGAAGACGTATCTTCGACGTTTCCTTCCACAGGCGTGCCGTGCAGACTGACGGGGTTGGCTAGATCGATAATTTCGTTATAGACCGACACCATTGTGTCTTCGGTTGCACCGAAGGCATGACCGAGCTTGTTTTCCGGACTAGCCAAAAAACGAGACAAACCAGAGAAGCGATCTTCATCAAGTCTCATCGTACGGTGCGTTGAGTTGTGCGCCATATGGGCGACTGCAATCGTGGCACGCTGCATAGCGATAGCCAAGGGCAACGGTTCGAAGTTGGCTGACGGGATAATTGCTCCTTTCTTACCGTCGACTTCAATCAGGTAGCTGCCGCACTGCGGATTATTTTTCATCTCATTTAATTCTTCACGAGTGAGATTGGCGACTACCCCGGGATTATCGTCGGAGTTGTTGATCTGAATTGTGATCAGTTCGCGAAGATCTTCTGCAGCACGTTTGGCTTCACTATATGTATAAACCGTCGTACGGAAGGAAAGCGGATCCTGCAGATAACGAGTATCGTCAAGTTCCCAAAGATAAGAACCCTTCAGGGCCTGACGGAAATCCTTGGCGGCTTCCTTGAGGCCGGTCAGCGGATGGCTGTTAACCGTTGCCGTCATAAACGGAGAAACGTTACCATTCAAACCTTCGAGTGTCAATCCATAAACATAAGGGCTTACTTCGAGAACATGATCGAAGGTGCGCATGGCATCCATCGTCAAGGCCATGCCGACACAGTTCGTTGAAATCACAGCCAAACCATCTTTACCTTCAGGAACGTACGGCTGTAGCCCCTTCATCTTAAGAGCAATATCACCATCAACGATCTTACCGTCGACTTCAGCACGCCATTCCCCCATCATCACGGAACCGATATGAGAAGCCAACGTAATGTCTGCGTCACCTATACTTCCACGGCTAGGAATCAGAGGATGAATCCCCTTGTTCAAGAAATCCTTATATCGTTCAACCAACGCAGGGGCAACACCCGCACGACCGGTTAGAAGTGTGTTAAGACGAATCGTCATTGCCAAGCGAGAAAGTTCGCTTGAGAGGTAAGGCGGATAACCAACGACGTCAGCACGAATGATGTTCTTATTAAAAGCTAGACTGGCCGTCTTGGCTTCGGGTGTCATTTCACCATGTGCATCGAACAAATGAACGTCTTTATTGAGGCCGACACCAACAGTCAAGCCATAAATCTGTGCACCGTTCTTGGCGGCGCTCATCACAAAGCCATAAGAATCTTTCACAAGCTTTATTGCTTCCTTAGACACAACAACTTCTTCACCTTCGACAACGCGCCAAGCTTCGTCAAAAGTGAGCGAGTGTCCATCAAGAGTGACGGTTGCCATCGAAGAACCTGAGCAGAGTGCAAGGACTGTAGCAATGAACATTGTCTTCATTCTCATAATACAAAAAGCTCCAAATCCAAAAACGTTATTTGACAAGGAATTGCCGTTTATCAGAAGCACTCTTTAATGCTCAATTCACAAAACAAATATTGTTCCTGTCGTTTATTTCTAGCACTCAGAATGATCTGAAAAAACTCATAAGACGATACGATTTTGGTCTAACGATATGAGCTTTTCAATTGGTAAAAATACTGATCTCGAGGTCAGTTTTAGTACTTTTTTCTAGAGGTCTATCGTTAATTTTTCGAAAAAAACTGCGAATAAGAAGAATCACGATAGTCTCGTAAGTGATACATTTATAAGCTCATAACTGTTTGTTGTTATTCAAATTTTCTCGGACATCGAAGAGTTATTCTCAACTCGGTTTTTGGACAACTAGGCAGTACGAAGTACTTGAATTACGAGATACCTACTCCATAAAAAGTTTGAATTTCGAATTCAGGAGATACTGATTATTTAAGCGCACCACTACTAGCCTGAATTTTTCACAAGATTATCTTCAAAAGCCAAAACTAGTATTTGCTTGTAATAAAGGCCAAAATCCCAGAGTTTTTGGCCTTTATCAGTGAAAAATTCTGTAAAAAAACGGTTTTTGGATACAATTCCCCCTTACCCACGAAGTTGACAACGAGTCGGGAGCGCTCCATTTGAGGGCTATCCTTCGAGGCGGAGTAATCGTTGTAGGCAATGACTGTTAAGGCTGGTCTTATCGAAGGAAAGGGTCACAAACTGCTTACCTTGTTTGATAATGAAGGCAGGTACCTGTACGCACTCGCGTCGGAACTTTGAGAGCGTAGCTGTGTGCCAATAGGTGCCCTTGCGAAAGTATTTGGTTCGCAGGAAGCGGAATGCAGCTTGGCACAATGCAGCCAATAGCATTCGATAAGAATTAGTCAAGTAGCGGTTGGAGCTGACACGTTGTCCGAACGCTTGGGCTTTGAATTCTTGGTTGTACTGCTCTGTTAAGCATCGTTGGCAATAAACGAGGTTGTAGAGGTTTTCAGCATCCTTTTTCCACAAGTCGGAGCACTTCTGGTTGTCTTCCTTGGGAATATTCGTTTGGATAAAACGCACATCCCACTCGCGACGCTGATCGTTCCAGTAATCGCGAACGATAATACGACGAGGTTCTTTCCACCCTTTTGCCTGATAATCCTGAATTTCACCAATATGGGCAAGGACGTTACCTGCGTCGTTCGGGGGTTGGAGAATCTTGACGGACTCAGGTTGCCACTGCTCTAAACGCTTAAGAAGATTCTTCTTTTTGGCAAGCCCAATAACGTAGTAAATCTTGAGTTCTTCGCAAAGCTCAATAAGTGCGGTGCTATTAAAGCCAGAATCGGCTCTCAACAAGACGACCGTATTCGGTCGACGTTCCCGAATAGCCGTAACTAGTGGCGGAATATGTCAAGATACTTCGAAAGATTTTTTTGGGGATCGCTCGTCGCTAGGCAGGCCGTGAAAGCTAGCTTTCACGGCTACGCAGCGACTATGCGATCCGAAGCGCGTCAAGCCGCTTTTGGCCAATGAACGGCCAGCTCCCCGCATTGCGGGGTCCCTCCATTAACTGCCCTTCCTGGCTTGATCCGATCAACCGTGATGGTTTGTCGGGATTAAGGAATTGGAAGCTGGCCATTTGGAAGTGGCGAACGACACCGCTAATCCAGGGATTGCGCTCGCGAGCCTGGAGAAGCACCAAACGACGATGGTCTTGGATGCAACCGTCGTAACCCTTGAAGCGGCTCTCAGGCGTCACATTGTTGATGCCAAAGTGCACCCAGTCCTCGTTGTACTTCTTGACAAATTCAGAGAGAATCGTCTTTCATCACCCAGGGAACGGTACTGACGCTTACCCATGTAGCCACGGTACTTCATGGTCTTGAAGAGAGACTCACTGTAAGGATTGTCATTGCTAACCCTCGGACGACTTCGAGATGGTTCAACCTCATATTTGGCCAATAGGGCAAGAGTGCTCGCAGCCTTCATGGCAGCACCATTATCCGAGTGAAGGACGAGAGCGCGAGGTTTGATGCGATGCTTTCTAATCGCATCCTCAAGGAACTTCACTGCATTTTCAGCACTCTCCGAATCGAAAACACCAATATGGACGACGTATCGGATTTATTTGCCGAGTATCGGTTGGGGCAAATACAAGCGAAGCCGCTTCATTCAAGGCAAGGCCAAGAATGTAACGGTTTCCCGACAGGCCGACGGATGGCACGTTTGCATCCAGACCGAGTACGAAATGGAGCCTCCCGAGCATGCTGGCGATAGTGTTGGCATTGACATGGGATGCGTGCGTTTCTGCACGCTTTCCGACGGCACATTCTTCGAACCGTGCGGTGCACTCAAGAAGCGACTTAAGA
>JAHHRH010000072.1 GCA_020025915.1 Sutterella sp.
CTTCGGGACGCAGAGGTTTTTGCGTACCAGGCCTCAGGTCTTTTCATGAAAAAATCCATGGTTTTTCGTTTTGTGGATGTAAGCTCCCGTAGGCTTCTAGAAGTCGATTAAAGTCCTCGGCTTTAAATCCTAAAAGTCGTTCGTCTTCGAAGTTAACAAAGAGGATTTCATCCCAATTATGTCCTTCTTCAATCAACTCATGCATTCGTTGAAATAAGAGATAGGACTTGCCGCTACGACGAATACCGATCAAGACGGTAGCTTGATAAGAAATTTCTATGTCGACTCGTTTGACAAGTTGGATTTCTTTAGCCCATTGGCGATTGTCGATGATGATTTCTTGAAGTAACGAAAGTTCTAACATTGAATGAACAGAAATCACAATAAAGTGTTCAGTCAACTGAACAATCATCAACCTTTCCTTCTTTAGCTCGGCTCCTTACGAGCCATGATGCAGTTTCGGTACAATGCCTACTCGTCTTAAAAGCTCTTTGAGCCAACTCTATTTAACAGAACCTTTTCGTCACCATGACTTCACGCCTTTTTCCTACGCCCTTTGGTCGTGTGCCCCACCCTGACCTTCTTGAAGCACGTCGTACTGTTGTCGTGCCCGATGGGTTTGCGGGTTATGCTGGCCTCTTGGTAACCGAAAAAGATGGGGTTCGTAAGACCTATACGGCCTTTGAACCTTTGACATGTGGTTTGGCTGATCGTTATGAGGATCTGACCGCGGACGGTCTTTGGCCATTGCTTGAAGCCGATGATGTGCCTGATATTGAGCTAGTCAATGGCCGTGGCGAATGTTTTACGTTCAAGGACTTTTTAACGTCCGTCTTTTCGATGTACCCTGATCGACCTCACCATCAAGGGGGACGAGAATTAGCGATTCGTCGCGCACAATGGCGATCGGCTTTTTTAGATGCGTTGACAGATCCGGCTGTTTCGCTGCTGCTTGATCATAATCGTCGGCAAGATGGATCAATCCCTGTTGGTGTTATGGAATGGTGGGTTGGTCGAAGCCCTGCGCATGAAATTCGTCATAATTGCGCCGTCTATTCACCGAGAGCCGCTGCGAAGCTACTTTTTGAAGCCTTGGTTGAAGGCATTCCTTATTTAGGCGTTGAACCCCATGTGGGTGAAGATGCCGTGCCCGAAGTGCCCGTTCTTTATGTGGACGATGATATTGTGGTGGTCAATAAACCGTCACGCTTAGCGTCTGTGCCAGGGGTACGTGAAACCATTTCGACCTTGTCGATTCTTGAAAAGACGTACGGACCTTTACGTATCGTTCATCGGTTAGATATGGATACGTCAGGGGTACTCCTTTTCGCGCGCAATCTCGACGCTGAACGTTCACTGCATGAAGTCTTTAGGTCTGGGCTCGCAATGAAGCGCTATGAGGCACGTCTCACTGGGGTACCCAACACAACGAGCGGTCACATCACCCTCCCCTTAGCTTTAAACAGATTAGACCGGCCGCGTCAGTGTGTGCTTTTAGAAAGCGAAACGGGTAAGCCGTCTGCCACCGATTGGGAACTTTTACGTATCGAAAAGGATGCGAAGGGGCATGAAAAAGCTATTGTGAGCCTTTGGCCTGAAACCGGGCGAACTCACCAATTGCGTGTGCATTGTGCACATCGTCAAGGGATTGGCCTCGCGATTGATGGTGATTCGTTCTATGGACCGATGGGCATTTTGGCAGAAGTCCCAGGCTTTCGACTTTGCTTACACGCAGCCGAATTAACGCTCCCTCATCCACGCACTGGCGTACCAGTTCACTTTGAAGCACCGTCCGACTTTCCTGTATTTGAACCGTGGTGGGAATGATCGAATTGACCAAAAGACAAACGCCCAAGTTATAAGCTTAGGCGTTTGCCTAATAGAACCCTAAAGGGTTCTTATTAAGCGCGCTTACACACATGAGAGCGCTCGTTGTAGATACCCTGCACGTAGACATTATGGTGCTTGTCGACAGAGACAATACCAAAGACGTTGTGTGGAATTGGCTGTTCAACCATGCCTTGATTAACGACGTAGTGAATGCCGTTACGCTCAGAATAGAATCCCTTGTGGTAGTGACCAGATAGCACAGCTAAAACGCGCTTACTCTTTTCGAGCATCGAGACCACCGAATCGCAATTCTTAATGAAGAAGGCCTTTGGAATCGGATTTTCGTCCCAGCTATTAAGTAACTGGTGCGTAAAGACAATGACGGGTTCAGTGCCAGTGGCAAGTTCTTTTTCGAGCCACTTCAACTCTTCAGTCGGAATATAAGCGACCTGCCAGTCGAGGTTGCCTTCAGAATAATGTTCGCCTTCAAGGTTGTTGTAGCAAGCGTCAAGGACGATGTACTTTACGCCACCTTTGACAAATGCATAGTAAAGCTTACCGTTTGCGTCACCATGGTTGGTGATGTTGGAGACAAAGTCTTCATAGGTGATTTTGTCAAAGTCATGGTTCCCAGCGACGTGGTAGCGCGGGCCATTAAAGCGAGCGAATTCTCGTTCGACCGTTTGGAGGTAGCGCAACGTACCTAAACGGTCGCCATCGTCATTGCAGTCCTTAAAATCGCCGAGTTCAATCGCAAAGTCAATATCGCTCACGTTAAAGAGGTCAGTCGCCTGACGAAGTTTAGCGAGCGTATCACGATAGACGCGAACGCTATCTTCGTGCGGAATACGGGTGATGGGCTTGACGCAATAGTGGACGTCAGTGACAAAACCAAACTTAGAAATAATGTCTGACGCAGCAGGCAACTGAATCGTTTCAGAGGTCACGGTTGCGGCCAACGACTGGCCAGCGATCGGAAGGGCAAAAGAACCAAGGACAGTCTGCAAAAAAAGACGACGTTTCATGATTTTTCCTAATTTCAACAAATAACACCGATGAGGCTCAACTCATCGAGGCGAATTATGGCGCTTAGTTGTGTCATCAAAATGACGTTTAAGTGTGGTTTTGATGACAGATTAAGATCTTGGTCGTGCTCGTCGAATTCGAGAAAGCGTCGAATTTGGCTAAAGATTGGCTTTTTAGGGGCGTACGAAGAGTGACTCGAGTGACTCGCATCGCTAAACTTCGGTACAATAGACGAGCTTTTTCTTTAACTTAAATTTAAAGGGCTAACAAGTGTCCGCACTCATTCTTGGTCATAAGAACCCCGACTCCGACAGCATTATTTCCGCCATTGCTTGCGCACATCTCTACACGCTTCGCGGTCTCGATGTGGTGCCGGCTGCTCAGGGTACGCCCGCTCCGGAAACGGCTTTCATTCTTGAACGCTTCGGTCTCGAAGCCCCGGAAGTTGTGACGAGCGTGGCTGGTCGTGATGTTTACCTCGTTGACTACTCCGACAAGGGTCAGGCTCCGGCTGATATCGATCAGTGCAATTTGAAGGGTATTGTTGACCACCATAAGTTGGGCGATGTCACCTCTACCTCTCCGCTTGAATGCATCATCTGGACGGTGGGTTGCACGAACACCATCCTCAAGTTGATGTACGATTACATGGGTTTCCAGATCCCGGCCAATATCGCAGGCGCCATGCTCTGCGCCATCCTCTCTGACACGGTGATCTTCAAGTCTCCGACGACGACCGATACGGACCGTCGAGTTGCCGAAGAACTCGCCAAGATCGCTGGTATTGAAGACATCAATGCCCTCGGTATGGAACTCTTCACAGCCAAGTCCGCTGTGGCTGGTTGCACGCCGCGCTCCTTGATCTTCCGTGACTTCAAGGACTTCAACATGAATGGTTGCAAGGTTGGCGTTGGTCAGCTCGAACTCGTTTCGCTTGATCTCGTGGCCGACGTTAAGGCTAAGCTTGAAACTGAACTCGCTACCGTTAAGGGTGAAGAAGGCCGTCATTCTGCCCTCCTTCTTCTCACGGACATCATGAAGGAAGGCTCTGAACTTCTCATGGTTTCTGACGATCCTGCTCGTATCGCTGAAGGATTTGGCAAGACCTATGAAGAAGGTAAGAACCTCTGGCTCGACGGTGTTATGAGCCGTAAGAAGCAGGTTGTACCGGCCCTTGAAGCCGCCTTCCGCAAGTAGTCATTAGACTTTTCGTCTACCTAGCCCTCAAGGTCACCCTTTGAGGGCTTTATTTTGGTGCGCCCAAGATGGGTGCGTTCTAACGGATGAAAGTCCCGAGCGCAGCTGCTCGAACTAAGTGCATAGCCGGATGCAATGGGGTCCGTCGCGAGGCGGAATCTGAAGGAGGTCTGTGGCAAACCGCTGATCCGATGGGCAAGAACTACATCAGGCATACGAGGATGGGTAAGCTTGCCAAACAAACTGAAGCCCTCAGCTACACGGAATTCGAGATGTAACTGTGGTGGATACATGGCGGGAAAGAACGCGTTCTTCCTGGTGAGATC
The DNA here is from genome assembly GCA_020025915.1 of Sutterella sp. Taxonomy (GTDB): domain Bacteria; phylum Pseudomonadota; class Gammaproteobacteria; order Burkholderiales; family Burkholderiaceae_F; genus Sutterella. The sequence continues at coordinate 4,380 of JAHHRH010000072.1, forward strand.
TCACAGACAACGAACAATAGGTCGTGCCATTGACGAAATCGAGTTGAGCCATAGTTTTGAAAAAGTAATAAGTTTAATAGAGGCATTTAACTTCATTTTGCCCTAGATCTTTTTGAGCAATTGCTCTACGCGCGATTTAGTTAAAACAAATGACTGAGTTCGTGTTATTTTTTTCGTAACTATTTTGTAGGAGTCACGATGATAGTTCGTATTCAATTGGCTGCGGGGCAATCCGCCCCTGCTTTTTCATTACCTGGCTACGACGACAAGCCCGTGACGCTCGATGACTTTAAAGGTCGTGGCCTGATTCTTTACTTCTACCCGAAAGATAATACCGCTGGTTGTACGACCGAAGCGCTGGGTTTTCGAGACCACTTGGCTGACTTTGAAGCCTTGGGCTACCAGGTGGTCGGTGTTTCTCGCGATAGCGTGAAGAGCCATTGTGGATTTAGAGATCGTCAGGGGTTGAATTTTTTGCTTTTGGCTGACAAAGAAGAGTTGGCTTGTAATGCCTATGGCGTCATGAAAGAAAAAATGATGTACGGCAAAAAGTGCCGAGGAATTGAACGCTCGACCTTTGTGATCGATGAAAACGGCATGATTAAGGCGGGGCTTTATGGCGTCAAAGCCAAAACCCATGTCGAAGAACTCTTGGCCTTTCTAAAGGCATAAAATGAAGAACGGCGCTCCAATGAACAGGCGCCGTTTTGCTTATTCTCTCTTCTTTACCCAATTGCGGCGTAAAGCTTCGTCCTTTAGGGCGGAGATATAAGCCGCGCAGTTTTAGGTTAATCGTGATACCGACCGAATGGCTGTTAGCGCCTGAAGGCGCTGGGCAACAGGCCTTAAATGCGGCTATTCATTATCTGAAGCGCACTGGTAACGACCATTGTGACGGACGTATCACTGAAATCGGTCGTTTGGCGCTTTTTAGGCTTGATCCTTGTGTACCTCTCTCTGTTCGACTTCGTCATGCTAACTTGACGACCTAGGGTTCATGATCTAGTGCGTCTATACTAAGGTTAATCCGTAAACTTTTGTGTTCTAGGATCGATTTCGATCGAGTCAATATATAATGGTTTTATAGCATTGTATTGAACAATACGGTTAAAGGGCGCTCGGGTTTCACTGGGCGCAAAGTTGCTTGATGTTAGGCTTTGCGAGTTTTTTTGATAAGCGTCAAGCGCTTCAATCAACTTTTGCATATAACCCGCAACAAGTGACCGTGTTATTCATATCATTAAATTAGACGTATGAGAAAAAGCCTCAGACCAAGGCAGAAAAAAGGACCAATACCATGAGAATTTTTATTCCGATCGATGGCTCTGAACGTAGCCTCAATGCTGTACGCTATGTGGCTGCTCAGCCTGCTTTCTTGGGGGACGACCCTGAGATTTGTCTTTTTGTAGCGCTTGAACCTGCTTCAGCGCGTATTATGACGGCCTTTAATCCGCAAACCGAAGATGAGTTCTATCGCGAAGAAGCCGCAGGCGTCTTCCGTTTGGTGGATGATATTTTCCCGAATCGTTCTGATAAAGTGACGGTGACCTATGGTGTGGGTCCTATTGCTGAAACAATCGTGAAGGCCGCTGACGCCTATAAGGCTGACTTCGTGATTATGGGGACGACTGGTAAGGGCAGTTTTGGCGGTCTATTATTAGGCTCAGTTTCTCAAGAGGTTGTCCATGAGTCTCACCGCCCTATCCTCTTGATTCGTGAAGAAGTGCCGTCCATCTTACCGATGGATTATTTGGCCATCGCCGTTGACAACTCTGATCATAGCCGTCGTGTGTTGGCCTTTTTGCAGGCGCATATGGATCACTTTAAGCCAGGTGCTCAGTTTGACTTGATTCACGTAGAAAAGGCGACGCCCGATAAGCCTGTAGGCACGGTTGAAACCACTCCCTTTATCGCTGGTAGCGTGGGCGCCTTGATAGAAAGCACCTTGCAACACGCCGGCATGAAGACCACAACGGTCACGGTTTATGGTGAACCTGGTGAAAGCATTGCCACCTATTGTGAGCAGCGTTCCATTGACATGGTCTTGATGGGTAGCCATGGCTACAGCATGTTGGTGGCATCTTTAGTAGGTTCGACCGCTTTGAGCGTTGAAACCCTTTGCGAAACACCGCTATTTTTGGTGCGTTAATTCGCCTTAACCCGTAAAACCTTCGCCCTACCACTTAGAAGCAAGGAACAATCGTGCTAAGATCCATGCACTTTTGATCCTTGCTTTTTTTGTGATTATGCTCGATTGGCTGATTGGTACTTCTGTAATTGCCTTTCCCTTCTTGATCCCTGTGATCGTTCTTTTGATAGGTCGCATCGTGGGTTATCAATGGCGCATTCAGCGTCTTCTG
>JAHHRH010000073.1 GCA_020025915.1 Sutterella sp.
AAGCAGTGTCCGGCGAAGCGTCAAAAGAGAAGGGACGACAGACAAGCCGAGCTCCGGTTTAGTTTGTTGTTTTGGAAGCTTGTGCCTTTAGGCACGAGTAGCTCACTGATCAGAAGATCAGCCTTAAGCACTTTTTCGACCTCATTCTCAACACACCAACCATCATCGATTCGCGTAATATCCGGTCGCCAACCGAGCGACTCTAACGTCTTGGCCACAAGATCCGCAAACGCATGATTTAAAGTACCGCCATGGTCATCGACCTTACAACCGGCATCAATAATCAATACTTGTTTTGTCATGGTGTCCTCGTATGAACTCGATCTAAAAAAGCTAGCTATTCTTCAACCATTACGACTGCCCCTTCATGGCAGACCGTGAGGATCTTCGAGATGAAGTGCGGATAGTGTTTACCAACATTGTCCGTGATGGTACGGGCCACGTCTTCAGAACATGTTGCAGCGATCAAAGTGGATCCTGAACCACTAATAAAGAACGTCGCCGCTCCAGCTTCTAAAGAGAGTTCACGAAGAATATCGTACTCGGCAATGAGTGTACGGCGATATGGTTCATGGAGCTTATCGACACAAGCCTGACGCACAAGTGCTTCGTCACCCGTTTCAAGCCCACGCACCATCGCGAGCGCATGCGACATCGTGTGCACCCCCGTCGCCAAAGAGATTTCTTTAGGCACAATGCGGCGAGCTTCTTCTGTACGCACTTCGTAGTCAGGAATGATCGCCACAAAGCGCCAATCCGGATTCGGCATAAAAGGTACAGCTACTGCTTTATTTTCATGCATAAAGCTTGCCGTCAAACCACCGAAAAAGGCAGGTGCCGCATTGTCGGGATGCCCTTCAAACATTGTGCACAACTGAAAAAGGTCATCCGTTGTAAGTGGATTCCCCAACATCGCATTTGCCGCGGCCATACCACCCGCAATACACGTGCTCGACGACCCTAGACCACGCGCCACAGGCACATCAGACTCAATCGTCAAATGAACGGGCGGCATCGCCTTACCCACCTTTTCGTACACCTTACGGAAGCCCTGAATGACCAAATTGTCCGCATTGCAATAGGCCTCAGGGCAACCTTCGACGACTAAAGTATCGCTCGGTTCAATCGCAAACTTGGCCTTAAGAGAGAGAGCCATCCCTAAAGAGTCATAACCAGGCCCCAAATTCGACGTGGAGGCCGGCACAGTCACCGTAATTTTCATCAAAAAATCCTTATTAAGCTTTCATCGTTGCGGCACGAATCACATCAGCCATACCTTCGGGCGTCACTACGGCCTTATGGCGCACAGGGAGCGTACGCAATTCGGCCAAGGACTTCGGCGGCACTTCGCCAGTCAAGGCAGTAAGGGCATCCATATAAGCAAAACCATCGGCGTCGCCAGGGAGCGCTTCGCCCTTCACGGCAACATAGACATCGCGGCAGAACTTATAGGGGCTTGCCGTCGAGAGCACCACACAGGGTACCGACTGATCGTCGCGTTCACGCGCGACCTTGAGAGCCACAGCCGTATGCGGATCAATGAGACGGTGATTCTTATGCCAAGCTTCATGAACCATAACGCTCGTAGCGGCATCATCGGCCCAACCGCACTTAAAGAGCCCCTGAATCTCAGCGAGGATGTTGCCCTCGACCTTAAAGACACCAGTCGTCTTCAAGTCACTCATCCACTTCGCGATCAAAGCAGTATTGCCCTTAGAGGCGTAGTAGAGCATGCGTTCAAGGTTACTTGAAATGAGAATGTCCATACTCGGCGTAATGGTCTTAACGAACGGACGATTACGGTCATAAACACCCGTCGTCAAGAAATCCGTGAGCACATTATTCGCGTTACTCGCCACAATAAAGTGACGAACAGGTAACCCCATGGCACGTGCATAGTAACCCGCCAAAACGTCACCAAAGTTACCCGTCGGAACAGAGAAGTCAACCGGGTAACCCAACTTGATGGCACCCGCCTCAACGAGCTGACGATAAGCATCAAAGTAGTACACCACCTGAGGCACGAGGCGGCCAATATTGATCGAATTGGCAGACGAAAGCTGAACACCTTCTTCGGCTAATTCGGCTTTTAGGCTAGACGCAAAGATCGTCTTCACAGTACTTTGAACGTCGTCAAAATTACCTTCAACCGCGGCCACTGCGACGTTGTCACCCGCTTGTGTCGACATCTGCAAATACTGGATGTCGCTAACCTTGCCATGCGGATAAAAGACCGTAATACCGATGCCTGGCACATCCTTAAAACCTGAGAGCGCAGCCTTACCCGTATCACCACTCGTTGCCGTGGCGATCATCACGCGACGGCCCGTGTCTTTGAGCGCAGCCGACATCAATTGCGGCAACATGCAAAGCGCGACGTCTTTAAAGGCAGACGTGGGACCATGATAGAGCTCAAGCAACCACTCGTTTCCGACACGAGTCACGGGGGTGACAGCGGGCGTATCAAACGTTTCGCCATAGGCGCGCTCAACACCCAAGGCCAATTCTTCAGGGGTGAAATCATCAAGTAAGAGAGAGAAAACACGTGTTGCGATCTCGCGATAGCTTAGTCCCACGAGTTCATTCATGGGAAACCGAGCGGTCAACAAAGCATCGCTCACATAGAGACCACCGTCATCACACAGACCTTTCAAAAGCGCTTCTCGGGCATTCACCCCTTCGGCATTATTTCTCGTACTGTGGTAAATCATCACAACCTCAAAAAAGTGTCCTGTTTGCGGAACGCGTAACTTCAGCCGCAAACACTCCAAGTTATCTTTTGATTGTTGCACAAATCGCGCACCGTGCAAGGCATAAAACACTTTTTTCGTACCTCTAAGACATATCTCCTAGGGCGGACATCTAAGGGTGAAACGGGCGATAGTTCGGTATGATCAATAGGATGGCTTATTGTCTTTTTTGCCACTAAGTCAGCACCTGTCGCATCACCCAATTCTTTCGAACGGAGTTCCCTTTGAATATTGGATTACTTGGATACGGAACCGTCGGCCAATCTGTTGCCAGCATACTCCGTGAACGTGACAGCGGCGTCAGGGTACAGTGGATCCTTCGCCGTGCGGGTAAAGCGGTCGGTCCTCAGATGACCGACAACTTTGAAGCCATTTTGGCTGACCCGTCCGTCACATGCATCGTCGAGGCATTGCCCGGACGCGATCCAGCGCTCGCTTATATCCGTGCTGCACTCACAGCCGGTAAGCATGTTGTCACATCCAATAAGGCCGCTTTGGCCGCCGATCTCGATGGGCTGACAACACTCGCTAACGACAAAGGAGTAAAACTCCTTTATGAAGCGAGTTGTGGGGGCGGTATGCCTTGGATCGAAATGATCAAGAAGACAACGCGTTTAGATAATGTCACCGAAGTCTCTGGCATTCTCAATGGAACATGCAACTATATACTCGACCACATGGAGCGCTTTGGACTTTCATTTGATGAAGCGCTTGCCGAAGCCCAACGTTTGGGTTATGCCGAAGCAGATCCGACGGCCGACATTACAGGGGCAGATTTACGTAATAAGGCGGTGATTTCTGCGAGCCTCGCCTTTAATGGCCTCGTTGCTTCCGAAATGCCCATGTCAGGCGTTGAGCGTATCACGCATGAAGAGATTGCTCGTCACTTAGCTGACGGCTACCACCTTCGCCTCATGATGCTTGCTCGCCGTATTGGCGAGCGTTATGCCGCTGGCGTAGTACCTATTCGTGTGCCCGTTTCGAGCATTCCAGCCAACATTCACAACAACTTGAACTATGGCGCCCTCAAAGGCGACCTCGTCGGTCCCTTGATGCTGACCGGGCAAGGCGCGGGTGGCAAACCAACAGCCGACGCTATGATACAAGACCTGATTTCTCTCACTCGTGGCGTAGCTGAAAACACGCAGCTAGGTCGCACACTGACGTATGACCCTACCCTTCTCTGCGGTACGGGTTTCTTCTCCGATGAAACGATCGCCGGACGTCCTTTAGCAGAGCTTGTCCGGATCGCCCACGAAAAGCAATCCTTCCTCGCCTTTGAGCCTGAAGGTATGGAGTAAACAATATAATGATTAAGATTACGAAATTTGGCGGCAGTAGCGTCGCCTGCGCCGAGCAATTTAAGAAGGTTAAGGCCATTATTGAGGCCGACTCTGGTCGCCGCTTTGTGGTGTCCTCTGCTGCTGGCAAACGTTTCAAGGGCGACAACAAGATCACCGACCTGCTTTATCTTTGCCAGGCGCACGTGACCTATCACGTCGACTACCTGCCGCTCTTTACGATGATCTGCGAACGCTTCCGCGAAATCCGCGACGAACTTGGACTTACGACGGATATCGAAACAGAACTCGCCGAAATGCGCGACAAACTCCCTGACATGACGGTGGACGAAATCGTGAGCCGTGGCGAATACTTCACGTCTCGCCTCATGGCTGACTATCTTGGCTTCCCGTTCATTGATGCAAAAGACGTGATCGCCATCAACTTTGACGGTACGTTTAATTTCGACCTAACGGCCGAACGTTTACACGTTATTCTTGAAACATGCGACCGCTTTGTAATGCCGGGCTTTTACGGTAGCCTTCCAGACGGCAACATCCGTGTGATGTCCCGTGGCGGATCCGATATTTCAGGTTCCATTTTGGCGCGTTGCATCAATGCAGACGTCTACGAAAACTGGACGGACGTTTCAGGCTTCTTGATGGCCGACCCGCGCGTGGTCGACAATCCCAAGAATATCGAACAAATCACGTTCTCTGAACTTCGTGAACTCTCTTACATGGGGGCGAGCGTTCTTCATGAAGACGCTGTTTTCCCGCTTCGCGAACGCAACATCCCGATTCACGTCTTGAATACGAACCGCCCCGAAGATCCAGGCACAATCGTGCAAGACAAGATTGCCCCCAACCCCAAGGGCGCTTTGGTGACGGGTATCGCTGGCAAGAAAGACTTCATCGCCATCGAAATTTCGAAGAAGAACATGTCTAACCGAGTAGGCTTCGTGCGTGAAGTGCTCAGCATTCTTGAGCACTATGGCGTCTCGGTGGAACACCTTCCCTCTGGCATAGACTCCTTTAGCGTGGTTGTCAATAAGTCCGACGTCAAGAACAACATCTACGAAATCATCGCTCGCATCAAAGAAACGATGCAACCCGATGTGATTCGCTTGACCGAACCGTTTGCCTTGATTGCTACGGTCGGTCGTAACATGAATTCGCGTCCTGGGACTTCTGCACGTCTCTTCGCAGCGCTAGGTAACGCTGGTATCAACGTGCGTATGATCGCTCAGGGGAGCGCTGAATTAAATATCATTGTAGGAGTGCTCAACAAGGACTTTGAGGCTGCTATCGCTTGCCTATATCAAACCTTTGCTGCCGAAGCCGACGAAGTCAAGGCTCAGGCTGAAGCCAACTAACTCGTAGGAGATATTCATCATGGCTAACTATAAGGTCGGTATTTTGGGCGCTACGGGCGCCGTCGGTCAGCAAATGCTTACGGTGCTTGCCGAACGCAAGTTCCCAATTAGCGAACTGCGTCTCTTTGGTAGCGCACGCTCCGCGGGTCGAATCATGACCTATGAAGGTCAAGACGTAGTTGTACAAGAGGCAAGCCTTGAAGCCTTCAAGGGCTTAGACCTCCTTTTGGGCGCTGCTGACAATCCTGTTGCCAAAAAGTTTTTGCCTGCCGCTGCAGAGATGGGCATCCACGTCGTGGACAATTCGAGCGCCTTCCGTTTAGATCCAAACGTGCCACTCGTCATTCCTGAAGTCAACCCTGAAGACGTAAAACTCTCCAAGGGCCTCATTGCCAACCCTAACTGCGCCACGATTATTGGCTTGACCGCCGTTATGCCATTACATCGCTATGCTCGCATTCGCCGTATGGTGGTCTCCACCTATCAGGCTGTAAGTGGTGCAGGTAAGGCCGGGATTGATACTTTAGAAGCTGAGGTCAAGGCTGCTGATGGCGAACGTATAGAAGGCTCCTGCTTTGCTTATCCGATTGCCTACAACCTTATTCCGCAGATTGGCGGGTTTAATGACGCTGGTTACACGTCTGAAGAACTCAAGATGCAAAATGAAGGTCGCAAGATGCTTCATGACGACACGCTTCGCGTTGCTTGCACGTGCGTGCGTGTGCCCATCATGCGCTCTCACTCCGAAGCCATCACAATCGAATTTGAAAAGGATATCACCCCTGAAAAGGCGCGTGAACTTTTGGCGGATGCCCCGGGCGTGGTCCTTTGTGACGATCCAGAAGCCATGCAATACCCGATGCCGATGTTAACGAGCGACCAGGACATGGTCTACGTTGGCCGTGTGCGTCGCGACTTATCGGCTGACGCCGCTAGCTTTAACCGTTCGTTGACGCTCTTCTGTTGTGCCGATCAAGTGCGTAAAGGTGCCGCCACGAACGCCATTCAGATCGCTGAACTTGTCCTCGGCCTGAAGTAATTGACTGCTTTGGGTTGAAAAATGGACATGAGGACAAATCCGTTCTCACCCTCTATGATGAAAAGGAGGGG
>JAHHRH010000074.1 GCA_020025915.1 Sutterella sp.
CTCCTGTCCTGAGCTCCGTCAGGTTTCAGTTTGAACGAAAAGCCTTGGCGTATAAGCATACCCATATTCTGCTTAGTCTTTCGAAAGAAGGTACGATCCAAAACATCGATGTCCTAAAGGGAAGACACTGTGTATTCATGATGCATGTTCATTTGGTCTTCGTGACCAAATACAGGCGGGCACGCTTTTCAGCAGACCAACTTGGATTCCTCAAAGACATCTTTGAGAGCGTCTGCAAGGATTTCAATGCAGAGCTTGTCGAAATGAACGGCGAACGAGATCATGTCCACCTGTTGGTGAACTATCCTCCCATTGTTTCCGTTTCGAAGCTCGTCAATAGCCTCAAGGGCGTTTCTAGCCGAATGATCCGAAAGTAATCGCTGACTCGGTTCGAAAGAGGCTTTGGATCCGGCTTGTGGTCGCCTTCGTATTTCGCCGCAAGCTGCGGCGGAACTCCCCTCTCGATGATTAAGACATACATCGAAAATCAGAAGACGCCTGATTAACCTAAAACTGCGCGGCTTATATCTCCGCCCTAAAAGACGAGGCTTTACTCCGAGATTGGGTAACGGCGCATGAAAGTGATCATAAAGGCGAGCAAACAACCCTATCGGGAACAAACAAACGTTACGAATTCGTAACATTTTCTTTCTCGAAACGATTCTCCGACAACGAAACCATTCAATTATCGGATTCATTTTTTTAAAAAAATAACCACTTACTCTCTACTCTTAGAGTAGCGTTTTTATCATACGTAACTTTTTTTACCGTTTGAAGTGCACGTCAATTAAATCATTCAAAAACGCTTATTGCAAGGGTCATTACCGACATCAAACAAACAATCTACGTATTATCCCTAGGAACTGATCGTTCATTTTCTAGTATCTTATTAGAGGTTTTGAGTATCAGCCATACGGTATTTGCCATTGGATTGATACAAAACCACGATCCCGAAGTAAATACAAAGCGCAAAAAAAGAGGACTATTTTGAATCCCATCTCTGCCGACACTCTCGGTGGCCGTATTGCCACCGAACTCAAACGTTCTGGCTTGTCGATGCGCGAACTCGCTCGGCGTATTGACATTGCTCAGCCTTCCATCTCCAAGTGGTGTGCCAACCAGGCCATTCCGCGCGTGATTTATCTCGAGCGTATGGCTGATGTGTTTGGTGTGTCTGCCCACTGGTTGACCTATGGTGAACATGCCTCAGGTCGTGACGAAGTTGTGATTCGTCCGAGACCTGAGAGTGACGACACCTTTGGGTTGTCGTTGACCGTGAATTCCGCTAAAACCATGTTCAACACAGACCCTGAAAACCTTATTCTCTATACGCAGCCTTCCGACGACATGTCCCCGACGATTAAGGGCGGCAATGTGGTAGTGATTGACCGTTCAATCACGTCCATTAAGGGTAGCGGCGTTTACCTCATTCAGGTCGGCGAAGGACGCGAATTACGCCGTGTGCAACCGCTCGTGGATGGCACATGCGACATCCGCGTTGACAACGTGAAGCGCTATGCCAGCGAACCCGCTGAAGACCAAAAACTCGTCGTCTACGGCAAGGTCGTTGCGTCACTCATGATGAAGATCATTCGTTAATCAAACGAAATACAAAAAACGAGGTTATTCTCAAGCGGCACTACCTCGTTTTTTGTTTGTATTTTTGTTTTGGGTTGTGGTTGGACTTTAGGCGTATCCTTGACTTATCGAGGAGCACCAAAAAACGAACCTGCTCATGGTGTTTGGTACCATGAGCAGGTTCTCCCCTTCTTCCATTTAGGAATGAATTCGGTTGTGACTTAACCCGCACGGCGGCCAATGGCCTTCGGACCACGCTTAAGGCCCGTCACGGAGACCTCTTCACCATAGTTCTCACGATGACGCTTCCACTTACGGATCGTCTGCGGATGCGCGCTCAATTCACGCGCAATCTGGACACAGTTCATGCCATCATCAAGCATCTTCAGCGCACGACGACGCACTTCCTGCAAAGAGTTAGGATGCATGGCCTGCAACTGGCTATCGCGACGGCGAATCAACGTATTGACCACAGGCGAGGCAGGTGGTATTTCCCAACGAGAATAGTGGGAAGCGCAAGGCAAAGGATAACGGACTCGAAAAATCGATCCACTATTGTAAGTCGTCATTCAAAAGTCCTCCTTTTTGTTTGAATGTGTGGTGATCCTATCAAAAGTTTTATGAAATTTCGTTAAACCCTAATGCTCTCTCTCAGAAAGGAAATCGTGTAGTTTAAGCACTAATACGGAGTTTTTATGCATCATTATTCTTTTTAGCTGAAACAGAATAATGAAAGCCGTTCTCTTTTGTTAAGCCGTGTTCAAATTTCAGTAGTAATCCTGAGTTACCTACGATTGAATCTTCTTATGGCTTTATTAGATAAAAACTATTTGTCGCATTTTTTGTTGCTTTAACATGATTGCTACGATATTTTGCTTATACCCTATCACGCAATTCAATGTGACGAAAGCGAATCAAGGTTTCGACGCACATAGCGTAGCCTTGACAAAATTCTAAAGATTTTTCGAATGTTTGCCAATCATGCCACCCTTTTCCACCTGTACTGACCAGACACCCACTGTCTAATACCTATGCTCAATCCAAAGGACGCAAACTGACGTTAATACCTGTAGACTTTGGTCACTCTACTTTTGAAATATTGTTGTCATTAAATCCCGTCTTAAGACAGAAGTTTCCGCGCCTACTTTTCTATGAAACTCTTTATCGCAGAAAAACCGTCGGTTGCCAAAGCCATTGCCACTGAACTCGGCGTGGTCTCTCGAGGTAACGGCTTTATTACATGCAAACAAGACATAGTCGTGACCTGGTGCTTTGGTCATCTGTTAGAACAAGCCGAACCCGACGCGTATTTGCCAGACGACATTCCTAAAACCAAAAAAGGGAAGAAGGTTTGGCGTCTGCAAGACTTGCCGATCTTTCCTCAGACCTGGCAAATGCTCACAAAAGGCGATGCCGGGGCTAAAAAGCAGCTTTCTGCCATTGGTAAGTTACTTAAAACCGCGACCAGTGTTGTTAATGCCGGTGACCCGGACCGTGAAGGCCAGCTCTTAGTTGATGAAGTGTTAGAGCACTTTCGTAACCGTAAGCCTGTCGAACGCTTTTGGGTGTCGGCCGTTGACCCCGCTTCGATTCGTAAGGGGCTCAATAAGCTCTTTGATAACCGCGACTACGCAGGGATGCGTGATGCAGCGCGCGGTCGCTCGCGTGCGGACTGGCTTTTAGGCATGAATTTATCACGCGCCTATACGCTCACGAATAACGATGGACTTTTAGCCGTGGGCCGCGTGCAGACGCCTACCCTATTTATGGTGGCGCGTCGCGACTATGTGGTACGTAATTTCGTACCTGTCCCCTACCTCTCGATTTCAGCTGACTTATTGCATGACGCCACGCCTTTTACGGCGCGTTGGAAACCCAAGACTGACCAAAGGGGGCTCGATGAAGAAGGGAAACTCTTGACAGACCTCGAGATCGGTCGTGCTCTCGTTGAAAAACTCAGTCAAGAAACGCACGGTACTGTGACTTCTGCCACCACCAAACGTCGCAAAGCCTATCCGCCCAAAGCTTACTCCTTGGCTGACATCCAGATTGAAGCGAGTAAACGCTTTGGCATGACGGCAGAAGAAACCTTGCGTGTTTGTCAATCACTCTACGAAACGCATAAGATCACGAGTTATCCGCGTACGGACTGTGGTTATTTGCCTGAATCTCAACATGGCGATGCGCCTGCGGTACTTGCTGCCGTCGCGCAAAACTATCCAGCCTCTGCCGCTGCGTGCGCGAAGGCCGACCCCAAACTCAAGAGTCCGACCTTTAATGACAAAAAGATCACGGCTCACCATGGGATTGTGCCCGTTGCCAATTCTGTGAAGCCCGGTGCGCTCTCGGCCAACGAAGAAAAACTCTATCGTCTGATTGTTCGTCGCTATATTGCGCAGTTCTTTCCGGTGCACGAATTTGATGCGACCGAAGTCATGATTGAGATTGGTGGCGAAACCTTTGTCGCCAAGGGTAAAGTCGTGCGCGTTGAAGGTTGGAAAGTCCTTTTTGCCAAAGACAAAGCCGCTGTTGAAGCCAAAAAGAAAAAGGCCAAAAAAGAAGGCGACGAAAGCGATAGCACCGATCAGGATGAGGATGACGCACAAACCTTGCCGTCCCTCAAAAAGGGCGACACCCCTGAAGTAAAAGCCATCAAGGGTCGAGAAGACAAAACCAAACCTCCATCCTTCTTTACCGAAGGGACGCTCATTGCAGCCATGGAAAATATTTGGCGTGGCTATGACGACCCCAAGGGGCAAGCCATGCTCAAAGAAGCGGGCGGCATTGGCACCCCTGCCACGCGTGCCGCCATCATTGCTGAACTCAAGCGTAAAACCTACCTTGAAACCGAAGGCAAATTCTTACACTGCACCGAAGTGGGTCGCAATCTTTTAAAGAAAGTCTCGCCTCGCATTCGTAGCGCTGCGATGACCGCACACTTTGAAGAGCGTTTAAAGCTCGTTGAAGCTGGCCAAACGCCATTAGACGCTTTTGTGAGTGAATACGAAGCTTTTATTGCTGACGAATGTGTCAAAGCGAAGGCAAAGCCTCGCGCGACCTCCCGTGGTTATGCCTCAGGTGCACCGCGTCGAGAGGGCGCAGATCTAACCGATCGCACGGCCTCTCTGACGCCCTCTGCACCCAAGGCCTAACCTAGCAAGCTTTAAGCCTTAGCGTAATGCAAGAGTCGACCGCTACCGATCTTACGTAAGAGACCCAACTCCAACATACGACGGATCACGTTACTTGCTGTCGACTGGCTTACGCCTAGCGCCTCATCGACTTCTCGGCGCGTAATCGTCTCACGGGTGTCAAGGAGCGCCAAAATTTCGCGCATCTTGATGTCTTCCATCGTCATCGATTCAGGGTGGTGAACTAGCGGCTCTTGCGTCGAAGGCAACGGTAACGACGTCTGCGGTTCGGGTTGATTCACCGGCATGTTCACAACGAGAGACTTCACAAGGGGCTTTTCTACCGGCATATTTGCCACGGGATTTGTGTTAGTCTTTTGGACAGCATGGCCATTAGGCAAAATCACCTGAAATGCATGGCTCGTTGCTTTAAATTCAGGGGAAACCTGACGACCCTGATACGCCAAGCGAATGCGGTTTAAACCGACGCCAGCGCCCGTTGCCAAGCCTAAACGTTCAAACATCTGAGCAACATGTGGATAACGTGGGCTTGAGACCCCTAAAAGCATGTCGTCTAACTGTGCACCACGCTTGGGGCCACCTGGGTTCGTGACCACAATGCGGTCTTGGAACACCCAAATATCGATCGGCGCATCCACCGAATAATCGCGATGCATGAGTGCATTCAAAAAGGCTTCACGTAAAGCCGCGGCCGGCACTGTATCGGCTGCACTCAAAAAGAGGCTTTCGTTAGCTGAAGGTGTGGGCGCAAACTTTTCTAAAAAGTCTGTGACTTGCTGCCACTGACGAATCAAAGATCCAGTAGACACCAAACGCGCTTTCACGTCTTCGGGCGTCACCCCATCAAAGACGGTCAAACGGACAACCGACGTATTTTGGTCTGAAAAGAGTTGGGCTACGCGTGTCGAACAGCCTAACTGATCCACGAAACCCCAATCCCGACGACGGCGTTCGTCATCAGCCAAATGTCGACGGCGCACGGCCTTCGTCAACTCATCAAAGGTCAACTCATAACTTTCGGCGCGTTGCGCTTCAAAAGACGGATTACTCTCAGCAATCAAGGCCTTTAAACCGACTTCGCCCAAAGGCACTGTCGCAGCATGGTCACGCACAAAGACCATATCAGGCCACATACCCACTTCAGCGATATAGTAAGGCCGTGACGTCCCACGCATCACGTCGATCACCAACACCATGCGGTGATCAATCTCTTCAAGACGGCAAGACACAAAAGGAATAAGTGTGGGCTTTACTTCACCCATTAACACCGCATGGAGTTTAGCTAACCACTCATCCGTCGTCTTTTGATCAAGTGTTGTGCGCCCCACCCCTAATCGAATCTGGCCGCCATCGGTATTCGCAAACGCCGTGATGGTACGAACCACATCCAAAGTCCAGGTATCAAAAGAAGCGATCTCGCTAGCCATTTCTTCGGCCCCCTCTACTTAGTAATCGTTGGTAATCATTAATAGCAACAACCTTACCGTTAAAAGAGACAAACTGCAAGTTTTGGGCGAGCTACAGATTACAGTCGTCGGCGTATCGGCAGAAGGCAATTTCCCTCTTTTCAAGATATTTCTCAAGTTCGTCCAAGACGATCAAGGACAATA
>JAHHRH010000075.1 GCA_020025915.1 Sutterella sp.
AAGCTACTGACACAGTAGAGAATCTCCGCCGTTCACGACGGAGAGAACGTCAAATACTTGCCACAAAGAAACGCGAAATTCACTTGACAGTCTCTTTCGACTCACAAACTTCAATCCTGAATTACCCGTATTTACGGCCATTTAAATGGACAAAAACCTCAACGGCTTGAATAATGAATAAATCGTTGTTGCTTCATTAAGTGCGGCCATGAAAACGCTTTTATTAAAAGACAATACGTTACGTGTTTCGGTGATGAGCTTTCATCACGAGATCGTTTATAGCGTGATGCGCGCTTATTTTGAAGCGTTGATTAGTCAAGTCCTCATTTGGGATGAGCGTTGCTACGGCTTACTTTGGAACACGGTCATGGTCGATGACATCACGAGTAAGCTCCATGAGCTTGAGCGCAACAAGCAGTACCGCCTCTATGCGGTGCTCTTTGGTGTTATTAATCTGCGTCGAGAACTCCATATCGTGCCATTTCGTCAAGCGCTTGAAGAGCATATGACGACTGGACTCACGGTCTCAGCGGTGGCCGTGATGGACTTACACCACATCGAAGAAACCTTTCAAACGCGCAACGTGCCTGACGACATTCTTGAAGACTTCGTCAACAAATATAACGCCTGGCATAATTCGTTTGACTGGTTCGTGCGTCTCTTTGAAAACGGGCGCCTCAAAGCAGAAAACCGCGTTGGTCGCACCATGGACGACGTAATCATGTGGCTTAAACACCAGCCTGAGCTCGTCAATGTCCGTATTACGCCCAAGCAGTTTGCGGATGCTCGTACAGACGTTGAAACGGACTTTGGCATTTTGGTCAAGAAGACCTTTGCGCTTGATGGCTTTAATAACATCTCGCGTATGCAGTTCCGTGAAGCCGCCATGGCGCTTCGCTCGGCTTTTGACGATTTGACACACGTTCATTCGTCCCTTCATGATCCAGAGTCAATTGGGAGCGTCTTTTGGAGTGCCGATAGTGTCGTTGCCCTACTCTCCAATGGAATTGGCTTTAGCATCAAGCGCGGTGCCCTTGGCTTTGTGCGTATTCAGGTGCCCGTAGGTACACCGCTTCATATTGTTCAAGGCTTACGCAGTATGCTCGACGCCTTTGCGAGCACAGTGCCCGATGTACTCACGGTCACCGAAACCGAAGACATCGCGATTGAGCCCTTTATTGCCGGTGAAGGCTACGTACCTACACTCAGTGAGTGTAATCGTCACTATTGCGAAGCCATTTCGCAGATTCGTTAACGACAAATGCCGCCAGAGTGTCACCTCAAACAGCGTTATCTTTAGGCTCTCGTCAATCACCGATTAAAGAAGGCTCGCGAAAAGTCTTTTTGCGTGATGCCATCCCAAGCGGAACGACGGCGTTTATTGCGCGCTGTCATCTTAACGATTGGGCGTCCTCTCAAAAAAGCTTCGGTTCCCTGAGGTTCATCAAAGGTCACAGCATTGGCCGTACAGATATCGGTACAAAGCCCGCACCCAGTACAACACGCTTCAATCGCAACAATCGTAAAAATGTCACCTTCGGTTTTGGCAGAAAGCGCTTTATTGGGACACACGGCAGCACAGAGCCCACAGGCCGTACAGCTTTCTTCGTCAAATCTCGGCACCAAGACATGCGACAAAGCGTCTTTCGTTGCGGTCTCCTGATTGTGCGCTTGAGGCAATAAACGTCTTAAGAGCGTAATCAACTGTCGACGGCGTTTCGTGAGGTGAAATGGCGCCTGCGGATCCATGGGTGTCGTGTCCTCTACCGTCTCGAGGGGTTTCGGTGCCGCGGCCTTACGCGCGACGATCCCCAATAAGTGTCGACGACCGCCATCCACGTCTTGAGGCACTTCGATACGGCGCGAAATCGTTACACCCAAGCCTAAGGTCGCCTGCCAGGCTTTAAAGCGTTGCTCTGAAGCGTCTGTCGGGATCTTGTTCGGTTGATTGGGGCACCCTTCACACCCAGCTGTCACCAATGTGATGCGTTTGACGCCTTGCGCTAAAGCGTCGAGCAACATTTCTTCAGAGAGTGCGTGTTGACAACCAATCGCTTGACCGTCACCCGCCATGGCGCGAGAACACCGAAGTTGGCACGAGCCATCGGGCATCACGTTGAGGCGTTCTGGCACCCCATCGAGTTCAAGGGCATCCATCGGACACACCGACACACAGGCACCACATGCCGTACACGCAGGCTCAATCAGGCTCAAACGACCGCTTTCAACTTGTAGCGCCCCCATAGGACACGCTTTGATACACGCATCACACTGTGACGATATATGGCGAGATCGAGCACAACGTCGACCAATGCATTTAGGCGTTGTCATCGCGATCCTTCTTTTTAAGCGTGAGACGTGGGCACAATTGGCGCGGGCTCAGACTTTACTGCACCTTCAGCCTTATCCGTTGGCTTATCGGACGTCTTGTCGGTCGGCTTATCGTGCTTTTCACCCTTTTTCTTTTCGTTGTGACGGTGTTCAGGGCGATACATCAAGACTTGGTCAATATGGAAGCCATCCATATTAGTCACTTCAAAGCGATAGCCCGCATAGTCCACATGGTCACCTCGCTTTGGCACACGACGAAGCATGTACATGATGAAGCCCGCGACCGTTTCGTAGGTTTCTTCGTCAGGCAAGCTTTCGATACCGAATTCACGTTCAATGTCGTCAACGGGCGTGGAGCCATCCACAAGCCACGAGCCGTCAGAGCGCTGCACAAGCATCTGATCGTCAGCCCAAACGTCGTAGTTACCCATCACCGGCCACAAAATGTCCTTCAACGTGATGATCCCAACCGTAAGGCCATATTCGTTAATCACCACAGCAAAGTCTTGGCTATCTTGCTTAAAAAGGTCAAGCGTTTCGGTCAGCGTTAAAGAATCTGGAATCGTGATGGCTGGCTGTACCAAACCAGACTGGCTGAGATCAAGCGGCTCATTATCGGCGTAGATTTTAAGGAGTTGCTTACCGTCGACAAGCCCCATGACGTGGTCGATGTCACCGTTACAAACCAGGAATTTGTTATGGGGTGTCTGGCTAATTTTTTCGCGGATGCTTTCTTCAGGCTCATCCAACGTAAAGTAGACGATATTGTCACGGTTCGTCATAGCGCTCGGCACTAGATGGTCTTCGAGCTCCATCATGTTCTTAATAGCCGTATGTTCTAAAGGGGCCACCACACCAGCTTTAGCCCCGGCTTCCACGGTCGCGATCACGTCTTCGTTAGTAATACGATCTTCGTTATGAAGCGGCACGCTCATCATGCGCATGATGCCGTTGGCCATAGCAGTCAACAACCACACCAAAGGTTTGAGCACCATGATGAGGGCAATCATCGGACGGATACAACGCACAGCCACGGCTTCAGGACAACTCATGGCAACGCGCTTCGGGATCAAATCCGCGAACATCACAAAGAGGATCGTCACAAAGAGGAACGAGCAAAAGAAGGCAACGCCGTTCACTAATTCAGCGGGCAACACATAAGTAAGTAACGTAGCAAAAAAGCCAGTAAACGCTTCTTCACCGACGACACCGCCCAAAATCGCTACAGCATTGATCCCCACCTGAACGACCGAGAAGAAGTAGCCAGGATTTTCTTTGAGGTTGATCACCAACTGGGCACGTGAATCGCCGTCTTCGGCCATGCGGGTTAAACGGACAGGACGCGCCCCTGCCAAAGCGATTTCCGACATAGCGAAGTACGCTGCTGCAATGATGAGTAGCGTAATAATGGCAACTTGCGTAAACATGGAGTCTGTATACCTCGTGAATTAAAACTAACTATTTTACTGCAACGAATTGCTTCGCGCCTTAGCGCCATTGAGCATAACAAGCAATTGGTTCTATATATCTTGAAAACTGAGCTCCAGCAACCACAAAACCCAAACCACCGCCGCGACCTGCATCCTTATTGACAAACTATCCTAAAAAGAAGGCATCATGGCAACATTGAACATTAGCCTCGACCAAGATTTACGTGACAAAGCCGATAAGGTCTTTGCCGCTATTGGCCTAACGACAGAAGACGCAGTATGAATGTTCCTTCGACTGGCAGTTCTCAAACAACGATTGCCTGTGGATACATCGGTTTCTCCCAAACTCCCGACGGCGATGGTGCTCACGCGAGCAGAAAGCATCACATTACAAAAAGCACTTAATGCACCGAACACGCCAAAATCGTCTCTGAGAGCAACGTTGCAAAAAATTTCAGCTATTCCATCAACCGTTTTTGGTCTCAAGAAGTAACCGACTGCTCTTATTAAAACGCCAACACCTGAATCAGAAATACTATCCGTGCCTCACGTCAGCGTTGTTTCAAAACACTCAGGCTGCCAAAACTCCTAGGAAGTTCATGGTTATAGAGCAGGTAACCCGGCATTGAGCTGCGAACCAAGCAAAAAGCCAGCCTTCACCTCACGAAGACTGGCTCTTGATTGAAATGTGACCGTAGGTTTTTAGACCAAGGCTCTCAAGCGCGTAACGGCCATATTAGCCACAACGCTCACAGCGACAGGCAACACGTCGTCGTTAAAGTCCATCTTTTGGTGATGTAACGAGACCTGATGTTCATCATCACGAATGCCCACGCGAATAATGGAACCCGGTACCTTATTGAGATAGCATGAGAAGTCTTCACTTGACATGAAGGGACGAATCACCTTGACGCAATCTTCACCTAGAAGGTCTCGTGTCGCAGCTATAGCAGCTTCGGTTTGCTCTTCAGAGTTGATCACCGAACCAATCAAACGGTCGTAGACGAGTTCGGCTTCGCAACCATTGGCAGCAGCAATGCCATTCACCATCGCCGTAATGTTGGCTTCAGCCAAGTCACGGATTTCAGGTAAGAACGTACGCACCGTACCACTCATCGTGAGTTCATTCTGAACGACGTTCACGGCCTGGAAGTTACCGGCATTAATCGAACACACAGACACAACAGCCGACTCGATCGGATCAACCTTACGGGAGACAATTGTCTGCAAAGCCAAAATGATCTGCGCAGCAACAGGCATCGGGTCGATACCCAAATGCGGACGGCCGCCATGCGTTCCCTTACCCTTCAAAGTGACATAGAAGCTGTCGCTTGCAGCCTGCAAGGGGCCTGGCTTAAAGCCGATCGTACCTTTAGGCAAATTGGGTTCGGTATGACCACCATACATTTCTTCGATGCCATACTTTTCAAAGAGCCCGGCTTCAATTAACGCCTTGGCACCTAGCCCTGGTTCTTCAGCAGCCTGGAAAACTAAAACCACGCGTCCAGGGAAATCACGGTGGGTCGCTAACCAACGCGCAACCCCTAAAAGCCACGTCGTATGACCATCATGGCCACAGCAGTGACCACGACCATCTATCACGCTCGCATAGGACTTGCCGCAACCGTCCTTCATCGGGAGGGCGTCCATATCTGAACGAACACCAATCGTGTGACCAGATTGATTGCCTTCAACCACAGTGACCACACAACCTTTCACAAGCGCAGTATCAATCGTATCGACGTGGCTTGCTTGGAGATATTCAACGATCTTGCCAACCGTACGCTCTGTCTCAAAACCCAGCTCCGGATGTTGATGGATATCGTGACGAATCTCAACGAGCTCAGGCACCATTTCGGCTACGCCGGGCAATAAACGATCTTCGAGCAAAAGGGTCATGGAACATCTCCAAAAAAAGAAACGATCTTTTAATTTTACGCCTGATGTTTATTGGTCGTCGGACGTGCTTGAACAAATGGCCCGCGCATTCTCGCTCGTTCACTGGCGAGTCAAGCGTGCCGACGATTTTGTGAATTTCTCCGTAAGGCTTTAGAGGTTTTAATTGCCTTTTCGCTGGGAAGGGTCTGTTGTTGTTCGATATATCGCTTCACAACCTCAATGCTCGCTCCTCCGCAAGAGACTACACAATAACTGGGCGACCAGAAGTGCTTTCCCCAAAGCATTGTTTGGATGCGATCTGCGTATTCGCGTCTAATGATGTAGGAGGACTTGCCTTTGAGTTTACTGACTAAATTCGCAACGGCAACCTTCGGGTGAACAGAAATCATCATATGTATATGGTCATGTTCACCGCCAAACTCTAACAGCTCGCAATCCATTTGATCACAGGTTTCGGCCATGATCTCTTTAGTTCTATCAAGCATCTCTTTTGTAAATACGCCTCGCCTGTATTTTGTAACAAAGACTAGATGAATTTCGTTTTTTGTATAAACAGCTTCCACCAGTTCTCTATCCGTACATTTCAATCCTAAGACTAGATTTGTAAAAAAGTTCAGTATAATCGATTCCATACCTCTTATCTTCCAAGATTTGTTAT
>JAHHRH010000076.1 GCA_020025915.1 Sutterella sp.
CTCGTCAAGCAGTGTCCGGCGAAGCGTCAAAAGAGAAGGGACGACAAACCGAGCTTCGGTTTAGTTTGTTGTTTTGCAAGCTCGTGCCTTTAGGCACGAGTAGTTCACAAGTCGTAAGGGAAGCTTTGGTGGTACTACTCCTCAAAGGAAAACCCCGTGATCGTTATAACCAATAGTCAACGACTGGGCTTATCAGTAAGATAAATAACCTGAATGAGAAAGGCTTGATTTGATTAAGCCTTTTTTCTCGTAGTTGTTTAAATGAAAGCTTCGGGCTTATGGCCGAGGACTTTAGGAGGTGAAGCACATGCATCACGGTTCTTCCGAAGCCTTTGAGGCCTTGGTGACTATCGAAAAGCGCGGCTTTGAACGTTCAGCGCGTGAAGCCATTGAACGTATTCTTGAAGAAACATTACCCGACGCAACCCGACTTGTGATGGCTTCTAGTCCAGCCTACCCAGAAGAGCTTTTGGTGTTAGAGGAACACCCAGCTGTCTTGGTGTGTGAAGGCGATATTAACTTGACGAGTCGCCAATTGCGAATTTCCATTGTTGGGTCGCGAGCGGCCACTGAAGAAGCGAAGAAAGATGCCTTTCATGTGTCGAAAGTCCTGGCTGAACGAGGTGCAGTGATTATCTCTGGACTTGCGAAGGGAATCGATGCAGCTGCCCACGAAGGGGCTTTGGCTGCTCGAGATTCGACAGGGGCTCGAGGTCGTACAATTGCTATTATTGGAACGCCGCTTGCGCAACCATGGCCTCCGACTAACGTTAAATTAGCTCGTCGCATAGCGGCTTACGGCCTTTTAATCTCACTGGCGCCACAGGTGAGCGGTCTTTCTTTCACGGATGAAGAGCGCCTTCATAGTCTCTGGTGTCGTAATCGTGCGATCGCGGCTTTGGGCTGTGGTTCTTTGGTGATGGCTGGCAAAGAAGCGTCAAGTACTTTGCGAGAAGTTAAGGCTTCTTTAGCGCTTGGGCGACCTGTGTTGTTGTGGCACACGTTAGTGAATGGGGTGACGGCAGAACCTTGGGCTTTGGCGTTACTTGATGAGTCACCCAATGACGAAACGGGACGTCCGCTAGTTCGTGTCGTGCAGACAGCGGATGAAGTCGAGGCGGCACTCTCGTCGTGGACGACGGTATGGTGGTTTTAAGGCCTCAAGGGTATTTGAAATAAAAAAAACAGGCCGAAAGCGTAGTGTTTGTGCCGTTTTCAGCGTAATTTTTATATTTTAAGGGCTTTTCATTCGCCTGTGAAGTCCACCAATAAAACCTTCTGATACAGGGCAAATAAGTGCTTGATACGTCTGCGAGAGTGGCGTGTGCTGAATTAATATTAAGGAAAGCAGACGACTGCGCTCGTTTGAGCACCCTTGTTGTATCATCACCTCCTGGCTCAACTGGTGTTGCTCGCGTAAGAACGGTCTGCTTCCTTCCCGCAGTGTGGCAGGCCAAGCCTCTTCCCGTAGCCCACTGCGGTTTTTTTGGGGCCTGATTCAGCTTCACCATGTCGTTTGCACTTTGGCTTTCGTTTTTTCTGCTTGTTTGCCGTTGCTGTTGGCACCTGGAGCCGACAGTCTTTTCGTGATGATGCAAAGTTCGGTTTTGGTGTTCGGGCAGGACTTTTGTCAAGGAAGATGAGCCGCTGATTGGCTTTTGTGTCCACGTTACTAGCTTGGCTTAATCGCGCGAGCGCTGTGATCTTTGTTTCGCTCGCGCCTTTTGCCTTGGTAAGCTGATTAATTATCGCTCCAGCCTTTACGAGGACCGCGCGTCGTAAACATCGTTTCGCCCGCACTATGCATTGTGCTTTGCGGACGACTGTCACATGTGAAGCCACCCGTTTCCCAATACTTGTCGTCGACGCGTGCCACGACTGCTTCGCCAATGGCAAGCCCTGTGCGTTTTAAGAGGTCAGGTTCTACAACGCGGCATTCGATATGAGCCAAGGCGCCTTCGACAAAAGAGATGGGCAAGGTGAGGCCTGGGATTTTGGCTAATTTAAGATGTTCAAACTTGTCGTCCACGACTCGACCCGAGCAGCAACCAGAAGCTAAGAGGGCTTTTTGGAGGTTAGTTCCAGGAATCGAGATACCAAAGAAACCCGTCTTGATGAGATTCTCTGTCGTCTGGTGAGGCAACATCAATGAGACGCAGAAGCGCGCAGGAGCCATATTGCAAATCGTCGACCATGCGCAGGCCATCACGTCGTTGACGCCTTTGTCGCTACGAGACGTCACAAAAATTGCTGGACCGCCTGTCATCGTGGTCCAAATCTCATCAGAAGGTATCTCAATTAACATTTTGTTCGTCCAAAAAACAGAAAACCCGGGGCGATTGTTGCATCGCATCCCGGGGCGGATGGGGCAATTGTGGAGGTTTCTTAAATGTTGCGATCCACAAAAGCCTTGAGGTCAGCTGGCGTCTTCACTTCTACAATACGGTCAACTTCTTGACCATTGCGGATCGCGACCATCGTCGGGATGTGCTTGACTTCATATTTTGCCACGACCTGAGGGCTCGACTCAGAGTCGCAAGCGGCAAATACGGCGCGGTCAGCGTAGTTCTGGGCGAGCTGCATAAAGAACGGCTGAGCACGGCGGCAATCAGGACACCAGCTCGCACCAATGGCGAGGATGACGGGCTTTTCATTCGCAACCACGATGGCTTCAACATTGTCGTCGTTGACGAGAACGATGTTAGACATAATTAAGTACTCCTATATAGAGTAGGGAATCCGTAGATTCCAATCATTTCTTCTGTTAGAAATACTCTAACATAAAGGCTAACGACATTCCAAAAAAATTCAGAACGTTTCCTATGAAAAACCGTAAACCTTTGTATCCACGTCCGCAGTTTTGACTCACGTATTGACGGTATGCGCCCAAAAAAGCGCTTCAAAACGCCTTAATAGGTTCTTCATTAGAAAGTTTCTATACTTTCATTAGCCTTAGACTATTGGCGAAAATCTGAATTCTTCGGTAGTATGGCCATGCCGATGGTGACACTAAGTCTAGTGTTATACAAGTAATTAACGAACTAAATATCGTGGGTGCTCGCTCATACGTGCAGGTGCACCTCAATAGCCCTTTTATAAGAGGATTCCCCTCATGACCGTCCAAATCGATCTGAGTCGCGATACGCTTTTTGACGAACTTGGCCTCATGCGTCTTCGTGAAAGCTACATGCGCCCTGAAGAGACCAGTCCGCAGGAGCGTTTTAAGTTTGTTGCTGAAACGTTCGCGTCAAATCCCGAACATGCTCGTCGTATTTATGATTACGCTAGCCGTCATTGGCTTTCGTTTGCAACCCCGGTGCTTGCCTTTGGTCGTACGGGGCGTGGGTTGCCGGTCTCATGCTATCTCTCCTATATGGACGATAGCGCTGACGGCTTGATTGAAACGCTCTCTGAAGTGAATCGACTCTCGATGCTAGGGGGGGGCGTGGGCGTGCACGTTGGTATTCGTTCGGCGGACGAAAAGTCGGTTGGGGTCATGCCTCATCTGAAGGTGTATGACGCGTCGTGCTTGGCTTACCGTCAGGGGTCGACACGCCGTGGTTCTTATGCGGCCTTCTTGTCGATTGACCATCCGGACATCATTCCTTTTATTGAAATGCGTAAGCCGACGGGTGACCAGAATCTCAAGGCTTTGAATCTGCATCATGGTGTCAACATCACTGACGCCTTTATGGAAAAGATTGAAGCCTCGATGCGTGATGCCGAAGCGGATGATTCGTGGGAACTTCGTCATCCGTCGACGGGTGAGGTCGTTGCAACGGTGTCTGCGCGCGACTTGTGGCAGCGTATTCTTGAGATGCGTATGCACACGGGCGAACCCTATTTGGTCTTTACGGATACGGCCAATCGTGCGTTGCCGTCCTGGCTCAAAGATAAAGGTCTCAAGATTCATGGTTCTAACCTTTGTACCGAGATCTTCTTGCCGACATCCAAAGACCGTACTGCTGTTTGCTGCTTGTCTTCTGTGAATCTCGAATACTACGACGACTGGAAGGACAATAAGCAGTTCATTGACGATGCGATGGAATTCCTCGATAACGTGCTTCAGTACTTTATTGACCATGCGCCCGATGGCATTAAGCGTGCTCGTTATTCTGCCATGCGTGAGCGTTCTGTGGGGCTGGGTGCCATGGGCTTTCATGCTTACCTTCAAAAGCGTGGCATCGCTTTTGAGTCGGCTGCTGCCAAGTTTACGAATCGTGCGATTTTCCGTCATATTGCCGCTTGCGTTGAAGCGGCTGACGAGCGTCTTTGTGCCTTGCGCGGTCCCTGTCCTGATGCGGCGGACTCTGGCGTTCAACGTCGTTTCTCGCATCGTATGGCCGTTGCACCCAATGCCTCCTCCTCACTTATTATGGGTGGCACGAGTCCTTCGATTGAACTCTATCGTGCGAACATCTATCGTCAGGACACGATTTCTGGCGCCTTCATTTTGAAGAATCGTTTCTTGAAGGCCGAGCTTGCTAAGCGCGGGCTTGATACTGAAGAAGTGTGGGCTGACATCATTGCGCACGATGGTTCTGTGCAGCATCGTGAGGATCTCCCGCAGGAAGTCCGTGACGTCTTTAAGACTGCTATCGAAATTGACCAGCGTTGGATTATCGAGTTGGCTGCCGACCGTCAAGAATTTATCGATCAGGGGCAGAGTGTGAATCTCTTCTTCCCGCCTGATGTGTCGATTGCTTACTTGCACGTTTGCCACTTCTCTGCCTGGAAGAAGGGGCTCAAGAGCCTTTATTACAACCGCTCTGACAAACTTCGTAAGGCAGACCGTGTGGGTGTTCAGGTGGAACGCCGTCGACTTGAAGAACAATTTAGCATGCAGGCTGTGGCTGACAATACGACCTGCTTAGCCTGTGAAGGATAAAGACATGACTGAAAAGAAACCAGTGACGGGACTCCTCGCGGGCCGTACCTGCTATAAGCCCTTTATGTACCCCTGGGCTTATGAAGCCTTTATGCAATCCGAACAGATGCATTGGCTTTGGACTGAAGTGCCGATGCTCGAAGACGTGAAGGACTACAATCAGAAGTTGACCGATAGCGAACGCGACTTCTTGACGAAGATTCTTCGCTTTTTTACCCAGGGCGATATTGACGTCTCCGGCGCCTATGTTAACCACTATCTGCCGCGCTTTGCTCAGCCTGAAATCCGTATGATGCTCTCATCTTTCGCTGCGCGCGAAGCAGTGCATATTGCAGCATACTCGCATCTCATTGAAACGTTAGGTCTGCCTGAATCCATCTACAACGAATTTATGCAGTATGAAGCCATGGCGGCTAAGCATGACTTCTTCAATGAGGTAGCTAAGGATCAGAAGGATTTGGTTGCGCAGATTGCTGCCTTCTCTGCCTTCACCGAAGGGATGCAGCTCTTTTCGTCCTTTGTCATGCTCCTTAACTTCACGCGTAATGGCGCGATGAAGGGCATGGGTCAGATTATCGCCTGGTCGATTGCTGACGAAACGTTGCACACTGAGTCTATGACGAAGTTATTCCGTGAGTACATCGTCGAAAATCCGGAACTCTGGAATGACGAACTCAAGGCCAAGATATACGGCATCGCTGAAACGATGGTTGAGCTTGAAGATCGTTTCATTGACCTTGCCTTTGGTGTCTCTGAAATGCGTCGTTTGATTCGCGAAGAAGTCCGTGCCTATATTCGTTATATCGCTGATCGTCGTTTAATCGGTCTCGGGATGAAGGGTATTTTTGGCGTTAAAAAGAACCCGTTGCCATGGGTCGATGCGATGCTTGGGGTGAGTCACACCAACTTTTTCGAGAACCGAGTAGTGGATTATGCCAAGGGTGCTTTGACGGGCGACTGGGGTGATGTATGGGGGAGTGCAAACACCCATAGCACAGGTGTAATGAGTGATTGATATAGTTTAGTTTTCCTCGAAAACAACGGTGCGATTACCTCGACTCTAGCTCCAAAAATCAAAATTTCCTACAGCTATTTCGCTGTATTTTGGGTAAAGTTAGAGTCTCATCTAAGTAAACCTTCTGTTGCATGAGGGCAACAAAATGTAGCGCGACACGATAAATTACCCCTAGGAGAGGTGTACGGCTTTGGCCGCGCTGATTGGAAAAAGGCGCTCAATACTGAGCGCCCGGGGGGTTGCGCCCTGAAGAATTTGATTGACCTTTGCGAACAGGGAGCTGACCATGTATTTTTCATGAAAAGACCTGAGGCCTGGTACGCAAAAACCTCTGCGTCCCGAAGGC
>JAHHRH010000077.1 GCA_020025915.1 Sutterella sp.
TCTGTTATTTGATCTATCTCATGCTGATGTAGATCTAGTGATCCGGGAGTTTCTGATGCTTCCGTTTATAAGCCCGCCATTGTTGCGGGTTTTTTCGTATCTACCTCCGACTGCTGTTTTCTGAACTTGCAAAATTCAGGCTAGGTTAGCAATTGCGCGAGTTCTAAACATGCTCCCTTTACACGCCTCCATTAGGACGACAGCCGAAGGCATATTTGCGAGCATTTCCATGAGTTTAGGATACGAGCATCCGCACTTGATAAGGCAGATTTTGTTATTTGCACCATAGCCAACAACATCACAATGGTCTTTGGCTAGATCAATACCAATAACAACAACTTGGTTTTTGGACGAAACTTGTGTAGGATCACTCCTCTTGTTGAATGAGTTACGTTATTCAGGGGCACTTAGATGCCGATTACTCGCATGGAATCCAATCCCGACAGCGAGCAAAAGAGAGTGCTTCTTTTGTTTGGTGGGTGTCAAGTATTTCATAGATGCTCTCCGGTGTTCGCTGCCCTTCAAGAGCTGACCATCTAATTAATTTCCGGATTGCGTTCTCGCACCCATGCAGAAAATGACGAAAGTTCGCTTTGTTTCGTCCCAAATGACGCATGGTCAGAAATCGTTTCTCCGCTGGTCGTATTAAACGTCTGGTAGCAGCAGAAAAGGAGGTCTGCGTGAACGTCGATACCCACAGCAGATGCGTACATCGCTTCAACAGTGGCTGTTGATTTCGTGACGACCACTGGTTTAGGTGTACACTTAGTCATATCACCTCCTAGGAAATTTGTTTGAGGGTGTACCTCGCTAAACCGTCGGTTCATGTGAAACATGTACCATACAGACAATGAAGTCCGCATGTTCATTTTTCATTCGCCTTCAACCGGAAGCTATCGCCTCTGGTCGAGCGCAATATGGGGTACGGTTAACCTAGCTGCAATTTTTTGCCGGTTTCGTATCAACCAAAAAAACGGTATGCAGTCTAGGAAGAGCGAGGACGCCCTCTCTTTCATGATAGAGGGTGCCGGGGCAAACTAGCGCCGACAGCTACTATTTTTTACGTTGGGAAGTTCGACGACGCTTTTATTTAGAAGTCAAGGCTGCGTTCCCCGGACTTCCGAGATGCCCCTTCTTTTTCTGTTGTCTTATGTAGACTGAAAAAGTATTACGTATCAGCGACAACCCAGTCATCTGGTTTTATTGAGGAGATTGACCCAAATGAAAAAAAAGATGAAATTCCATGGTAAATTTCAAATGACAGCCATTGCACTTGCGATCTACTCAACGAGTATCGTGGCCAACGCTAATACTAGCGTTGCCCTTCCTTCCCCCCCCCCCCCAACCAGCTTCGCCAGTCATTGATAATACAACTAATCCCCCTAGTATCAGTATTGTTGGAAACAAGCTGAATTCAGCATGGCTTCTGTATAACAAATACGGTAAGTGGACCAACATCAATGCCGAATATATTGACCAGGGTTCCAGTATCACAGCTCTCAATTTCACGGTTGATTCCAGTAATCCTTCTCATGTTTTAGAAGTCCTAGGCCACACTTCTATTAAGGCCATCGGTACAGCCAAAGATGACAGTAGTGCTGGCATCATTGAAGGCATTAGCATCTCTCAAAGTGATTCGTCTAAAGAGCAGATTCGTGCGTCTTTTAATTCGGTCGATATTTTTGTCGAAAGTAAAGATCCACAACTTTCACGAGCTAAAGGCATTTGGATTTATGGCGGCTACAATCCATTTGATCCTGATGCTGAAGCGCTATCTGAGGCACAAGTCTCCATTAATGGTGATCTTAAAATAACGTCCAAATCCAAAACTTTGGCCTACGGTATTAACGTCGGTGATGAATTTGGAAATTCAAACGGACATGGAAGCGGGCACCTTACCCTGAACGGAAAAACCAACGAGATCACTGTTATTCAAACAGGGAATCCCAATACTCGATTTTCAAATGGATACCTTGCCTGTGGTGCGCTCGGCATTCTTGTTTCAAAAAATGCCGATGTAATCATACACAGTGATGAGACAACCATCAGAACGGAAACCCACTTGGCGGATGACCGAAATTTAGGGTTGACGCAGGGCGGCATTGCCGTTAATTATGGTTCGTTTCTTGTCGTGGACAATAAACTCTCCGTCGATTCAACAGCAACCAACGATAGTCAGGGGCATTATCTTTACGGGATTACAACCGACAACATCGCTTCATATGTAGATGCGGGCAAAAAGGGTTCTATCGCGCATTTAAAAGGACACACAGACATTACAGTACGTCCAAATAAAAACACGGTTGCTATGGGTCTCTCCTCCTTCGGCGGAAGTGAGGTTACGGCGGATGGACATGTGAACGTCGTCTTGGGGGAAAACAAGAAGATTGAAAGTGGATGGGAAAAATTCAGTGCTGTTTATGCAGGCTCGACTTATTTCAAAGGATGGCTAGACTATAAACCAGACATGGAAGGCGGCTTGATACACTTAAACGGTGGTCTCAACGTGTCGCTACCATCTTTTGCTAAGCCGGGGCAGTCCAACATCTACGCGCTTCTTGCTGATGGAGAAGCTGAGGACGGCCTCAATCGTCAGCCGGTTATTTGGGCTAATGGGAATGCAAACGACATTTATAAACTGAACGGCAACGTCGATGCCATTCGAGATGGTCGAATCAACCTTACGATGGCGAACAGTGCTTCGTATCTGACGGGTTGGGCAAACAATCATGTGTTGGATAACCAAAAAGATGGTTTTATCGACATGCATCTAAAGGATGGCGCTACTTGGAATGTCATTTCAAAGCTTGACACCAAAGGTCAGGTTTTATCTGATGACAACGTTATTGACAGCCTTGAACTCCATGGCGGCACACTCAATATGGCTTATGCATCCAAGCATAAGTTGACTGATTGGGAAAATGCAGGCCATCGTCAAGTCCTTACGATAAGCGGTACAGGGGCAGGCCAGGGTCTGACGGGAACGGGTGGTACGATTTGGATGGACATCAACTTGACCGATGAAGGCAGTGAATCCTTGGGACTCAATCTTGATCAAATCATTATCAAGGGTGAGGCCTTTGGTACGCATCAGTTGGGTGTTAACTTTGTCAATGGATTGGGAAGTGTTCCAAAGGACAAATGGCACAGCGACAATTGGCTGATCGAGCAGGCGGGCGGATCAATGACGCTGACTGGTCCCAATGGCGACAATTCCTTTACCGGCAGCGGCATGGTGTCGATGTGGACCGTCAAATTTGTTGCCGAGGGTGAAGAGTCCAAGTTGGATACTGATCGTGAGTCGCTTGACAACACAAGTCAGGACAAACCGAACAACGGCAAAGGACATTGGTATTTGGTCCGTGACGATCAGCCGGTTGTTTTGCCGCCTGAAGTCGCCGACAATCTCACCATCGGCACATCAGCCACGCAGGCTTTAGCTTACCAGGCCGACCTTGAAGACCTCCGAACGCGTTTAGGTGAAGTTCGTTACGGTGCCCAGGATGGCGCTTGGGTTAAAGTTTTCACCAAGAAGGAACAGATCGGCAGCGGCAACAACCTTGAACAAGAGGTCGACGGCATTAATGTTGGCGTGGATGCTCTGATCACTGAGAATGAGGATGCCGCCTGGTTGGTAGGCGGCGCTTTCCGATATAGTTCTGCCGATCAAAAGGGACTTGCCGGACGTCATATTTCGGGCGAATTGGATGAATACTCACTGAAGGCCTACGCCACCTGGGTGCAGGAGAAGGGTAGTTATGCCGACTTTGTTCTTCAGGCAGGACGTTATGAACAGACAATCGATGGTCTTGAGAACACGTCATTGGACAAGAGCCATGCCGACTACAAGACTTGGGGCTTCGGCGCTAGTGTTGAAGTGGGTCATATGTTTGCTTTCGATGAAGGAGTTGATGACCGACGTTGGTTCAATCATTGGTTTATCGAACCACAACTACAACTCTCCTACTTCCATGCTAAGGGCACCGACTATACCACGTCGACAGGCCTGAAGATTGAACAAGAAGATGCAGACTTTCTGACTGGCCGTGCAGGGTTTGTCATTGGCAAGAAAGTCAACTACGGCACAGAGAACGATCTTGACCGACGCTACTTCCAAATCGCTGCGATTGGTGGCATCAAGCACGAGTTCATGGGGGGCGATCAAACGATCCACTACACAGGTACTGATAAGGAACGTTTGTCTGTGAAGGCTAATGAGTTGAGTGGTACACGCTACTACTATGGCGTCAATGCGGACTGGCAGTTGGGCAATCAATGGCGCGTCTACGGGCAGATCGCTCGCGAAGAGGGTGATGATTACACCAAAGAATATGACATCAGCTTAGGTTTTAAGTATCAGTTTTAAAAATGAGGAAGAACAGCATGAAGCAATGTTTACTAACCACGTCATTAGTTGCCAGTCTATGCCTGATTGGGCAAGCCCAAGCTAGCGAAACGGTTTTATTAGATAAATGTGGTTCGTTAGTTGATCAGTTTGTATTTGTACTCGATGCCTCTGGCTCCATGATGAAGTCTATTGGCGAGGTAAAGGAAGACGCTCAGGAGAGGTATGACGAGTTGATCGCTAGCGGCGAGTATCAAGCTCGCGTCCGTCCTGTGCCACCCAAAAACGAAATTATTGACAGCCAACGACGTATTGAGCTCGCCAAAGCCTTCGTTGAACGAACCTCCAAAGTCGTTTTAGAAAAAAACAACATAACTTCTGCGCTTTATACCGTGGCGCCCTTTACCGAAGTCTTGCCTTTGAGTCATCGATCCCATGACGACTATCAGAAAGCGATGAATGAAAAAATCGCAGAGATGGAAGTGTTCGGTCGCCCCACCTGGTTCGGTCAGCGCGGCCAGGCGAAGTTTTCAGAAAAACTGTCGGCCAAGTCGGCCTTTGTCTTGGTGACCGACGGGCATTTCGATCTTGAGACCGAAGGCAAGGTTTCTCCGATTGACGTGCTCCGCAAGTTTGGCGAAATCAATCCGACCTCCTGTCTGCATATCGTGTCGGTAGCCTATACGCCTGAAGAAAAAAAGGCTGTAGAAGCTCTTGCTAAGGTCAATGCTTGCACGATAACCGTTGAACTTGAAGATTTGATGCTCAACGACGAGCTCTTTAACGGATTTGTCGAAGACGTCTTCTTTAAGGATTGTTCCAAGGTCGCCGTCATCGAAATCCAGGACTTGTACTTTGACTTTGACAAATCCGACTTGACTCTAGACAGCGTGGCGAAGCTCGAAAAGGCGCTCAAGGTCATTCAATCGCGTGATGCCGATGAAAAGATCATGGTCGTCGGTTGGACAGACTGGGTGGGCACTGACGCGTACAACGCCAAGCTGTCCGACCGCCGAGCCAATGCCGTCAAGGCCTTCTTTGTCGAACGAGGCATCGACATCAATCGTTTGACGTCCATCGGTCAGGGTGAGTCCATGAAGTACAACAACCACACGGAAGAAGGCCGGCACATGAACCGACGCGTCGAATTGAGGTTTGATCAATAAATGACACGCTCAAAGACAAGAGGGGTGCCGTCTCGGTCTAAGCGACAAACCAAGCCCTCGGTAGGGAATCATGAACTTCTCCTGCCGAGGGATTTGTTGTTTTTGAATGTCACGTTAGCCCGAGTGGCGTATGGGTGGGTACTAACCTAAAAGTTTCAATAGGTTAAGGTGGGTCTGGACAAATCGCTCAAAGTTCTTGCGACGGGAGCCAAGTTTGGTGACAATACATTTGAACGATTTCTCCCTTTTACGGTGCCCTGATGGAACAACTT
>JAHHRH010000078.1 GCA_020025915.1 Sutterella sp.
CGGGACGCAGAGGTTTTTGCGTACCAGGCCTCAGGTCTTTTCATGAAAAAAACAATGACCAGTGCCTTTATCGGGCGCTGGCCATTTTGTTTGGTTTATTTGGATTGCTGACCTTGGTGACACTTAAGCCTCAAAAACCAAACGCATCATTTGGTGTGGAATCCCAGCTTCATCAAAAACGTCACCATAGGGTTTAAAACCCAATTGCTCATAAAAGGGCTGTGCCTGCACCTGAGCTCCCAAATATACGGACGCTATACCACGGGCTTTTGCGCGTTCAAGTACAGCCTCCATTATCACTCGCCCCACACCACGACGACGAAAAGGGCGAAGGACAGCCACGCGCCCAATACGCCCGCCGTCTAAGAGTCGAGCACAACCCATGACCATCTTGCGCGCATCGATCGCCACAAAGTGTTCGGCGCTGTGGTCGTCCTCATCAAATTCGAGCTCACGAGGCACCTTTTGCTCAGCCACAAAGACCATGGCACGCACGCGTTCGCACTCGTGTTGATAGGTTTTCCAATCACCCGAAACTACCGATACCGTCGTCATTCGTTTTTCCTTTCTGTTGAACGTTTATTTGCGCCATGAGACGCCACTCGAAATCATAGCGCACAAAAACACCAAAGCCCGACACGAGGACTGCATCGGGCTTTGAATGTTTAAGCGCGTCGTTATAGATTAACGCTCGGAGAAGTCCTTATCGGCTTCACGGGCCTTAGTTAAGTCACCCGCGAGGACGTAAGTAAGTTTATCCGGGTCGGCAATACGACGAATTGCCGCATTGACGTCAGTCACCGTGAGCTTTTCAATGGCTTCTTCCATGGCCTTCGAGAAAGACCAATCGCGACCTGCGTCCATTAGGTTCAACCAAGCACCCGCGAGCGTCGCATCCTGTGCACGATTAACCGCACGAGATTCGATAATACCGCGCTTAGCTTCAGCCAATTCTTGTTCGGTAATACCTTCCTTCATGGCTCGCTTCAATTCGTCACGAAGGCTTGCTTCAGCCTGCTTGATATTCTGCGGCGCCACAATGGCACCCACAGACCAGCGAGCTCGATTACCCCACTCAGGGAGCGTGATGCCACTGCCTGCCCCGTAAGAGAGGCCTTCTTTCTGACGTAAACGAGTTACGATACGGTTAGAAAGCCCAGACGAACCGCCCAAAATCCAGTCAGCTGCGATCAAAGCCGGCACATCGGCATCCTTAACGTTTGCAGGGAAGTCCACACGCGCCATCAGAGTGCCGTTTTCTTTTTCGGGCGTATCAATCACAAAGCGACCAGCTTCGACTGGACGATAGTCGGAGACGACACGTTCAAAGATGACGTTAGACGTCTTACGTCCGATGATCGACATGCGAAGGTCTTTAGCAACGACCTCTGGATCGAAGTCACCGACCACAGCAATATAGCCACGCCCCGTGCCAAAGACATTCTTCCAGTAGTTACGCACATCGTCGAGCGTCAACTTTTCAACTTCAGCGATAAGTTCTTCACTCGTTTCTGTGTAACGCGCATCGCCCTGCGGATAGGTGTTGAAGTGCTTCGTCATGACATCTCGCGCCTTGACGTCCGGATCGTCACTTTTAGCACGAAGACCCACCAAGGTCTGCTGCTTCAAGGTTTCGAATTCCTTGGCTGGGAAAGCAGCGTCCGTGAGGATGCTGCCGGCCAAACCAATGGCACCAGCGAGATGTTCACGATCCGTCGTAAAGGCAAAGGGGGAACCTTCCATACGCAAAGCCGTAAACGCATCATCAATTTCGTCACGCGTCATGGTTGAGGTACCACGAGACATCATGGCCGTCGAGAGCATATTGATGGCAGCATTGGCACCTGTTTTAACGTTACCGTTTTGGAACTTCATTTGCACAACCACTGTTTCACCCAAATTCTTCTTGGGCAAAAGAGCAATCTTGACGCCACCCGCTTCCACGAACGACGTGCGAGCGTTGATATTGTCCTGGCTCGAATCAAACGCTTCAGCTGTACGACCTTCCTGACGGAACTTAAAGCCCTTCAGATAATCTTCGACTGAAGGCGCAGGCGTCACTTCAGCACGTTCCGTCTTATCGGTTGGAATGTACATACCCACAACACGGTTGTCACGCACGAAATACTTCTTCGCGGCATCATTGACTTCAGACACCTTAACCTTCTGGATCGCATCACGATCAGCAAAGAAGATGCGCCAATCACCTAAAGCGATGTAGTCAGAGAGCCCCACACCAAAGGCTTCTGGATCAGACAGCTGACGATCAAACATCGTGGCCTGATCTGCCTTTTGACGAGAGAGTTCTTGTTCGGTCGCGGGTTCAGACTCAAAAGCGTGTTCAATCACTTCGACGAGTTTGTCGCGAACTGGCCCGAGCGCTTCATCCTTATTGACCTGTGCACCAAAAAGCACAAAGCCAGGATGCTGCCCCGGGATCGTCCAACCGAAGACCTGCGTAGCTAAGCCCGTTTCAACGAGTTCCTTATAAAGGCGACCTGTCGGAGCATCAGCCAAAATCTGCGTAGCGATGGCGGCGGGTTCCCAATCTGGATGCAGGGCTGCCGGCAAGCGATAGCCAACCATAATGACCTGACTTTCACCAGGACGACGAACAGTAAATTCGCGTTCACCGTCAGCAGTCGGTTCAACCGTCCATTCCTTCGGTAGGGCACGTTCAGGCTTAGCAATCGGACCAAAGAATTCGCCAATCCAGGCCAAGACCTGGTCACGGTCAAACTTACCCGTCACCGTCAACACGGCATTATCGGGCTGATAGTAGCGATGGTAGAAAGCCTGAAGGTTTGCGATTTCGACGTTTTCAATGTCGCTACGTGCACCAATGGTGCTACGACCATAACTATGCCAGTCAAAGAGCACCGACTGCATGCGCTTCATCAAAACGCTAACAGGACGATTTTCACCCATTTCATATTCGTTACGCACGACCGTCATTTCGGTGTCGAGGTCCTTCTGCGCTATGAACGAATTGATCATCGCATCTGCCTGCCAACCAAGGGCCCACTTCATGTTGTCGTCGTTGGCCGTAAAGGAAACGTAATAGTTCGTGCGGTCTAACCACGTGCTCCCATTCATACGGAAGCCACGCTTCGTGAATTCGGCGGTCGGATTCGGATAGTTTTTGGAGCCCTTGAACATCAAATGCTCAAGCAAATGGGCCATCCCCGTTTCACCATAATTTTCGTGACGGCTACCCACTAAATAGGTCATATTGACCGTGGCCGTCGGTTTACTCATATCGGGATAAAGCACCACGCGTAACCCGTTGGGCAAACGATATTCAGTCATGCCTTCAACAGTTACAACAGGAACGGGTGTCATAGCGTTCGTCAAGTCAGTCTCCTTGGCTACTAAGCCCCCACTAGAGGCAGTCATCAGCGCAATTGCTGAGAGCAGCACGATTTTTCGAGCAATAAACATAAATCATCCGTTGTTCGTAATGGGCCACGGTCGCGTTCAGAGCGTTGAGCACGTTACACCGAGCCATACAACAATACAGAAGTCCCATGAAAAGAACGTTACCAAATCACGAGACAATGCTCGAAATGTTACCAAGGCGCAAGAGTTTTTGCGCTCTTAAGTAACATTCAATGTCAATTTGGTTATCATTATTCGATCGAAATTTCGTCCTTTGGGCCCTTCTAACGAACAATCAATAATGAAACTTCTTTTCGATCTTTTCCCCGTTATTCTTTTTTTTGCGACTTTTAAGTTCGCCGAAAATTCGCCTGATATGGCGATGGATTTAGTTTCGCGCGTCATTGATGATGGACTCACAACCATGACCGCCCCAGTCTTTTTGGCTACGATTGTCGCGATCCTTGCAACCGTCTGTCAGGTCGGTTGGCTCCTTGCTCGCGGCCGTAAAGTCGAACCCATGCTTTGGATTAGTTTGGCTGTGATTGTAGTCTTCGGCGGCTTGACGATTTACTTGCGCAACGAAATGTTCATCAAGTGGAAGCCCACAATCCTTTACTGGATCTTTGCCGCCATCTTGCTCTACGGCAATTTCGTTCGTAAAAACTTTATTCGTCTCTTGCTAGCTAAAGCAGAAATTGAAATACCTGAGCAAGCCTGGGGCAAATTACAGAACTTGTGGATTGGCTTTTTCGCTGTCGTTGGCCTCATAAACCTTGCTGTTGCCTACACGTGTTCGACCGACACCTGGGTTAACTTTAAGCTTTTCGGTCTGATGGCACTGACATTAGTGTTTACAATTGGTGTAGGTGTCTTCGTGACAAAATACGCCACAAATCGGCAAAATTAATACATACAGTGCATCACCCACTCTGGGCGTGTGCGCTTTTCTATCACTTTTCAACGGTATAAGCACTCACTCGTGCCGTTAGCAGAAACAGGACAATTGAAAATGCAGAAGAAAATTTTGGTTCTAGGTATCGCAGCCATGATGGCCGCCGGCGCAGCCAACGCTGAACTTCAGGCCTTCAAAGTGAACGGCCAGACCGTTTCCGTAGCCCAGCAGAAAGAAATGTATGACGCTGCTGTGGCTCAAGGCCAGCCAGCCGGTGCCGAGCTTGAACGCATGGTCAAGTCTTCTATTACTCAACAGACTGTCCTGTTGCAGGCAGCCAAGAAAGCCAAACTCGAAAAAGATCCTGATGTCAAGAAAAACCTTGAACACGCCCGAGAACAGTTGCTCTTGAATGCTTACCTTCGCGATTGGGTCAAGAAGAACCCGGTGAAGGATGCCGACATCAAGGCTGCTTATGATGCTGAAAAGCGTGCCTATGGTGACACTGAATACGAAGTTCGCCACATCCTCGTCAAGACCGAAGATCAGGCTAAGAACATCATCAAGCGCCTCGAAAAGGGCACCGACTTTGATAAGCTCGCCAAGGAATTCAGTGAAGACCAAGGCACCAAGAACCAGGGTGGCAAGCTTGGTTGGGTGGTTCCGCGTCATTTCGGACCCTCCTTGGGCACATCCTTTGCCGCTTTGAAGGAAGGTTCTGTGGCTCAGGCTCCGGTTCGCACGCAGGTTGGCTTCCACGTTGTGAAGCTCGACAAGAAGCGCCCGGCTCAGCTCTTCCCTGATTACGAATCCCAGAAGCCGCAGCTCGTCAAGGTCTTGACCAATAAGAAGTTCAACGAACACATTGCTGCTTTGATCAAGGATGCCAAGATCCAGTAATCACCTCGATCGTTTAACGATCTAGCCTCTAAAGGTGTTACAAAAATCTCGCGTTGCGCGAGGTGGCTGTAGCACCTTTTTTCGTCTAGCACATTCGGTTTTTGACGCCTAAAATAAACACTATTGACGACCTTGTAGCTTTTAAAAAATGGAAAACTTTGCCTATTACAACCCTACTCGCCTCATTTTAGGTCGCGGTGAAATTGCTCGACTTGCCGACCATATTCCAACGAACGCCCATGTGCTCGTTACGTTTGGTGGTGGCTCCGTGAAGCGTAACGGTATCTACGATCAAGTCGCCCTTGCACTCAAAGACATTCCATATGTCGAATTTTGGGGCATCGAAGCCAACCCTAACCTGCATCTTGCAAGCTCCGCTAACAACGCCAGAAATCCGGTAGCAATGG
>JAHHRH010000079.1 GCA_020025915.1 Sutterella sp.
GCCTTCGGGACGCAGAGGTTTTTGCGTACCAGGCCTCAGGTCTTTTCATGAAAAACAAAACCCGCTCTGAGTATACAGAACGGGTCGGTGTCTTGGTGCGCCCTGCTGGACTTGAACCAGCGACCAAGCGATTATGAGTCGCCTGCTCTAACCAACTGAGCTAAGGGCGCGAAGAGTTGTATTGTAGCATGTCAAACGAAAAATTCCAAATTTTGTTAAAAAGGTCGCTTGCTAATATGAGGCTATGCGCTTAAGGCAACGGGGGGGTCTGGTGTGATGACGCTATTCTTTGCGCGAGGTGTGCTTTGATCAGGTATCATACGTGACAATCCATGAATAACGTCCCTACGAACGGGTCACAAACGAATGACTGAAGAAGAAAAGAAAAAGCCGATCGTCATCAACGGCGCAGATATTGCCGAAGAATTAGTCGAATTGTGTCCAGGTATGCCACCGACGCTCACGCGAGAAGTGTATCGCTCGGTGATGCATGCCATGCAGGATGCGCTCGTCGAGGGTAAGCGTATTGAAATTCGTGGTTTTGGCTCGTTTACGACCCGTCATCGTGAAGGCGGTCAGCGCCGCAATCCGCGTACGGGCGAATATGTTTATGCCGAAGAGCGCTATGTGGTGGCGTTCCGTGCGGGTAAAGAACTTCGTGAAGAAATCGACTTTACGCGCCACCTCAAGTAAATAAACCCTTAATGAGCAAGAACACCTCGTAGGTTCGACAGGACGCGAGGTGTTTTTTATGACAATTTGATGTGACGTAGCACATAAAAACGCCCGATTTGACACTCAAAATTCACTTCGGTGACACGAATCTTTCACAGACAGTTTCTAGACTTTAACCACCTTTCGAGGAGATGTATCGAAAGGCGAACGTATTGTTATAGGAATGATCAAGTGAAACTCAAAGCTACGACCGCTGCCGTCTCTGCAGCGATGCTGTCTCTTCTTTGTGCCGCTCAAGCAGGTGCTGCTCAGATTTATCCGGTTGACCAGGCGCGCTTCATGACCAATGCGCGTTTTGACTTCAAGGTCGAATTGGATAGCACCATGGCTCGTAAGGATGTCACGGTGCAAATTAATGGCGAAGACTACACCAAGACGCTCTCGGGCAAGGAAGTTTGGGTTGAAAAAGAAGACGGCGTCCATGGTTCTGCGTTGGTGGTGCGTGACGTTGAAATTCAAAAGCCTGGCCGCTATACCGTGACAGTAAAGAGCGCTGAAGGCGAACAGACTGCGCATTGGGATATCTATGGTACGCCCGAAAAGCCGGTTGCAAAGAACGTGATTCTTTTAATTGCTGACGGTTTGTCTGTGGGTCACCGCACCGCCGCCCGTATTCTTTCGAAGGGTGTGACAAACGGCATGTATAACGCCCCGTTGGCTATGGACGACATGCCGCACATGGCTTTGCTCGGTACGAGCTCTGTCGATACGATTGCTGCTGACAGTGCCAATACGGCTTCTGCTTATATGACGGGGCACAAGTCGAGCGTCAACGCGCTTGGCGTCTATGCTGACCGTACGAAGGCAAGCCAGGACGATCCAAAGCAAGAAACGATTGCTGAAATCATCCGTCGTAAGACCGACATGGCCGTGGGTGTGGTGAGTGACGCTGAAATCGAAGACGCAACGCCTGCTTCGGTGGTCTCTCATACGCGTCGTCGTAATGACAAGGCCGATATCGTAGGCATGTTCTACAACGTGAAGCCTGAAGTCGTTTTGGGTGGTGGTTCCGCTTACTTCTTGCCGAAAGAAACCCCGGGTTCTAAGCGCAAGGATAGCGTTAACTACATCGAAAAGTTTAGTGAAGCTGGCTACCACTTGGTCACTGACCGTACGGCCTTGAATCAGGTTGTGACGGGCGCAACACCTGACCGCCTTTTAGGCTTATTCCATACAGGCAACATGGACGGATGGATTGATCGCCATCAGTGGAAGGGTAACACCGTCAAGAAGTTCCCGAATCAGCCTGACCTCACCGAATCTTTTGATGCAGCCGTCAAGGTGCTTGAAAAGAACGACAAGGGCTTCTTCTTGATGCTCGAAGCTGGTCTTGTTGACAAGTACTCTCATCCGCTTGACTGGACGCGCTCCGTGGCTGACACGATTGCCTTCGATAAGGTGGTTGAACGCGCCAAGGCTTACTGCGAAAAGAATCCAGACACGCTCTTGATTGTGACGGGTGACCATACTCACTCGATCTCTGTGGCGGGTACTGTGGACGACAATAAGCCGGGCAAAGATATGCGCGAAAAGGTGGGTGTCTATGCTGAAGCAGGTTACCCCAACTACGAAGACAAGGATAAGGACGGATTCCCGGATGACTTCCAGCCCTCTAAGCGCTTGGCCGTCTTCTTTGGTGCACATCCTGACTACTACGAAACCTATCGTAGCTTCCCGGATGCTACTTTCACGCCGGCCGTCAAGGATGAAAAGGGTCACTACGTGGCCAATGCCCAGTATAAGGATGTTGAAGGCGCTCACTTCGTTGAAGGGAATCTCCCGCGTAACGAAAGCCAGGGTGTTCACACGGTGGACGATCTGGTTGTAACGGCTCAGGGTCCCAATGCTGACAAGATCCGTGGCTTCATGAATTCCACGGAAGTCTTCCGCGTCATGGCTGAAGCGCTCGCGCTTGGTAAATAAGCTGACTGACGAGTGACATCTGACGGAGGGACGTCCCTAAGGCGACGAACCCTCCGTTTTTACTTTGACTTTTCATAAGACGACAGACCATGAAACGACGCACGCTTCTTATTTCGATCGGTACCGCGCTACTTGGCACAAGCCTCAATGCACGCGCCGAAACGCCGTCCATTACTTTTGAAGAAATGTATGCGAGCGCTTCGGTGTTAGGACTCGCTTTTTCTGACACCTTAAAAAAGCTCGCTGGTCAAAAAATCCGTATCCGCGGCTTTATGGCGCCACCCTTGAAGGCTGAAGCCGACTTTTTGGTGCTCACCAAAGAGCCCGTGAGCCTGTGTCCCTTCTGTTCTTCAGACCAAGACTGGCCAAACGACATCATCCTCGTGCGTTTAGCTAAACGCAAAGACTTCGTGCAATCAAACACTTTGATTGAAGTGTCTGGCCAATTGCAAATCGGAAGTGAAACGGATGAAAAAACAGGCTTTGTGAGCCTGGTTCGCATTGTTGACGCTGATTACAGGATTGTCTAACGATGGCTTCAATCTTGAGACTTAAAGAGGTTCGGCTCGATGTCCCTGATGGCGTGGGTACCCGTACGATTTTCGATGTGCCGCATTTTGAGTTAGAAGAGGGTGCCTTTTTAGGCGTGAGAGGCGCATCGGGATCTGGCAAAAGTACGTTTTTAAAAATTATTTCAGGGATCCTGCTGCCAACCATGGGCACGATTGAGGTGGCACACACGATTATCAACCAATTGTCAGAAGTCGAGCGCGATCGTTGGCGTGGACGCCACATTGGCTTTCTTTTTCAAGACTTTAGGCTTTTTGACGGGTTGAGCGCACTTGAAAATGTGTTGTTGCCCTTTACGTTTCATCAAAGCACCATCACTCGTGAGCTTCGCGAAGATGCCGTGGACAAATTAAGTGCCGTGGGTGTCCGGCCAGGCACTCGTGCCGAATGTTTGTCGCGTGGTGAAATGCAGCGTACGGCGCTTGTGCGTGTGTTGATGCAGTCGCCCAAGATCATTTTGGCTGACGAACCGACGGCAAGCCTAGATACCGTGCGCGGCGATCAGGCAGTTGAAGTCCTGCAAGAAGCGGCGAGTAGTTTGGGGGCGACGCTACTTTTGGTGAGCCACGATGAACGTGTGTTATCGCACTTTAATCAAACGATTACGCTTAGCAACGGGCGACTCTTTGATGGAGAAGATGAATAATGAACGTCTTCATGCTTTTAAAAGCTGAACTGCGTCGTAGTGCTGCTGTGTTAGCGGGGCTCGCCTTGGTGCTCGCGCTTTCGTTGTCGCTCTCCATTGCGACCGGGCTCACCGACCGAATGCTGAGACAGTCGTCAGCAGCGGCGGCTGACCGATTTGATTTATTGATTGGCGCTAAAGGGAGTTCAACGTCCCTTCTATTGTCGACTGTCTTTTTGCGTGATGAGCCGCAAACGCTCGTGCCGCTTGAAGTCATGAAGGGGCTTGACGACAAACACGGCGTCAAGTGGGCGGCTCCCGTCGCTTTTGGTGATCGAGCCGACGCTTCGCCTATTGTGGGAACGACCTCGACCTTGGTCACCTTTGGTGGCACTCTAAAGCCCGAAGAGGGTCGAGCTTTTACAAACCTATTTGA
Source organism: Sutterella sp. (assembly GCA_020025915.1). Taxonomy (GTDB): domain Bacteria; phylum Pseudomonadota; class Gammaproteobacteria; order Burkholderiales; family Burkholderiaceae_F; genus Sutterella. The sequence goes on from JAHHRH010000079.1 coordinate 4,290, forward strand.
AGCGGTTGTGGGTGCTGAGACCGAGTATAAGATTGGCGACAAGATTGAGCCGATGCATGGCCGAACACCAGGCGCCGGTCACAAACATTCGCACGCACATTTCACGGTCGTAGGACGTATGCCGGCGACGGGTACGCCTTGGGATCGCGCTGTGATGGTGCCCATTGAGGCGCTCTGGTCGATGCACTCGTTGACCTTACAGTCACAGTGGCAGCAAACCCCCCCGATATTAGGCGAATGGTCTGACGAAGACATGAAGCTTTTGCCAGGGGTTTCGGCGGTGGTTGTGAAACCCATCAGCATTGCGGACGCTTATCGCTTACGCCAGTCGCAATCAACGCGCACGGTGACGGGGCAGCAAGGCGAAGCCGTCAATTTGATGGGGGTCTTTTCGGGTGAAGTCTTGGTGTCGCTTTATGGCTTATTAGGTAACGCCTCTGAGGCCATCACGCTCTTGGCTCGATTGACGCTCTTTACGGCGCTTACTGCTACAGTCATTGCAGGTGTTCTTTTAGGGGAACTACGTCGTCCATCACTCTTACAGTTGCGTGTTCTAGGTGCGCCAAGACGCTACTTAACCACCTTGATTTGGCTATTGATCATGACCGTGATCGTGGTTGGTGCCGTTGGTGGCTTAGTGTTGGGGACAGGGTTTGCTGAAGGGGCGGCCATCTTATTAGGCCGCGAAACGGGAATTGTGATGCATCCGAGTCCTGGGTTCGATGAAGGTATGACGGTGGTCATCACACTCATTGCAGGCGCCTTCTGTGCATTGTTGCCAGCTTGGCTTGCTGGACGAAGTGCCATTCGTTAAAGCGTCATTTCTGGCGATCCACATTCTGAAATGTCCATCTAGATTGGCTATGTTGGATGGACATTTCAGTTAAAAAAGCGTTTGACTTTGACTATGTCGCCCTCATGAAGCGTACCTGGCGCTACATGCACCGTACCAGCATCGATTGCAAAAATACGCGTGTTGCCGCGCCCTTTGCTGACGGGGCGAGCAACGGTCTTTTGCCCCTCTCTTTCAATCGCGACACAAAGCTCACCTTCGGTTTCGACGGTGAGCGTTTCACTTATAGGGAGCAACAGTTCTTCTTGGTGTCACTGCTGTCCAAGAACCGCGGAATTTGAAAAATGACGCCTGTGCGAGAACTCTTTTCAAGCGTTAGAACCGCTTTTGCGATTTGCCCTCTTAAAATTGCAAGGCT
>JAHHRH010000008.1 GCA_020025915.1 Sutterella sp.
TGGTGGGTTGTGGTGTGGGAGGGGGAACCCGTGAGGGAACCCTCTACCCGATTCAGGTCAAAATCGCTTTAAGGGCTTGTCTGTCTACTTGATAGGTTGGACCATCAACGCTGACTTTGGTTGCGCCCATGAGCGTCCCGAGCTGAGCGCATTTGAAGGGTGAAAGGCCTAGGGTGAACCCGTATAGCAATCCGCCGCGATAAGCGTCGCCTGCGCCGACAGGATCAATGGCTTTGACGGTAGGTGCTGAGATAAAGGTTTCGTGACCATTCTCCCAAAGGGAGCTTCCTGTGGCTCCGTGTGTACAAATAACAAGCTTGGCGTGTTTGGAAAGTTCGCAAGGATTGAGCCCTGTGGTCTTTTCAATCATGGTGGCTTCGTAATCAGAAAAAGTGACCGCAATAGCGGTTTCGCTTAGCGCGATCAGTTCTGCGGCGGTGAAGAGTGGCGTGATCTGACCAGGATCAAAAATAAACGGAATGTCGTGCTCGATATAGGTACGCGCGTGCGCTAAGAGGGTATGTCGGCAACTCGGCGCAAGAATGCCTAACGTGATGTCGTTGCGGTTTGGCCAAGGGATTGTGTCCGCTTTTGCCATCGCGCCGGGATGGAAAGTGGTGAGTTGATTGCCGAGGCGATCAGTCGTAATCACGCATTGTGCTGTCCAGGCGTCTGAAAGCGTGACAATGCCTTCAGTAGCAATGTCGTGCGTTTGGAAATGCTCAAAAAAGGGTGTCGCATCAGACCCAACGGCAGTCCAAATCAAAGGCGTGCCGCCAAGTTGCTTCAGGCTATAAGCAATATTGCCTGCACATCCGCCTAAAGTGCGTCGCATGGTATCTGCTTGAAATGTCAGATTGAGGTGACGAATGGCGTCGCTATACAGCGTGTCACTAAAGCGGCCGTGGTGTTCAAACACGGTGTCAAAGGCTAAAGAACCAGAAATAATGACAGACATCGAAAGAAAAAGGGCGCTGATCAATGTCGAGCGCCCTGTATGGTTTAAGACAATTAGAGTGGTGATATGGGCGTGACGACCGCACGGGCTGCATCATAAGGTAATGGCTCTTTGATGCGTAAGCGCGCCGTGATGCTTGTGCCTGGGGGAACGATATCATTACCTGTGAATCCATAGTCAACTGGCTCCAAGACGCGTTGCGCCATGACAGCCCCTGAGAGATCTAAGAGTTTGAGTTCTAAGATCGGGAGCGACTGTGGTCGTTCGGAACGATTGTTGAGCGTCGCAATGACGGTAGGAAAGCGACGTGCCGTTTCTATTTCGTCAGGGCTTGCGCCTTCTAAAGGCATTTCGATATCAGCAACGACCTTAAAGGCACTAGCATCTTGCCAAACAAAATTTGGGCAAGGTAGCGAGGTGCAAACCTTTTCATAGACAGGTCGCAACTGCGGAAGCGTCTTCAATACCGTCTGATGCCCGTAAAGAAGGCCACCTGCTCCCATGCCAGCCAAAATAACCAATGCGCTCAATGTCCATAAGACGAGGTGAGAGGTTGAGGGCTTCTCTTGGGTGACGTCTTCTGTTGGGGTAGCTACTGCTGAGGTGGCACGACTCTCAAACTCTGAGAGTGACCCTGCTAACGCTGACATGGTTGCTTCACCCGTTTTAGCAGGCGCTACCGTTGGGTTGACTGTGGCTGTGGATGAATTGAGACGTGCATCTAACTTTTCGTCAGGCACGATCACGCTTTCCATCTTATCCGCAGAGAAGATGGCTTGACATTCGGTGCAGCGAAGCACAGGTTCGGCAAAGTCATCTTTGACACGCCAGAGTGCCCCACAAGCGGGGCAACGAAGCACTTTAGCCATAATGAGCGGCCTCCAAAATGCGGTAAAAGACAATTAGGCAGCCTGACGACGGCCGGCAATGCAAACCCAGTCTTCTTCCTGACGCCAAACTGTTAATTGAACGGTCGGGTCAATGTCGCGATAGGCAGCGATGACTTCGTCGGCTTGCTTAGCTAGGACACCAGAAAGGACAAGGGCGCCACTCGCTTTGACGCGCCCTAAAAGGGCAGGGGCCAAAAGCTTCAAGGGGTTCGCGAGAATGTTGGCGACAACCACGTCAAACGTACCTTCGGGCATGTCGTCAGGCAATGCAAACTTGGCTTCGACATGATTCATGATGGCATTGTCTTGGGCAGCTTCAACCGCTTGTGGGTCAATGTCCGTACCCATGACACGCTTTGCGCCGACTAACTTGGCTGCAATAGCAAGGATGCCTGTACCACAGCCATAGTCAAGCACTTCGTCAGTCAACTTAACATTGGCGTCGAGCCATTGGAGGCAAAGATGGGTGGTCGGGTGCGAACCCGTGCCAAAGGCAACGCCCGGGTCAAGGCGAACGTTAATGGCGTTTTTGTTAGGCAAATCGTGCCAGGTTGGCACAATCCATAAACGATCAGAGACTTGAGTCGGTTGGAATTGGGCTTGCGTGACACGCACCCAGTCGACGTCTTCGACTTCTTCGGTACCGAGGATTTCGGGCATGTCGCACTTGAGGGCATTAACGGCAATGGCGAGCGAGGTCTCAAGATCAAAGTCATCGTCAGCCAAAATGGTTACGATCGAGCGAGGCCAAGCACAGTTGTTGGGTTCAAGACCAGGTTCGCCATAGAGCGGCTTTTCATCGGTGGATTCGGCATCGGCATCTTCAATCGAAGCAGATAACGTTCCTGCATCCATCAACATGTCGGAAAGCGCTTCAGCGCTACGTTCATCGGCGAGAATCTTAATCTGACGCATAACAACTCAATCAATAAAAACAAAAAGGCGGAAGTGGTTTTCCACCTCCGCCTCGTATGGTAGCAAATTAGCGACGTGCAGCGGCGCGTGCACGAAGCTTCTCTTCTAGATAGTGGATGCTCGTGCCACCCTGGAAGAATCGTTCATCGGCGAGCAATTCGCGATGAAGTTTCGTGTTGGTTTTAATCCCTTCGACGGCGAGCTCGGAGAGCGCAACACGCATACGGGCAATGGCTTGCTCACGCGTATCACCATGGACAATGATCTTACCGATCATGCTGTCATAGTAAGGCGGAACGGTATAACCCGCAAAGACGTGCGTGTCGACACGAATACCAGGTCCCCCAGGCAGATGCCAAGCGGTGACACGACCGGGACTTGGCACAAAGGTAAACGGATCTTCGGCGTTGATACGGCATTCGATCGCATGACCTTGAATGACGATGTCACGCTGACGCACTGAGAGACGTTCGCCAGCGGCAATACGAATCTGTTCACGAACAATATCGACGCCCGTAATCATTTCTGTTACGGGGTGTTCAACCTGTACACGGGTATTCATTTCAATGAAGTAGAACTCACCGTTTTCGTACAAGAATTCGAATGTACCCGCACCGCGATAACCAATGCGACGGCAAGCTTCGACGCAGCGACTACCGAGTCGGTCGATGAGCTTACGGGGAATACCAAAAGCCGGTGCTTCTTCTAAGACCTTCTGGTTGCGACGTTGCATGGAGCAGTCGCGTTCGCCAAGATAGACCGCATTTTGGAAGTTGTCCGACAACACCTGAATTTCGATGTGGCGCGGATTTTCCAAGAACTTTTCCATGTAAACAGTCGGATTGCCGAAGGCTACACGGGCTTCTTCTTTGGTCATGTTGACCGAGGTGAGAAGCGCTGCTTCAGTGCGAACAACGCGCATACCACGACCGCCACCACCTCCCGCGGCCTTAATGATGACCGGATAACCAATCTGGCGAGCAATGCGAATGATTTCTTGCGGATCTTCAGGCAAGGCGCCATCGGAACCAGGCACGCAGGGCACGCCTGCATCACGCATCGCCTGCTTGGCACTTACCTTGTCGCCCATCAGTCGAATGCTTTCAGCACGTGGACCAATGAAGGTAAAGCCCGAACGTTCAACGCGTTCAGCAAAGTCTGCGTTTTCTGAAAGGAAGCCGTAGCCAGGATGAATGGCTTCAGCGTCCGTTACTTCAGCGGCAGAAATGATGGCCGGGATGTTGAGGTACGAGAGATTAGATTGAGCGGGGCCAATGCACACGCTTTCGTCAGCAAGACGAACGTACTTGGCGTCCGCGTCAGCTGTCGAGTGCACCGCAACGGTTTTGATGCCCATTTCGCGGCAAGCGCGCTGGATGCGCAAAGCAATTTCGCCGCGGTTGGCGATCAGTATTTTTCCAAACATAACGACGGGCAGAGATTATTCGATGATGAAAAGCGACTGGCCGAATTCGACGGGCTGGCCGTTTTCCACGCAAACTTCTTTCACAACACCATCGGTGTCAGCTTCGACTTCATTAAGAAGCTTCATGGCTTCGATAATGCAAACAACCTGACCCTTCTTGACGGTGTCACCCACTTTCACAAAGGGTTCAGCACCAGGAGATGGCGCACGGTAGAACGTGCCAACCATCGGGCTGGTCAACGGCGTGCCGCTCTGAACAACGTCAGGCGTAGCGATCTGTGCAACGGAAGGTTCCGGTGCAGGCATGGCGACGGGCATCTGCTGGGCCACAGTGATCGGTTGTTGCAACTGAACCGGCGCGGCACCGCTACGGTTAACGATGCGAACGCGGTCTTCGCCTTCAGTGATTTCGAGTTCGGCAACGCCGCTTTCGCTCACGAGGTCGATCAGTGTCTTTAATTTGCGCAGATCCATGGTGATTGGCCTTATTTATATTTAGAGAAAGACGGTTAGAAACGCTAGTGGCGTTAGGGGAAAAATCAAAACGTCGATCTCTGCAATTCGATAAAAATTCACAAACGGTTTCGAAACCTTTTCTAGAAACCAAGAATGGTCATCAGGCGACTTATTGACGCATCGAGCATTACTTCGTTGAAAATGCGACAATATGATCGCAATTGTCGCTACTTTGAAGACAAAAGTAAAGACTTTTCATCGCGCGAAAATCATCTGAGACCAAAAAGCTGTATCTATCAGTGTGTGTCGAAGGCTAGCTTGAATGCCCTACATCATACAGAGCCAAAAGCATCATACCCATGCCGAAAATAGGCTAATCCTTACCAAGTAGGGTTAAAAGTCCCTTTTCGTCGAGTTTTGAACGTGCTTCTAATGGGTGTTGCCATTCGTCAGGAAGCGCAGATTTTACCGAATTTGAGGCGTTTGTGATGGTGAGGATAATATTTTCACCTTGACACTCAGTAAGGAGCGAAATTCGATTTTGGCGTCCATGTGCTTCGATATCCAATGTGTCATAGCTAATACCAAGTGATAAAAGCGTGAGTTCAACGCCTTTTTCATCTTCGGTTTGAATCAAAATTTCAACAGCGGTATCTTCGGCTGCTACACCGGAGAGGACGTGTCCGATCAATGTCGGGTGCCATTCTCGTAAGGCTTGCATGACGGTGAGGGCGCTTTCTCGTTTGCGTCGCAAGGTGGCTTGGTGCGCGTCATGGTCAAAACAGGCAAACCAACGTCGAATTTCAGAGGCAATCAAGGCATCGTCAGGGCGAATGCCCGTTTCGGCTTTGACTTCAGCGATGGCTTTGACCCATTTCATATGGTGCCCAGCAATGAGTGAGGCAACTTGGGCGGCCACTTGACGGTGGGCATCATGTAGATAGTCGTAACTCACGACGAACTCCAAGAAGAAAAAACTGTCAGCAATCATTATCGTCTTTTGGAGCCCAAGTATCGACGCGCTAAAATGAAAAACGGTTCTATTTTGGACACCTAACGATCATTTTTAATAGGAAGCATGTCATGCATATTCACATTCTCGGTATCTGCGGCACTTTTATGGGCGGCGTCGCTCAACTAGCTCGTGAAGCCGGACATCGAGTCACAGGGTGTGACGCACATGTTTATCCTCCGATGAGCGATGCTTTACGTCATGCTGGGATTGAGCTTATTGAAGGTTATGATGTCTCGCAACTCGAGTCGATTCATCCTGATGTCTTTGTGATTGGGAATGCGATCTCGAGAGGGAATCCGTTATTAGAAGCGATTTTGAATCAAGGGTTGCCTTATGCATCGGGTCCCGCTTGGATGTCAGCGCATATTTTGCAAGGTCGTCATGTCTTAGCGGTTGCGGGAACGCATGGTAAAACCACGACGACCTCTATGCTGACATGGATCTTGAAAGAAGCTGGTTTAAATCCTGGATTTTTGATTGGGGGTGTTCCGCAGTGGAGTGATCGCTCGGCGTTATTGGGTACTGTGTCGACGATGAGTCCTTTTGTGATTGAAGCTGACGAATACGATACGGCGTTTTTTGATAAGCGCAGTAAGTTTGTTCACTATCGCCCTCGTACGGCCATTCTTAATAATTTGGAATACGATCATGCCGATATCTTTGAAAATTTGGCGGCGATTGAAAAGCAATTCCATCATTTGGTGCGTATTATGCCTAGCGATGGTACGATCGTTGCTAATGGTCGATGTGAAGCCCTTGACCGTGTGTTAGCCAAAGGCTGTTGGAGTCATTTGACGCGCTTTGATACACCAGAAGGTTGGTCTTTGAGTGACGACGGGATCGTGGCTTTTGAAGGACAAACGATCGGCCAATTGGCACTGGCGATGCCTGGACGCTATAACGCATTGAATGCTGTGGCCGCGATGGCTGCTGCCACGACCGTGGGCGTAACGCCCCAAGAAGCTTTAGTGGCGTTAGCGACCTTTGCGGGCGTCAAGCGTCGCATGGAAGTTAAGGGTGTTGAAGGTGGCGTCACCGTGATCGATGACTTTGCACACCATCCAACCGCGATTGCTGAAACGATCCATGCGGTCAAGAGCCGTTTGTTGTCTGGTCGTTTATTGGCTGTTTTAGAGCCTCGTAGTAATACGATGAAGCTCGGCACAATGAAGGATCGATTGGCTGAGGCACTCAAAGAAGCTGATGCGGTCTATTGTTTTGCGGGTAAAGGCGTGGCTTGGGAGCCGGCTGAAGTTTTGCAGGTCATGGGATCTCAAGTCTATTGCACGCATGATCTTGACGCTTTGATTGAAAAAGTGGGCAAAGACGCTCAGACAGGTGATGTGGTGCTTTGTATGAGTAATGGTGCCTTTGGAGGGATCCATGGCAAACTACTCTCAAGACTCGCACAGCGGTCGGAGTAACCGGCATGATTAAGATTCTTTATTTGCACGGTTTTTTATCTTCACCTCTCTCAACCAAAGTCACGCAGTTGTGTCAGGGTGTCGGTGAAGGGTTTGAGGTGCTTGCGCCAGACCTTAATTTGGCACCTTTTGATGTCGATCGTTTGCTTGACCGTCTTGTGAGCACGCATCAAGCGACGTCAAAAGATCCTTTAGTGGTGGTAGGGTCGAGCCTCGGGGGATTTTATGCAGCCCGCGTGGCCACAAAGTTTGGTCTATGTGCTGTGCTACTGAATCCATGTTTTAATCCTTGGACCTTTGTTAGGTCATATACTGGTATACAAACGATTTATGGTACGGATCGTACGGTGGAGGTACGCCCCTCATTTGTGGATGATCTTCGAGCACTCGCGGATGACGTTTCGCCCTTAGATGTTGATGCTCAACGCACACTCGCTGTCTTTGGAACGGCGGATGAAGTATTGGAATGGCAAGCCGGTGCCAAAGCTTATGCGTCGTGCCGACAAGTGATTTTGCCAGGCGAAGATCATCGCATCTCACAGTTTGAAAGCTTGATTCCACGAATCCTCGACTTTGTTAGCGAGCGCGCGTAAGGCTTTAGACACGACGAAGTGTCTTTTTGGCACAATAGAGACACTTCCCTCAACACATTTCTCTGCGCGTTAACGCAGAGGTAAAGCGAAAACAGTCATGCATCTCTTTTTCGAAGAAGACGGTTCCTTTAAGGCTGGGAGTATTCTCAGTCAGGTCGGTAACGCATATCAGGTTCAACTGCCTACGGGACGTCGCACGAAGATTAAGGTGTCTCATTCCTTTTTTACGTTCGAACAACCGAGTCCTGCTGACTTAGTGACCCGCGCGCAGGCGATGGTGCCTGAATTGGATCCTGGGTTCTTATGGGAAGTCGCACCAGACACTGAATTTACTTATGTCGATTTAGCGAAAGAATACTGGGGTGGCGATGAGGGCCCGATCGAAAAGGCTGCGCTTTTGTGGGCTTTACATGGTAATCCTGTGTACTTCTATCGTAAGGGGCGTGGTAACTATCGCCGTGCGCCTGAAGATATTCTGCAAAAGGCATTGGAAGCTCTCGAAAAGAAGCGTCGCCTTGAAGAGCAACGTAAGGTCTGGGTGGCTGATATGGTTGAAGGTCGTTTGCCAGATGTGATTCGCCAACAAGCCATGACCTTACTCATTCGTCCAGACAAAAATGGGATCGAATGGAAGGCTCTGAATGATGCGGCCGCAGAAACGCGCCAGACTCCGCTTCGCTTATTGTTGCAGTTAGGTGCGATCCCATCGCCTTGGCGTTGGCATGTCGATAGTTTTTATGCTACGAACTTTCCGCAGGGACGTGGTTTTCCATCAGATTTGCCCCTACCTACCGAGCAGGATTGGTCGCAATACCCGTTGGCTGGTGTTGAAGCTTTCTCGATTGACGATTCTGATACGACGGAAGTCGACGACGCAACGAGCGTGGTGCATTTAGGTGACGGTCGTACGCGTATTGGGATCCATATTGCGGCGCCAGCCTTGGGCATTTTGCGTGACGATCCGTTAGATAAGGTGGCCCGTGCTCGTATGAGTACAGTCTATGCGCCTGGTCTTAAAACCACGATGTTGCCAGATGCGTGGGTCAAAGCTTTCTCGTTAGACGAAGGCCGCCCCGTGCCTTGCTTATCGCTTTATGTGACGGTGGACGATGAGACACTAGGGATCGAAAAAACTGAAACGCGTATCGAACGCGTGGTCGTCAAGCGCAATCTTCGTTACGACAAGATTGATGCGAGCGTCACAGAAGAAGCGATTCAGTCGGGGACTTTAGAGATTGAGTTTGCCAACGAAATTTGCTGGCTTTGGCATTTCGCAAAGAAACTCCAAAAGGATCGTGAAGAGGTACGCGGTCGACCTGAACCCGTCGGTCGTGTGGATTGGTTCTTCGCTCTCGAAGGCGAAGGTGAAGAAGCCATTATTCACGTGAAGGGTCGTCGACGCGGTGCGCCTTTGGATTTGGTCGTGGCAGAACTCATGATCTTTGCCAATAGCACTTGGGGGCTTTGGTTAGAAGAGCATGGCACGGCTGGGATTTATCGCTCGCAACGCATGGGTCGCGTGCGCATGAGTACGAGCCCGGGGCCTCATGATGGTCTTGGCGTGTTGCGCTACGCGTGGAGCACGTCTCCGTTGCGTCGTTATGTCGACTTAGTTAACCAGCGCCAAATGATCACGGCTGTGTTGGGTGAAGCGCCTGCCTATATGGGTAATGACGTGGATCTCTTTACGATCGTGAGCCAGTTCGATAATCTCTATTCGCTCTATGGTGACTTCCAGACGCGCATGGAGCGCTATTGGTCGCTTCGTTGGATTCTCCAAGAGGGGCTCAAAGAAATTGAAGCGATCGTCGTGAAGGGTGATTTGGTGCGTATTGACCGCTTGCCCTTTATGCAACGTGTGCCTGGTTTACCTGAAGACCTCGAGCGCGGTCGTAAGGTTCGACTTCAGATCATGGGGTGTGACCTGGTTGACCTCGTGATGGATTCTAGACTGATTCGTGTTTTAGAAGAAACCGATGAAGTGGTAGAGGATCTTGACGACGTGGATACTGTCGAAGAAGTGATGGATGAAGCGACTGAGGCAGAAAACGATGCGCCTGAGTCGACGACAAACGCGAGTTAATCACTTTTTTTCATGAAATAAGGATGGGAAGCGGTAAAAATTGAAGCTTTGCTTCCCATCGAGACGCTTCTCGTGGTAGTCTCGCACGTACTGAAAAACGGGTTATGAATCCTACCCATTCGGGATTCGAGATTAGGTGATCGGAGACGATTATGCCGCATAGTCTGAAAGAACTTGACGAACTGCATGACGGTCAGGGTCACCTAGTACGTGACTCTGACGAAGCTTCTCGAGCGTTGGAATGGGTCCAACAGATTCTTGAGGATGACCAAGATAAGCATCGTCGAGATAAGCTTGAGAAAACCGATGAAGATGCGTTGCCCATTAGTGATGAAGCTGCTTCTGAGTTACGCCGTTTACTAGAACCCCTGCATCCTGCTGACGTAGCGTGGATCTTGGAAGCCTTGCCGCTGGACGAGCGTCTAGCTGTTTGGAACCTCGTTAAGAGTGAATCCGACGGTGACATTCTCGTTGAAGTGAATGATGGCGTTCGTGAGACCTTGATTGACGCCATGGATCGCGACGAACTCGTCGATGCTGTCGAAACCCTCGACACGGACGAGATCGCTGACTTGGTGGATGACTTGCCGCCAGATGTGATGGCGCAGGTTCAAGAAGGGCTTTCTCATGAAGAACGTGCGCAGTTGCGCGCGGCCATGTCTTACCCCGAAGACAGCGTGGGTGCGCGCATGGACTTCGAGATCGTTTCAATTCGTGAAGAAACGACGATCGAATTGGTGCTTCGTTATTTGCGTCGCTTTGATACATTGCCTGACCACACTGACCAGGTGTTTGTGGTGGATCGTTTGGGGCATCTCAAGGGAACGCTCTCTTTGGCGCAATTGCTGACCACGGATCCCGCGGTTCCCGTCAAGGATCTGATGCACACCGACATGCTGACGCTGAATCCGCTTGAAGATTCTAGTGATGCGGCTCAAGCCTTCGAACGCTATGACTTGGTGAGTGCACCCGTGGTGGACGAAGCGGGGCGTCTTGTCGGTCGATTGACGGTGAACGAAATCGTTGACGTCATCCGTGAAGAAAGTGAAGAAGATGCGTTTGCGGCGGTGGGTCTTGATGATGAACAGGACATCTTCGCAAGCGTATGGGAAACCGCTAAGAGTCGTTGGCTTTGGTTGGGTGTGAATTTGTGCACCGCTTTCTTTGCATCGCGTGTGATTTCTGCCTTTGACGGCACGATTGAACGTGTGGTGGCATTGGCTGCTTTGATGCCGATTGTGGCTGGGATGGCCGGTAACTCTGGTAACCAAACCTTGACGCTATTGGTGCGTTCCTTGGCGATGGGGCAGGTGACTGAAGCCAATAAAGCCGATCTCATTAAAAAGGAAGTCTTAGTTTCGATCATTAATGGCATTTTGTGGGGTGCGATTGCGGGTCTTTGCGCTTGGGCACTCTATTGGAATTCGCCAGAAGGTATGATGTTGGGCTTTGTGATGTTCCTTGCGATGTTACTCAACATCATTCAAGGGGCTGTTGTTGGGTTGGCCGTACCGTTGATCCTGCGATATTTTGATCGCGATCCGGCGATGGGTGGGTCGGTGCTTCTGACCTTTACGACAGACTCGGGGGGGTTCTTGATTTTCTTGGGGCTTGCCACGCTCTTCTTTGGTGGATAAGGCTTCTGATAAAAACACAAGCGGCGCTCAAGTGAGCGCCGTTGGTGTATTTAGAGTTCGCCAAAAAGCCGTTTGAGCTCATCCATACTCTTGCTGGCTTTCAGGGGGGCTATGTCGGTTTCTTTTGCGGAGATTTCTCGAATGGTGTAATTCTCTTCAATTACGTCGCGCCAGTAGCTCCCAGGTGCCCCCGAATTTAAGAAGCGATCAGCCACTTCTGCGCCCACGTTTTCGACGCGGACTAAACGATGAGTATCGAATTCCACGTCGAGGTAACGCTCTCGAGAAGAATACCCAGCGGACAAGATGCCGCCACGGTGAATAGGTCTGCGTTTCATCTCTGCCTCCGCATGATAAAACTGTTGTTCGAACGAGTCTTTTAATTGTAATCTCTTCGACAAACATTGCCAAAAGTCGAAAAAAAGCATCTCAAAACGCATTTTTTTGTGTTTTCGTTGCATACTGAAGCCAAAATCACTTGAACTGAAAGAAGTTTTTTTGTTAGGATCGGCCTCCTGTTTAATTCAAAAGAGGTTTTGAGGTCCTGGTTAACCCTAGGAACCGGAGTGTATACCGCTCCCGTTAACCCCGTTTTAGGGACTTAACGTCGCATCTGCCCAATCTAGTTATGATTTCAACTCAACGTCGCCGTTCGCTTTTACTTTCACCAGTTGTTCCAGCGCTCTTGATTTCGGCAACTGTGGGAACTTTGGCGTATTTGGCTAATCCCATCCCGTCTACTCCTGACACAGTTCCTGCTGTGGTCGCTACAGAAATGCTCAAGGTTGTCGAACCGACCTTGATGCCACCTAAGGCCTCAGAATCCCAGACGACGGTTTCAATGGCAGACGTTTCAGTGCCACAAAGCGTGGCGTCTGATCAAGTGGTTGATCTCACACCTAAATTAGAAGCAAAAGTTGCGCACGGTAGCGCCCGACATGAGGTTGCTGTGTACGTGAGCCGTACTTTCCATATTCCGATGCGTGAAGCACGTCAGGTGACGGACTGGGCGGTTGAAATTGGTGAATCTCGTAATTTGGATCCGTTATTGATTTTGGCGGTTATTGGTACTGAGTCAAGCTTTAAGCCGCAGGCTCGCTCTAAGGTGGGGGCTGAAGGTTTGATGCAGGTGATGACGAGCGTTCACGCTGAAAAGTTTGAGCCGTTCGGTGGTCCTGAAGCTGCCTTTGACCCTTATGCCAATATGGTGGTAGGTACCGACATTCTTGCGTACCTCATTCGTCGTACGGGCAGTATTCAACGTGCGTTGAAGTGGTATAGCGGTGCAGCGAATTTGCCGAATGATCGTGGTTACGGTGCCCGCGTTCTGCGTGAGCACGGGTTACTCAGTGTGGCCGCTGAAGGTCAATCCGATAAAGCTGTGAAGTTACATCGTGCTGGTAAAAGGTCGCTAGAAGCGCCTGCTGTTGGTGTGCAACAGATGACGTTTACCCGTTGGGTGAAGTTGTCAGAAAAGGCCGTGGTGCGTACTCATGCGCATACCTTAGGTATGCCATGCGCTTGATCTTGATCAAGCGACGCTTAAAAACCAGCGTAGTCGCCAGACAACGTATTTAACCAAACCGCAGCAGCCAAGCCTGCGGTTTCGGTTCTTAAGACGCGAGGTCCTAAGAGAATAGGTTCCCAACCCGTTTCTTGGGCTAACGCAATTTCTTCAGGTGAGAATCCGCCTTCGGGACCCACGGCAAAGACAACAGATTGTTCTTTACCTGTGATTTTTGTGCCAGCGGTTGCGCCTGGTGCTAGTAGCAAACGGCGGTCACCTTGTGTGGTGGTCATGGCTTCAGTAAAAGAAGTCACTCCTCGAATGTCAGGTACCACATTGCGACCACATTGTTCGGTGGCAGAAATGGCAATATCTCGCAACTTTTGAAGACGCTTTTCGAGTCGATCGCCACTTAAACGCGTCACGCAGCGTGCGGCAGGTGTTAGGACGATCTCGGTCACGCCCGTTTCGACTGCTTTTTCAATAATCCAATCGAGCTTATCAGGGGAGACGAGCGCCTGCACGAGCGTCATACGAATCGGTGTTTCGTTTTTTGGATTTTCCACCGTTTGCAGAGTGACAAAAGCCCCTTTGTGATCAAAGCGAATCGTACCGCGCCATTGAGGTCCTGTACCAACATAAAGTACGACTTCTTCGCCCGTTCGAAGGCGTAAAGCGCGTCCAGCATGATGGGCGGCTTTGGCGGGCAACATAACTTCATGACCTTGAGACATGGCCTCATTGAGTGCAGTCGCAGAAAGAGAAACGTAAAAGCGTGGGGCGGCCATGAAAAACTCCATATGAGAAACACAAAAAAGCGCTCAACGACGAGGGTTCTAGATATTAGTAGGTATTCCTAGAGATTGTTGCTAAAATAATAGATTAAGTCAGTGGACAAAGTGTTGACTTCGTTGCCACTGAGTATTTCTCTTCAGGTTTTTCTCAATCAGCCTCAATAAAGATTATGACCTCTCAAGCCTCTGCACAGATGATGGCCAATGCCATTCGTGCGCTCAGCATGGATGCCGTCCAGAAAGCCAAGTCCGGTCACCCGGGCATGCCGATGGGCATGGCCGATATCGCCACGGCCCTGTGGTCGCGTCACCTTCGTTTCAATCCTGTGAATCCGAAGTGGCTCGGTCGCGATCGCTTCATCCTTTCTAATGGCCATGGTTCGATGTTGCAGTATTCGCTTCTTCATCTGACCGGTTTCGATCTCTCCATGGATGACCTCAAGGCCTTCCGTCAGTTGCACAGCAAGACGCCGGGCCATCCTGAAGTGGACGTGACCCCGGGTGTCGAAACCACGACGGGCCCGCTCGGTCAAGGGATTGCCAACGGTGTGGGCATGGCCCTCGCTGAAAAGATGTTGGCTGAAGAATTTAACCGTGAAGGTTTCCCGGTGATTGATAACCACACCTATGTTTTCTTGGGTGATGGTTGTTTGATGGAAGGTATTAGCCACGAAGTTTGTTCGTTAGCGGGTGTTTGGAAGCTCAATAAGCTTATCGCTATCTATGACGACAACGGCATTTCGATTGACGGTGACGTCAAGGGTTGGTTTGCTGACGATACGCGTGGCCGTTTTGAAGCCTATGGTTGGCATGTGATTGGTCCAGTCGATGGCCATGATATCGATGCCATGGACGTAGCCATTGCAGAAGCTAAGCGTTCTGAAGATAAGCCGACCTTGATCATTGCTCGTACGACGATCGGTAAGGGTTCTCCGAACCGTCAGGGTACGGCTAAGGTTCATGGTGAAGCTCTGGGTGATGAAGAAATCGCTGCGACGCGTGCCACCATTGGTTGGCCGTATGCCCCATTTGAAGTGCCGCAAGAAGTCTATGACGCTTGGGATCATCGTGCTGAAGGCGTTCGCATTGAAGGCGAATGGCAGACGATGTACCAGGGCTATGAAGCTCAGTATCCAGAATTGGCCGCTGAATTGAAGCGTCGCTTGGCCGGCGACTTGCCTGCAGACTGGAGCGATACGGTGATGGATGCGCTCTGCGCGGCTGAAGAAGCGGCTGAAACGATCGCGACCCGTAAGGCTAGCCAGAAGGCTTTGAATGCCCTTGCACCGAAGTTGCCTGAACTTTTGGGTGGTTCGGCTGACTTAACGGGTTCTAACCTCACCAATTGGACAGGTGTGAAGTCTCTCAATACGGGTGACTTTATGGCTCGCCATATTAGTTATGGTGTGCGTGAATTCGGTATGTCGGCCATCATGAACGGTATGGCGCTCTATGGTGGCTTTATCCCGTACGCTGCAACCTTCTTGACGTTCTCTGACTATTCTCGTAACGCACTTCGCATGTCTGCCCTGATGAAGCAGCGTGTGATCAATGTCTTTACGCATGACTCGATCGGTCTGGGTGAAGACGGTCCGACGCACCAGTCGGTTGAACATGTGCCGAGCCTTCGCTTGATCCCAGGTAATCACGTGTGGCGTCCAGCCGATACGATTGAAACGATCGTGGCATGGGCTAGCGCGATTGAACGTCGTGATGGGCCTTCTTGCTTAGTCTTTACACGCCAGAATGTGCCTTTCTTGGATCGTGATGAAGTCGACGCTGATGCCATCGCTCGTGGCGGCTATGTTGCGGCTGAAGCCCCGGCTGGTGCTGGCGAAGCGCAAGTGATCCTTTTGGCGACTGGCTCCGAAGTGGGTCTCGCGATGAAGGCACGTGCAGAATTGACGGCTCGTAATGTTCAGGTTCGTGTGGTTTCGATGCCTTGCACGAACGTCTTTGACGAACAGGACGAAGCTTATCGTCGTGAAGTGTTGCCAGCTGGTGTGCCTGTCCTCGCGATTGAAGCCGCGAAGACAGATCTCTGGTACAAGTATTTTTCTGGCAAGGGTGATGTCCTTGGCATTGATACGTTCGGCGAAAGCGCGCCGGCCGGCGTTCTTTGGGAACGTTTCGGCTTTACGGTTGACAATGTGGTTGCCAAGGCTGAGCAACTTCTTAAGTAATTACAAACTGAAGGATTTGAAATGACAATTCGTGTTGCCATTACGGGTTTTGGCCGTATCGGTCGTAACGTTCTCCGTGCTCATTATGAAAACGGTAAGAAGCATGACCTCGAAATCGTGGCGATCAATGCGCCTGGCGATCTCGCCATTCATGCTCACCTCTTAAAGTATGACTCTTGCCATGGTCGCTTCAATGCAGACGTTCAGGTTGAAGGCACGGATACGTTGATCGTGAACGGTGACCGTATTCGCGTCTTTGCGACCCGTGATCCAAAGGAAATACCATGGGGTGAACTCAATGTGGACGTGGTGCTCGAATGTACGGGGGCCTTCAACTCCAAGGAAAAGAGCATGGTTCATATCGAACAGGGCGCTCGCAAGGTGTTGCTCTCTGCCCCAGGGAAGACGGCTGACGCCACGGTGGTTTATGGAGTGAACCAGGACGTCTTGAAGGATGAAGACCTCGTGGTCTCCAACGCTTCTTGCACGACCAACTGCTTGGCGCCGGTTGTGAAGGCACTTCATCGAACGGTGGGTATCGAACGCGGTTTGATGACCACGGTGCATGCCTATACGAATGATCAGGTTCTCACCGACGTTTACCACAAGGATATGCGTCGTGCTCGCTCTGCTACGCAGTCCATGATTCCGACGAAGACTGGGGCTGCGAAGGCTGTGGGTTTGGTGCTCCCTGAATTGAATGGTAAGCTCGACGGCTTTGCTGTTCGCGTGCCGACGATCAACGTGAGCTTCGTTGACCTCACCTTCATCGCTAAGCGCGATACAACGGTTGAAGAAATCAACGCTCTCATGAAGGAAGCAGCTCAGTCTGAAGACCTCGCTGGTATTTTGGGTTACAACGACCAGTTGCTCGTCTCGACCGACTTCAACCATGACGACCACAGCTCGATTTTTGATGCGACGTTGACGAAGGTGTCTGGCGAACGTCTTGTTAAGGTGACGGCTTGGTATGATAACGAATGGGGCTTCTCCAACCGTATGCTCGATACGGCTTGCGCAATGATGGCCGCTAAGTAATTGTTTAGCCTATGAACTCAAAAAGCCATGCTGTGAACACTGGTTCGCGGCGTGGCTTTTGTCCTTTCTTTTTGGCGTGAAGAGGCAGATTTTCACGCAACTCTTAGGAGAGATCCATGCATGTTCTGACCCTCGAAAAGCTTGCCAAGGACGGTCTGCTCGCTGGTAAGTGTGTTTTGATTCGTAGCGACCTCAATGCACCGCATGATGAAAACGGTCATATCACCAATGAAACGCGTCTCGTCGCAAGCGTACCAGCCATTCGTACGGCCCTTGATGCAGGTGCCGCTGTGATGGTGATGAGCCACTTGGGGCGTCCGACTGAAGGTACGGTGACGCCGACCGATAGTTTGGTGGGTGTTGCTCGTCGTATGGGCGAGTTGCTAGGTTGTGATATGCCGTTGGTGGCTGATTGGCTTCAGGGCGTTGATGTGAAACCTGGTCAGGTCGTGATGCTCGAAAACTGCCGTTGCAATGTGGGCGAAAAGAAGTGTAACGATGAACTCTCTCAGCAGTACGCCAAGCTTTGCGACGTTTATGTGAATGACGCGTTCGGTACGGCTCACCGCGCTCAGGCTTCGACCGTTGGCGTGGCTCGTTATGCAACGGTGGCTTGTGCTGGCCCCTTGATGGCTGCTGAAATCGACGCTTTGACGAAGTCTGTGGAACAGGCTCGTCATCCGCTCGCTGCGATCGTTGGTGGCTCTAAGGTGTCGACGAAGCTGACGATTCTGTCTAACTTGGCTCAAAAGGTCGATCGCCTGATTGTGGGTGGTGGCATTTTGAATACGTTCTTGCTCGCTGCTGGTAAGCCGATCGGTAAGTCTTTGGCCGAACCGGAATTGGTGGACGAATGCCGTAAGGTGCTCGACGTGTTGGCTTCGAAGGGTGCTAGCCTGCCGATGCCTGTTGACGTTGTCGTTGCGAAGGCTTTCTCGGCTGACGCTGAACACCGCGTCGCTGATGTAGACGATGTGGCTGACGACGAAATGATTTTGGACGTAGGTCCGAAGACGGCCGCGATGTTGGCTGATATTCTCAAGAGCGCGGGGACGATTGTTTGGAATGGTCCAGTTGGCGTTTTCGAAATGGCTCCCTATGCTGAAGGTACGCGTGTGATGGCTGAAGCTATTGCTGAAGCGACTGACAAGGGGGCTTTCTCGATTGCTGGCGGTGGCGATACGGTTTCTGCTGTGACGCAGTTCGGTATTGCGGATCGTGTTTCTTATATCTCGACGGGCGGGGGTGCCTTCCTTGAATTCCTTGAAGGGAAGAAGTTGCCTGCTATCGCGATTCTTGAAGAACGTGCAGCAAACTAATCTCTTGATGTGAGAATGGCATGATGGGCGGTTGCGTGATGGACGTGGCCGCCCATATTTTGGCGTGATGGGTTGGATGTAAGGATGTGCCATGAGTGAGAGCCCTTCAAAGGCGATTGGGCTAAGCGTGGAGAAATTGACGTTGCCTGGTGTCAGGCTCGTCAAAAGCCGTTTCTTTGATGATGCACGCGGTTGGTTTACGCAGAGTTGGCAGCGTGAAGATTGGCAGCAAGTGGGGATTGATGTCGACTTTATGCAGGATAACTTAGTGCATAACCACCATCGGGGAACGCTCAGGGGTTTACATTGGCAGAGAGAACCTCATGCGCAGACGAAGTTAATCCGATGCTTAAAGGGCGCTTTGTTGGATGTTGTCGCGGATGTCACGCCGACAAGTTCTACGTTTGGTCAGTGGGAAGCGGTGCCTTTGACGTCGAAAGGGGGAGAAATGCTATTAATCCCTGCGGGCTATGCGCATGGCTATGTGACCACAGAAGATGACACCTTGGTGCTCTATAAGGTCGATGTAGCATGGTGCCCGATGGCTGAAGCAAGTTGCCGTTGGAATGATCCGATTTTGAAGATTGATTGGGGTATTGACGAGCCAATTTTGTCTGAGAAGGATCGCGTAGCGCCTTTATTATTTGGGCAATAAAAAGGTCGAGTTAGTGAGTCTAAACTCGACCTTGGAACGGTTATTTTTCTGACTGTTGGCTTTCGTTGGCTTCTCGACGCTTTTGAACGAATTGCCAAACTGCGCCAACTAAGAGGGGACCACAAATAGCAGCAATAATCCCTAAGAGGAGAATCATCGAGAGGTTATTCTTGATGAAAGGAATGTTGCCAAAGAGGTACCCAGCCCCCACGATTGACATTGCCCATACGATGGCGCCCACACTACTAAAAAGCTCAAAGCGAAGACCGTTCATTTTGGCTGCGCCCGCAATCAACGGCGCAAAGGCGCGAACGATAGGGATAAAGCGAGCCAACATAATGGTCTTACCACCGTGCTTCATATAGAAGTCATGGGCATGGCGTAGTTTATTTTCGTTAATCCAAGAAATGTTGCCACTATAGATGCGGTTCCCTAGCCAACGCCCTTGTTTATAGCCCACGGTGTTACCGACAATCGCCCCTGCGATCACGGCAAGCATGATGAGCCATGGACTCGCTGTGCCTGAGGCAGCGACCGTGCCTGCCACAAAAAGCAGTGAGTCGCCAGGCAAGAATGACATAAACACGAAGCCTGTTTCTAAAAAGAAGATCAGGAACATCGCGACGTAAATAAGTGTCCCGTAGTCAGTTGCTAATGCAACAAGAAAATGATCAGCGTTCGTAAAAAGTTCAACGATCAGATCGAGGATATCCATCGGAAATGTCCTTTATTATTTTTTTTGCAAATGTGTCGCTCTTAGAAGGTGGTTTTTGAAGAAACCTCTAAGATTACGCACAAATGAATACTTGCCCACTATCATACTGAATACTGCACCCTTTGGAGGGTGTGTCTTTGTTAAAGATTTTTGAACGATTGAAAATGATGGATAGACTCAAGCCACGGACGCTGGCCCCAAAACGCAGCATTGCAGAATTACCGAGTCAGCTCATTAGCCAGATTGCCGCAGGTGAAGTGATTGAACGACCTGCATCTGTGGTGAAGGAGCTTGTCGAAAATGCCATTGATGCGGGTACGACTGAGATTGAAGTCAAGCTCGATGGCGGTGGCTTAAAGCGTATTGTAGTCACGGATAATGGTGGCGGTATTCCGAAGGAAGAGTTGCCGCTAGCCTTGAAGCGTCATGCAACGAGCAAAATTCGCAATTTGCTCGAACTTGAAAATGTTGAGAGCTTAGGGTTCCGTGGTGAAGCACTCGCGTCGATTGATGCGGTGGCAGAGTTGAGTATCCGTAGTCGTACGCCAGATGCTGATCACGCCTGGCAGATTACCGACGGTGAAGTCCATCCTGCGGCAGGTGTTGTTGGCACGCGCGTTGAAGTGCAAGATTTGTTTTATAAAACGCCGGCACGCCGTAAGTTTATGAAGTCTGAAGCGACCGAGACAGCACACGTCCTGGAATATTTAGAACGTTTGGCACTCGCAAATCCTGATATCGGTTTTTCGATGGTGGCCAATGGTCGCGCTTTGATGAAGCTTGACGGAGTTATTAATGTCGCTGAACGTATCGAAGCTTTGATGCCTAAAGCCTTTAAAGGCAATCATCGTGAAGTGTCTGCTGACGAAGGCGGTATGATGCTTCGTGGGCTTGTGGGGATCCCAGCGATTGCGAGAAGTCGTGCTGATGGTCAGTATTTCTTTGTGAACGGTCGTTATGTCCGTGATAAGGTGTTGACACACGCAGTGAAGGCTGCCTATCAAGACGTGTTGCATGGCCAAAGTCAGCCTGTCTATTGTCTTTATCTCACCCTTGATCCAACGGCAGTGGATGTCAATGTGCATCCTGCAAAGTTAGAAGTGCGTTTTAGAGAGCCAAGCCGAATTCATCAGTTTGTGAGTCGAGCGGTCAAGGCGGCCCTTGCGCCTCCTGCGGCCTCTTTGATGACTGAAACTGCTAGGCTTGAGTCAACAGAGCGTTTGCCAAGCGGCCAACAGTCGCCCGTGTCGATTCCTATCCCGAGACACGAAAGTTCGTCGCCGATGCCAGAACGTCCCAATGTGAGTGCTGCAATGCGACTCTTTGGGGCTAATCATGAGACTTCAAATGCCGCGGCGCGGGGTCAAGCCCCCGTCTCTCAAGACGGTCAGATAAGTCAGGTGTCGATCCAACCTAAGGGCTCGAATTTTGGGACTGAGTGTTTGACGTTAACGGTTCCTCTCTCGAAGCCTAAAGAGATCGTCCCGAAGACGGCCACTTTAGATTTGCAGGGTGGCTCGTTTGTGCGCGATGCGGTCAGTGTGACATCAATACAACAGACCGACCCTATCCCCTATGAGCCACTGGATGCCTTAGATGAGGTCGTGCCGTCGGCATTGCCAACATCTTCTTCTTTACGCGGTGAGCCGCAACGTGAAGTGGTCTCTCGAGTAACGCAAACCCCTGTGGCGGCTCCACTTGAAGCACCGAAAGACAAGGTGCCGACATTGCCGCCAGGCACGTTAGGTCGCGCCATTGCACAAATTGGTGGGATTTATATTTTGGCTGAAAATGATAAAGGCCTTGTGGTGGTGGATATGCATGCCGCCGCTGAACGCATCACCTATGAGCGCCTCAAGCGTCAGATGGATCAGCAACGTATTGCTGTGCAACAGGTTTTGATTCCGCAGGTCTTTAGAGTGAGTCACGTCCAGTTTGCGATCTTTGAAGAGTATCGTTCCCTCCTTGAGGGGCTTGGGCTAGAACTGACGGGCGCGGGTGATGGTGCGATTGCCGTGCGCGCGCTCCCGATGTTGTGTAAGGATATGCCGACACAAACGGTTGAATCAATGGTCAAGTGTTTGCTTGAAGATTTGCAAAATTATGGCGAAAGCGCTGTGATTGAAGAAATGCGTAATCGTTTGTTAGCTACGGTGGCGTGCCATGGGTCTGTGCGTGCGCATCGACAGTTAACGATGCAAGAAATGGATCGACTTTTACGCGATATGGAAGAAACAGAACGCGTAGATCAATGTAATCACGGTCGTCCGACCTGGCATCAAATGACCTTGACGGATCTCGACAAACTCTTTATGCGTGGAAAATGATGACAATGAGTAAGCCTTTGGCATTGGTGATTCTTGGACCGACCGCTTCAGGGAAATCTGCCCTGTCGCTGGAATTAGCCAAGCGCTTTCCTGTCGAAATTATTTCAATGGATTCGGCCTTGGTCTATCGTGGCATGGATATCGGGACAGCTAAGCCAACGCTCGAAGAGCGCGCAGTCTGTCGCCACCATTTGATCGATATTCGCAATATTGGTGAAAGTTATAGTGCAGCGAACTTTTTAGATGATGCTGTACGCCTAGTAAAGGAGATTCGAGCACGAGGTCGCTATCCCTTGATTGTTGGGGGTACGATGCTTTATGCCAAAGCGCTTCGTGATGGTATTAACGAGATGCCTTCGACTTCGCCTGAGGTGCGAATGGCAGTCGCAAGTGAGGCAGAAACCTTAGGGTGGCCTGCCATGCACGCCAAACTTGCTGAAGTCGATCCTCAAACAGCTGCAAGACTGTCACCTAATGACAGTCAACGTATCGGTCGTGCGTTAGAAGTCTATCGAATGACATGTCGACCGCTATCCGCTTTCCATGCCGAGGCGAGTAAAGCGCCACCCTTTGAAACCCTAACGGTAGGCTTGTTGCCCCAAGACCGAAAAGCGCTTCATCAACGCATTGAAGAGCGTTTTGATCTGATGTTGGCTGATGGCTTTTTAGATGAAATGCGTCAGCTGATGCAACGCGAGGATTTCGATCCAGAGAGTCCTGCGATGCGTGCGGTCGGTTACCGTCAAGCGGTTGACTTTTTGGAAGGACGCACAGATTGGGCAGGTTTTCATTTAGCGGGTGTGGCTGCGACGCGTCAGTTAGCCAAACGCCAAATAACGTGGATGCGTAGCATGCCTGATGTGACTTTATTGGATCCTTTAAAGGAAGGGACCCTGGAAGCCATGGTAGCGATGATGAATCAGGTGGTTGCTCCTTAAGTCGACAAAGGTCAACGAAAATACGAAAACAAAAAAAGCATCAACTGTCGAGGTGTTCGAGTTGATGCCTTTTTTGGTCAATGTCAATGAGCCGCTAAGCTGATTGACGCCAAGTGATTAGCGAACGACGCACTGGGCTTCGCCTTCGGGAAGTTCGGTCACGGTACCGATCGTGAAGACCTTTTCGCCCTGAGCTTCGAAAGCGGCGCGAGTTTTTTCTGCTTCTTCCGGGGCAACGATCACAACGAGACCAATACCGTTATTGAAAACACGGTGCATTTCGTGGCTATCGATGTTGCCCTTTTCCTGGAGCCAATCGAAGATCGCCGGACGCGTCCAAGACTTGCCGTCGATCACGGCCTGAACACCTTCCGGAAGAACGCGAGGCACATTTTCAACGAGGCCGCCGCCCGTGATGTGAGCCATGCCCTTGATCTTCACGGACTTCATAACTTCGAGAACCTGCTTCACGTAGATGCGGGTCGGTTCCATCGCGCGATCAGCGAGCGTAGCGCCGTCGAACGGCATGTTCCAATCAGCGCCAGCGACTTCCACGACTTTACGGATCAAGGAGAAGCCGTTGGAGTGAGGACCGCTAGAAGCGAGACCGAGGATCGTGTCGCCCGGCTGGATCGTACGACCGTCGATGAGCTGATCCTTTTCAACCACACCGACAGCAAAACCAGCGAGGTCATATTCGCCTTCAGGGTACATACCCGGCATTTCAGCCGTTTCACCGCCGATAAGGGCGCAACCAGCAAGTTCGCAGCCCTTGGCAACGCCAGCGACAACGCGACCAGCGATATCAACGTCAAGTTTGCCGCAAGCATAGTAGTCGAGGAAGAAAAGGCTACGAGCACCCTGAACAAGAATGTCGTTCACGCTCATGGCCACAAGGTCCTGACCCACCGTGTCATGGCGACCAAGCTTGAAGGCGAGCATGAGTTTGGTACCCACGCCGTCCGTGCCAGTCACGAGAACGGGATTCTTGTATTCCTTGCTGACTTCAAAGAGCGCGCCAAAACCACCAATGGAGCCGAGCACGCCAGGAATCATGGTGCGCTTAGCAAAGGGTTTGATGCGTTCAACGAGTTCATCGCCGGCATCAATGGAAACACCGGCGGCCGCGTAGGAAAGTTGGCTCATGGAAAGATCTCAATGTGAAGAGGGTTCGTAGATATGCCGAACGAAACCTTGATGGGACTCAGGGGATATCTAGGAACGGGTTACCTAAAAGAGTTTGCGAAAGTATAAGCCAAAGCACCCATGTGGGTTGACCCTTAAGTGAGACTTTTTTTGGGTTTCATGCGGTCGTGTGCGTTTTGAGAGGAAATCAAAGAGGACGACTTGAGCAATTTCGAGGTAAACTCCTAAGTTCTGAACGTGTGCGCATCATGCGCTCAGATTTCCTTTAAAAAAACTTATGTGTGAAGATACTGATCAGTTCCTGTTGCAATTAGAGAACCAAGAGACGCCAACGTTTGAGAATTTTGTTGTCGGCGTGAACGGGGAAGCTGTCAGCACGCTTCGTAAAATTGCTGAAGGTGGCGGTCCAACTTTCGTCTATCTTCATGGGCCAAAGGGATCTGGGCTTACGCATCTTCTTCGTTGTTTGGTTCCTCATCAACGATTTCGTGTTCCGATGTTCGATCCGAACGTGAAAATCTATGTTGTGGATGATGTTGACGAGTTGGATCCAGGTTGGACGTTACAGTTGTTAGCGTTGCAAAATGCTGTTCGCTGTACGCCTGGTATGCATCTGATTTGTGCTGGCCGCGTGCCGCCCACTCAATTGCCGTTGCCTGAAGTGGTGCGTAGTCGCCTAGGTTGGGGGCTTTGCTATACCATTCATCCCTTAAACGATGACGAGCGCATCGCCGAAATTGATCGCCGTGCAGGTTTGCGTGGAATAGAGTTGCCGCTTGATGCCTTGCAATGGATGGGACAATATCTGCCGCGAGATATGCGCAGCATGATTTTGGTGCTCGATGAAGCTGACCGTTTGGCCCTAATGCGCCAACGTAAGATCACATTGCCGCTTGTTCGTGAAGCGACACAGAATTTGTCGATTGAACTCCTCAAGCCTGAGGAAGAGTGATTTCTTTTCGTTCTTACTATCAATATGAAATTTGCGATTTTCGACCTAGACCATACTTTGTTGCCAGTGGATAGTGGCGACAGCTGGAGCCGTTGGCTTGTGAGGGCGGCAGGTTTAAATGTCGAGAAAATGGACGCGCAGATTCAAGCCTATGCAGACGCCTACCATCGAGGTGACTTTGATGTGGATGCCTTCATGGATTTTCAAATGGAACTATTAGCGCAGTGTCGTCGACGTGATTTAGAAGTGTGGCGAGACGCGTTTGTTGAACATAAAATTCGTCCCTATGTTCCGAAAGCGGCGATAGATTTGGTTGAAGATCGTCGTCGTGCAGGCTTTGAACCGGTTTTAGCGTCGGGTACGCACCAGTTTGTGACGCGTGCCATTGCGCCGCTCTTTGGTATTCAGCATGTTGTCGGCGCATTGCCTGAAGAAAACGAATCGGGAGAATTCACGGGTCGAGTGGTGGGGGCGCATTCTTATCAGGAAGGTAAGCGAATCTTGGTAGAAGCTTATTTGCGTGAGCAACTCGACGAGCAGCAAAAGGGCGTTATGGTATTAGAGGCTTATAGCGACTCGATTAATGACGTGCCTCTCTTACATTATGCCTCGCAACACGGACGAGCATTTGCGGTAAATCCTGATCCTCAATTACGACAAGAGGCTTTGAGGCAGGGTTGGAAAATCATGGAAATTTTCAAAAAGGTAAAGGCTCAAGATGTTTGACCGTTTTGTCAATCGGGTGAGAGATATGTTTACAACCCGTTCCGCTATCGTTAAAACACCCCGTGTGATTATGCCTGAAGAGCATGGCATCGATCCGGCTTTGGTGTCTGTGGAAGCACGAGCCACTTGTGAAGCCCTTAAGCGCCGTGGGTATGAAGCCTATATCGTCGGTGGCGCTGTACGTGATTTGCTCTTAGGTGTGACGCCTAAAGATTTTGACGTGGCGACCAACGCAACGCCAGAACAAGTGAAGCGTTGCCAACGTCGTGCCGTGATTATTGGCCGTCGCTTTCAATTGGTGCATGTCATCTTTGGCCGCGAAATTATTGAGTGTTCCACCTTCCGTGCATTAGAAGGCTCAGGCCAGCGTAAAGATGCGACGGGACGCGTGGTCTCCGATAACGTCTTTGGTGAAATGTGGGAAGATGCAGCGCGAAGAGATTTTACGGTCAATGCTCTTTACTATGACCCGCAGACCCAAACGCTTTTGGACTATCACAAGGGCTACGAGGATTTAAAGGCCAAGCGCTTACGTATGATTGGTGAACCAGCGACTCGCTATCGTGAGGATCCTGTACGCATGATGCGTGCTGTGCGTATTGCGGCTAAGCTTGGGTTTCAAATTGAACCTGCTACCGAAAGTCCCATCTCTAAGATGGCACGTCTTTTGGAGAATGTTCCGGCAGCTCGTTTGGTTGACGAGATCTTGAAGCTTTTGACGTGCGGTCATGCAGTGGCCTGCATGAATAAGTTGCGAGAAGAAGGCTTACATCGTGCGCTCTTGCCGATGTTAGATGTCATCGTCTCTGAGCCTGATGGTGAAAAATTCTTAATGCTTGCCCTAAAGCGCACCGATGAGCGTATTGCGGTTGGTAAAAAGATTTCGCCGTCCTTCTTGTTTGGTACGCTTTTGTGGCCTCAGGTTGTGAAGCGTTGGACTTACAACGAAGAAAAAGGCATGCGTCGGATGCAAGCTTTGCACGCAGCGTGCGTCGAAGTCTTAGCGACGCAATGTCAGCAACTCAATATTCAACGGCGTTATCAGGCTGACATTCATGACCTTTGGATGCTACAAGCTCGCTTTGAACGTCGTACGGGTAAAGTAGCCTATGCCTTGGTGTCTCATCCGCGTTATCGTGCCGCCTATGACTTTATGTTGTTGCGTTCTTTGTTAGGACACGTACCCACTGAACATGTGACGTGGTGGGATACGTTCTCAAAGAGTGACGAAGCAACGCGTGCAGCCATGATTGCTGAGGCGCAGCGCGAAGCGCGTCAGACAGGTGATGCGGCTCGTGCGCATCGTCGTAAGTCGGGTGGACCCAAAGATGGCGATGAAGAAGGATATCGCTCAACTCGCCATCGTTGTCGCCATCATTATTCTCGTCACCGCCGTCAGGAGCACCAGCCCGATGCCTAATGCAATCATTGCGCTTGGCGCGAATCTAGGTGATCCTGTTGAAGCTTTGAAGGCTGCTGTTGTTGATTTAGAAGGGAGTGACGGCGTCGCTGTGAAGTCCGTAAGTCCTTTTTACACAACAAGTCCTGTCGAGTCGTCTGGACCCGATTACGTGAATGCCGTGGCGTTGGTGGAAACGACGCTAACGCCAATGGCCTTGTTAAAGGTTTGTCAAACTATTGAGCTTGCCCATGGGCGCGTGCGTCCTCAAGGGGTGATCAATGCGCCACGAACGTTAGATTTAGATGTAATTGATTATGAAGGGGTGACATCGGATGCCCCAGTGTTGACGTTGCCACATCCTCGGATGCATGAACGCCTCTTTGTTTTGGTGCCGTTAGCTGATATTTGCCCTGATTGGCAGATGACAAATGGCCAATCGATCGAAGAAACAATCAAAAAAGTAAAAAAAAGGCACCCTGATCAAAAAATTTTCACACTTTCTTCAAAAAGTATGGCATAATTCTCTTCTCCGTAAGGGAAACAGTCCCCGGGTGGCGGAATGGTAGACGCAGCGGATTCAAAATCCGCCGGTTAACAGCCATGAGAGTTCGAGTCTCTCCCCGGGGACCATCAAGAAGTCGGAACCTGTTGAAGGTTGCCGACTTTTTTGTTATCTAAAATGCCGCTTTTAAGCGTCCTGAGCTTACGGATTGCTTGCTCTCTATTTAGTAAGAATCTGGATTCTCGAATTTTCTAGGTCTTTGTGTGCCTTTGAAAATTTCTCACGGTATATATCGCATGAACCTCACCTTCTCTATAAATATTGGAGATAGGGCATTTTATAGAGCAGTCAATTCGTACTTCAGAGGCCGCTTGGTTTCATCTAGTTCCTGAAATACTCATTGCTTCACAATGCACTGTACGACTACCAATTTTCGCGCCTTGATGACTCGATATTTGACTTGGGCGTTGATCGTCATCTTTTGGGTAGCGATTTTTTCTTATAGAGCATCGCCCTATACAGTTTTGGGCGGCATTAGTCTGGTATTGAGTGGCGTTGCGTTAGTGTTTCTGTTATCAGGCAAGCCCAAGTTTAGTATCTACAGTGTATCTTTCCTCGTGGCCTTTATTTGGGTGTTGCACTCCATAAAGCGCGTCTTCTGGAAGGAAAAATTTTTATTTTCGGATTTGACTATTCTAATGGATCCTGCCAATTTTGATACGGCTGTTCATTAT
Organism: Sutterella sp.; assembly: GCA_020025915.1. Taxonomy (GTDB): domain Bacteria; phylum Pseudomonadota; class Gammaproteobacteria; order Burkholderiales; family Burkholderiaceae_F; genus Sutterella. Next base: position 28,336 of record JAHHRH010000008.1, read on the forward strand.
CCGATACCTGCGCTGATTGCTTTGTTAGCGGGTTTGTTGATTATTTACGTCAGCTATCGCTTGTATAAATCCGAAAACCCGTTGCTTCGTTGCTTACCTCGTTGCTTGATTACCTTGCCGATCATGGGTGGATGTCTTTGGGGTAGTGTGTATGCCATCGAAAAAGGGCAGGTGGCTTGGTTACAAAGTATGCCAGGCGGGTCTAACGTCATTGGTAATTTAATGATGTCAGCCAATCTGAAATATCAGAGCCCAGCTTCGCGAATGGCATCGAATGAAAAGTTCCCTGAAGTGACCGTTGCTCACGGTGATACGAAGACTAAGCCTGACTTAATTCTGCTCTTACAGGAGTCAACGACCAATCCGCTCTTTTATAAAGGGATTGATCAAACGACAATGCCCGCAATGACGATGTTTAACTCTCCTGTGGCAACTATACAGGGGCTCCTGAGAGTTCACACTTACGGTGGTGCGACATGGAGGAGTGAGTTTTCAGCCTTGACGGGGTTAAGTTCAGAAGACTTTGCGCCTTTTAGTAGCAGTGTGTTTTATTCAGCGGTTTTCCATGTCCAGGATTCCGTCATTAAGCGCTTAAAAGAGGCAGGATATACCGTGGTTGTGCTGTCTCCTTTTACTGAAGGGAGTTATAACTCAGGTAAGGCTTATCGTCACCTTGGTGTTGATGACATCTTGCATCCTGCAGATTTAGGTTATCCAACTAACCCGAATAAGAATCTGTGGAAGATCAAGACCGCCGATATGTTGGCTTTAATCAAGAAAACGCTTGAACGATATGAAGGACCAGTTGCGGTATATGCATTAACCATGCAAGAGCATGGACCTTATCCAGTTGAGGACGTCTCTTCTCCTAAGCTCAAAACAATGGTTGATATCAAAGTGCCAGATGAAGAGCGCCTCCATTTAGAAAGTTATTTCCAGAGATTAAGTGAGGCTTCTCAGGCGGTGTCGGCTTTTGATCTTTGGGTCAAAGAAAGAAAGGAACCAACGATTTTTGTGCGTTTTGGGGATCATCAACCTGCATTAAGGTGGAAGCCAGGGTATACCTTGTCATTCGAACGCCCAGATTACATCACGCATTTTGCACTTATTGACAATCGCACTGAAGAGCATCACACGCTGACTCAGTTAACCGATATTGTCTTTTTGTCTGGACTCTTTTTAGAAAGGATGCCGATTGAACAGGGACAATTTTTTGCGACCAACAGCAAAATGCGACAACTTTGCGAGGGTCGATATTTAGACTGCCCGAACAAAAATTTGCTACGTGCTTATCAAAATGAAATTTTTGTCAATCAAAAAATTGCTGAATAGTCATGAAGTTTGGCATTCTCAAACGATTGATTAAGGATGCAATCAAAAATTGAGTTCCAAGCAGAACGGCCAAAATCGATGTGACTTTGGCCGTTTTAATTAGCACTTTTATCAGTTGCCTATATTGGGCGTAGCACGTGATGATAAGCAGTCAATGAGATTAAAGCTGAGCTCGAATAAATTGAGAGAGCGAGGCTAATTCCTCTTGGCAAATTTCGTGATCCATGTCGAACGGATACCAACGGAAGGCGGAGTTGAGCTCTTTAATCACTTGCGCACTACGTTGTGCTGTCAAGGGTGAGATCACGGAGTCAAAGAGACCGTGTGCCATAAAGACAGGGGTTTGACGACCTGCATCAGTGATTTCAGCAAAGAGGCTCCCTGCGAGCGGTAAATACCCAGAGAGAGCAATGATCCCTGCAATGGGTTCTTCTTCACGTAAGCCAGCATAAAGCGCGGAGGCTGCGCCTTGAGAGAAGCCGCCCAAGAAAATGCGATTGCGTGGGATGCCTGCTTTTTCGACTTCTTTGATCAGCAAATGGATCTTAGCAGTCGTTTCACGAATACCAAGGCGATCCTCGTTGTCGTCGATTTTGTCGGAACGCACATCGTACCAAGCGCGCAACGGATAACTCGGATGCGCGGAGATTTCGCGAACGGGTGCGTTAGGCAACATAAAGCGACAGACAGGGCCGCCAAAGTCAAGAATCTCGTCAGGGAACGGTGCGAAGTCTGTGTTATCAACCCCCATACCGTGAAGCCAAATGACCACCGCTTCTGGCGGCGTTTGTGCGCGACGCGGTGTGATCATCAAGATATCTTTAGGGTCAAAGGGAGTGACGCTAGGCATCTTGGGTGTGGTTGGCATTTCAGGCTTTGGTGTCTCTTTTGGTGCTTCGGCCTGAGGCTTACGCGCACTCTTGGGACGGAAGGCCTTGACGATCGATTCGTCGGTTTCGATGTAAGGACCGCCAATCAAGTCGATACAGTATGGGACTGCCGCAAAAATACCGTTGACAATCGATTTACCAGTCTCGTCTTTGAGGCCTTCAAGGGTTTCAGCAATGGCTTTAGGCTGGCCGGGCAAATTAATAATAAGTGCGGCGTGGTCAGGTGTTTCGCGAAGCACAGCAACCTGACGAGACAAAATTGCAGTGGGTACGAAGTGGCCAGAGATCGCGCGCATTTGCTCACCAAAGCCCGGCATTTCTCGGGTGGCTACCGCTAGCGTGGCTTCTGGTGTCACGTCACGACGTGATGGACCAGTGCCACCCGTTGTCAAAATGAGATCGCACCCGATGATATCCACGAGTTCTCGTAAAGTCTTTTCAATTTCAAAGCGTTCGTCAGGAATCAAACGACGGTGGACGGTCAAGGGGGTCGTAATTGTTTTGCGACACCAAGCTTCAAGCTCAGGAATGCCACGGTCGTCGTAGATGCCTTTACTGGCTCGATCAGAAATCGAGACCAAACCAAGAATCAATTCATTGTCTGTTTTACGCGGCGGTTTCATCGGAGTGCTTCTCAAAAAAATCAACGTTTATTCTTCAGCGTCTTCGTCTTCAGCAAAAAGGTTCAGCGGCTCTTCAAGCAAATCATGAAGATAGCGATAGAGTTCACGAGCGCTTTTCGGTGCTTTTTGCAATTCACGTTCTTTGCGTGCGGCGCGAACGAGCGTACGTAAGCGTGGAATATCGGCTTCAGGATGTTCGTTAATGAACTTCGTAAGCGCTTCGTCGCCAGCGATCATCTGATCACGCAGGGTTTCGCAACGGTGTAAGAGGGCGACTGCGGCGCGAGATTCACCCGTCGCGCGGTCGATAGCTTCGCGAACAGCTGCAGCATCCATGTCACGCATTTTCTTGCCGATCAGTTGCAACTGTCGACGTTGTGCACCAAAGCTACGCATACGGCGGAATTCAACGATTTCGACATATACGTCTTCAGGGAGACCTACGCGCTTTAATTGATCATCCCCGAGTTTGGTCATTTCACGACCGAGATCCTGAAGCGCTTGCTGTTCGCGCTTGAGTTGTGATTTGGACGGGCCGCGGTAGACGTCTTCGTCGTCTTCGTCTTCGTAAATCTGTTCCTGTCGCATGTCAAGGCTCTTGCGAAAAAAGTCATTAAAACCACTATGATACCGAGATCCTGCCTCAGACGGAGCGTGAGAAGGCAGATTGTCGAAGGAAAGAAAGGATGTCTGAAAGAAACTTGATGTCGACCGAAGCGTTAGCACAATGGACGGTCAAACGAGCTCAGGCGCTCGGTGCTGATAGCGCGAGTGCTGAAGTGAGTCATGATAAGGGGTTGAGCGTCACAGTACGTATGGACGAAGTGGATGCCGTTGAGCATACCGAAGAGCGCATGTTATCTCTCACGGTTTGGGTTGGCTCTCGTAAGGGCTGTGCAAGTACCTCTGATTTATCTGAGCGTGCGTTAGACGCTGCTGTGCGTGCTGCAGTAGATATTGCTCGTGTTTCTGCTGAAGACGAGGCGACTGGGTTACCTAATGAAGCAGATCTACAAGAGACTTTTAGAGACCTAGACCTTTGGCATTCATTTGAAGGCGATGTCGATGAGGCAATCGCGCTCGCACAAGAAGCTGAAGAAGCGGCTTGGCAGACGGATGAGCGGATCGTGAATTCAGACGGCACAAATTTTTCGACGTCGTCTGGTGAATTTACGTTAGCTAATTCGTTAGGGTTTTGTGCGGGTTACCGTTATTCGCGTCATACCCTCGATTGTGCCCCGATTGCTGAAGACGCTTCAGGTATGCAAAGAGATGTGTGGTGGACAGAAGCTCGTCATATTGAGGATATGGAAAGCCCGTCTGATGTGGGTCGGCAGGCCGCTCAACGAAGTGTGGCGCGATTGGGTGCTCGGATGCTGACGAGTCAAAGAGCACGTGTGCTTTTTGACGCATCTGTCGCTGTAGGGCTTTTAGATATTTTGGAAGAACTTTTAAGTGGACGCGCCTGGTATCGTCATGCAAGTTGTTTAGAGGGGCGACTTGGTGAAAGCATTTTGCCTCGAACGATTTCGATTGAAGAGAATCCCTATATTCCAAGACGCGTGGGTTCTGGCGTCTTTGATGATGAAGGGTGTGCTGCAAAGCAACGTTGGATTGTAGAAGAAGGACGTTTGACAGGTCTCTTTTTGTCAAGCTATAGCGCAAGAAAACTCGGTATGCGAACGACTGGTAATTTAGGTGGCGCTTATACCTTGACGCTTCAAAGCGAAGACACGGATGCCAAGCGCGATACACGATCAGCCATGCTTGAACGACTCGGGACTGGGTTACTCGTGACAGAATTGATTGGTCAAGGCTTAAATCCTGTGACGGGGGATTATTCGAGAGGTGCTGCCGGCTTTTGGATCGAGAATGGCAAGATTGCGTACCCTGTAGAGGGGATTACGATTGCATCGAATATTTTGACGATGATGGAGACGATTGAAGCCGTCGGTGCCGATACGTTCGATAGTGGTGTGCGCAGAAGCGGCAGTATCTTGGTGCCTGATTTAATGCTTGCGGGCGAATAAGTCGAACGACAGACAAAGAAAAGGCAGAAGAGCCCTGTCAAACTCTTCTGCCTTAGGAGACTCGAAGACAACCATGCTGGAGATGAAGCATTTTTAACACTTTTTGGGATTGACTTGAAATCCTTTGTCAGGCAGTCTCACCGACCCCTTGGTGATTTGAGTGACTGTGTTGTCTTGCGTTAAGAACACTATAGGTGAAGGCTAAATGGTGTGCAAGCGAAAAGGCGTTTAATTCCGACTAATTTGCTCAAGTATTGATTTGGAGCAATAAATTGAGAGTAATTCTCATTATTTAAGATAGTTGTAAGAATCAACGAGGCGACACGGATGCAAAAAAGAGCGGTCTCGAGAGACACCTATCACTAAAGTGTTTAAAATCACGGCTTTCTTCAAAACGCTATAACTGGCCTGTAAAGCCATGACAGAACAACATTTATCTGATTTTGATTTTGAGCTCCCGCCCGAGCTCATTGCCCAATACCCGTTAGAAAACCGTACGGCATCGCGTCTTTTACATATTACGAAGGACGTGATTGAAGATGGGCATTTCACGGACATCGAAAATTTCTTGCGTCCAGGTGACTTATTGATTGCCAACAACACCAAGGTGATCAAGGCACGTTTATTGGGTCGCAAAGCCACCGGAGGTAACGTCGAAGCTCTTATCGAACGTGTGACGGGGGAATTCACTGCCATCTCGATGGTGCGTGCAAGTAAGTCACCTAAGCCTGGTACGGTGCTTTATTTCGAAGCTGATGGTCGTGAAGAGCCTGTGACGGTTACGGGTCGTCAGGGCCAATTCTTTGAATTGGCGTTTGAACGTCCGGTCTTGACGGTGCTTGAAGCCTTTGGTCGTGTGCCGTTGCCGCCTTATATTACCCACGCTGCCGAAAAATCTGACGAAAGTCGTTATCAAACTGTGTACGCGCGTCACCCTGGCGCTGTGGCTGCGCCGACTGCAGGGCTACATTTCACGCAGGATCTTTTGGATCGTTTGGCCAAAAAGGGTGTTGATATTGAATATGTGACGTTGCATGTGGGCGCGGGGACATTCCAACCAGTGCGCGTTGAAAATCTTTCTGAGCACGAAATGCACTCAGAATGGTTCTCGATGCCTGAAAACGTGGCTGCACGTATTAATCAAGCGAAGGCTGAAGGTCGTCGTGTGATTTCAGTGGGTACTACATCGTTACGTACGATTGAAAGTGCCGCGGATCGCCCTGGTCACGTTGTAGCAGGGGCTCGTGATACTCGTCTATTTATCATGCCGGGTTATCAGTTCCGCATCATTGACGCGCTGATCACGAATTTTCATTTGCCAAAGTCAACCTTGGTGATGCTCGTTTCAGCATTAGCGGGACGTGAACGTATTCTTGAAGCGTACAAGCATGCTGTTGAAGAAAAGTACCGTTTCTTTAGTTACGGCGATGCTTGTTTTATTGAAAATGCTCATATTGCCGACAAAGGGTCGGACAGTTAAAAGGACACACAACAATGGCTTTTGGTTTTAAGGTCAAAGCAACGTGCGGCCGTGCCCGACGTGGCGAACTGACGCTCAATCACGGCGTCGTGCAAACTCCGATCTTTATGCCAGTGGGTACCTATGGGTCTGTGAAGGCCATGGCACCCTATGAGTTAAAGGAAATCGGTTCTCAGATTATTTTGGGTAATACCTTCCATTTGTGGCTTCGCCCTGGTCTTGAAGTGGTTGATGCCCACAAGGGACTGCATGACTTTATGCAGTGGGATAAGCCCATTCTGACGGACTCGGGTGGCTTTCAGGTCTTTAGTTTGGGTGAACTTCGCAAGATTACCGAAGAAGGCGTGAAGTTTAGTAACCCGATCAATGGGGATAAACTCTTTTTGTCGCCTGAAGTTTCGATGAAGATTCAACGTGTGTTGAATTCTGACATCGTGATGCAGCTCGATGAATGCACACCCTATAAGATTGGCGACCGTCCGGCCACGGAACTCGAAGCGGCTAAGTCGATGCGCATGAGCCTTCGTTGGGCTAAGCGCTCTCGCGATGAGTTCGATCGTCTTGAAAACCCGAATGCGCTCTTCGGGATTGTGCAGGGTGGTATGTATGAACATCTGCGCGAAGAGTCGCTGGCTGGTTTGAAGGATGTGGGCTTCCATGGATATGCTGTGGGTGGCCTTTCTGTGGGTGAACCCAAAGAAGACATGATGCGCATCATGGATCACATCGTTCATAAGTTGCCAGATGATCGTCCACGCTACCTCATGGGGGTTGGTACCCCTGAAGACTTGGTGGCTGGTGTCTCGAATGGCATTGATATGTTCGACTGTGTGATGCCGACGCGTAATGCACGTAATGGTTGGCTCTTTACGCGCTTTGGTGATGTGAAGTTAAAGAATAGCCGCTACCGCAATGACTTGCGTCCGCTCGATCCGTCGTGTAACTGCTATACCTGCCGTAACTTTACGCGCGCCTATTTACATCACTTACACAAAGTGGGTGAAATCTTGGGTGCTCGTTTGAATACGATTCATAACTTGTCCTTCTATTTGCAGATTATGCAGGAAATGCGTGATGCGTTAGAAGCAGGCACGTTTGAAGCTTGGAAAAAGCAGTTTGCTGAAGATCGTGCTCGTGGTATTGAGTAATTTTCTCAATGGAATACCTCAGTCAGAAGTAAGCGAACGCATTTATAATGATCAGATTCCCCAAAATGTAGCACTTGTTGCTCAGTCGGGTTAGTTTTACATTCTTGAATGATTGGAGTTCAAATGTTTTTTGTTAGTGATGCACTGGCTGCCGGTGAGGCCGCCCAGGCTGGCGGCATGGAAGGCTTCTTGATGCAGGTGGTGCCGCTCATCGTCATTTTTGCCGTGTTCTGGTTCTTCTTGATCCGTCCGCAGCAGAAGCGTCAAAAGGAACACATGCAGATGTGTGAAGGTTTGGTGCGCGGCGATGAAGTCATGACGGTTGGTGGTATTTCTGGCCGTATTGAATCCGTTGACGAAACGACGATCGCACTTCAGATTGCTACGGTTGACGGCAAGGCTGTTGTGATCCGTATGCAGCGTACGTCTGTTCAGATGGTTCTTCCGAAGGGCACGCTTAAGTTCTAATAGTGGACTTTCAAGAACCCAAAGCGCTGGGGGCAATTCGCTCTTGGCGCTTTTTTAAGCCCGGTCTTGACCGGGCTTAAGCCCATTCAATAGGGTCGCATTTTGTGACCGTCTAAGTCTTTAGGTTGTGCAGAAATGTCCTTCATTGATGCATGACGGAGAACATTAACGATGAATCGATATCCTCTTTGGAAATACATCGTCATTGTTGTCGTACTCATGATCGGCGTGGTCTACACGTTGCCGAACTTCTATGGCGAATCCCCTGCTGTGCAGATTTCGTCTGGTAAGGCAACGGTCAAAGTGACCGAACAAACGCTGAAAACGGTTGAAGAACTCCTTCAGGCTGCTGATTTGCATCCGAATGGTGTGTTCTTTGAACAGGGTGCACAACAAAATACCGTTCGCGTTCGCTTTGAACCGACCGAAGCTGAAAAGCAGCTTCAGGCTCGCGAAGTCCTTGAAAAGGCTTTGAATCCGAATCGCGAAGATCCCGCTTATATTGTTGCGTTGAACCTTGTGCCCAATACGCCGCAGTGGCTGCTTTCTGTTCATGCCTTGCCGATGTACTTGGGTCTTGACCTTCGTGGTGGTGTGCACTTCCTCTTACAGGTCGATATGCGTGCCGCGATTCAAAAGCGTGCTGAAGCTACGTTGGCTGATTTGCGTACACAGCTTCGTGACAAGCGCATTCGTCATACGGGTATGACGCGCGTTGGCAATGTGGTCGAAATCAGCTTTGCCAATGAAGAAGAACGCGCACGTGCCAATGACTTGTTGCGTAATACGCAGCCTGATTTGGTGTTGTCGTTGCCGGACGCTGCTGTTGCGCCCTATGTCTTGCGCGCTGAATTGTCTGAAAAGGCTATTCAAAACGTTCAGTCTTATGCGTTGAAGCAGAATATTTCGACCTTGCATAACCGAATTAACGAACTCGGTGTGGCTGAACCTGTGATTGCTCAGCAGGGCGCTGACCGTATTGTTGTTCAGTTGCCTGGTGTTCAGGATACGGCGAAGGCTAAGGACATCTTAGGTCGTACCGCAACCCTTGAAGTGCGCTTGGTGGACGATAGTCCTGAAGCCTTGGCACAGTTGGCTCAGGGTAATGTGCCCTTTGGTGACGAAAAGTTCTTGGATCGCGAAGGGAATGTTTTGCTTGTGAAGCGCCGTGTCATCTTGACGGGTGAAAACCTCAATGACGCTCAGCCTGGTTTTGATAGCCAGACGCAAGAACCGACGGTGAATCTTGAACTTGATAGCCGTGGTGCTCGTATCTTCCAGGACGTGACCCGTGACAACGTTGGTAAGCGTATTGCCATCTTGCTCTTTGAAAAGGGTAAGGGTGAAGTCGTGACTGCACCAGTGGTTCGTCAGGAAATCGGTGGTGGTCGTGTGCAGATTTCGGGTCGTATGACTGCGATCGAAGCGACCGATACCGCCTTGCTCTTGCGTGCGGGTTCCTTGGCTGCGCCGATGGAAATTGTTGAAGAACGTTTGATCGGTCCGAGCTTGGGGGAAGCCAACATTGAAGCTGGTTTCCGTTCTACGCTCTACGGCTTTATCGTGATTGCTCTCTTTATGGCGATCTACTATCAGGTTTTCGGTGTGGTGAGTGCGGTGTCGTTGGTTGCCAATGTGATGATGTTGGTCGCTTTGCTTTCGATGCTCCAGGCTACATTGACCCTGCCGGGTATTGCCGCTATTGCTTTGACGTTAGGTATGGCTGTTGACGCGAATGTGCTCATTAATGAACGTATTCGTGAAGAACTTCGTTTGGGGCGTCTCCCTCAAACTGCTATTAGCGAAGGTTACGATCGTGCTTTTGCCACGATTCTTGACTCGAACATTACGAGTTTGATTGCTGGTTTGGCCCTGTTGATTTTCGGTTCTGGTCCAGTGCGTGGCTTTGCTGTGGTGCACTGTCTCGGGATTATGACCTCCATCTTTACGTCGGTGGTTGTGTCTCGTTCGTTGATCAACCTGATCTATGGTCGCAAGAAGAAGTTGACGAACGTCCATATCGGTCAGATTTGGCGTCCGGACACGGCCAAGAAAACGAGCCGTTAATGGGAGGTTAATATCATGGAATTTTTCCGAATTCATAAGACCATCCCGTTCATGAAGTACAAGTTTGTACTCAACATGGTCTCTTTTGTCAGCTTCGTGATCGCGGTTTATTGGATCTTTGCGCACGGTCTCGCGTTCTCAATTGAGTTCACGGGCGGTACGCAAATGGAAGTTCGATATCCATCCGCTGTGAATACCGAACAGGTTCGTACTGAACTAAAGGCGATTTCTAATGAGGTCTTAGTACAGACTTTCGGTACGGCATCTGACATTGTCATTCGTGTTCCGACCAAGCCAGGTTATACGTCTGGTCAGGTGGCTGAAGAAGTGATGGCTGTGATTCATAAGAATACGCCAGACGCTCAGCTAACACGAACTGAATACGTAGGTCCTCAGGTGGGTGAAGAGCTTGCACGTGACGGGGGTACGGCCCTTGCGCTCGTTGTGGTTGGCATCATGATCTACTTGGCCTTCCGTTTCGAATGGAAGTTCTCAGTTGCTGCCATTATTGCTAACTTGCACGACATCTTCATTGTGCTCGGTATCTTCTCCGTCATGCAGTGGGAATTCTCGTTGCCAGTGCTCGCTGCCGTATTGGCTGTGTTGGGTTACTCCGTGAATGAATCAGTGATTATTTTCGACCGTGTTCGTGAACACTTCCGTACGATGCGTCGCGCTGATACGGTCGAAGTGATCAACTCGGCAATTACCGCCACGATTTCTCGTACGGTGATTACCCATACGTCGACACTCTGTATGACCCTCTCGATGTTCTTTTTCGGTGGTCCTGCCTTGCATTACTTCTCGCTCGCTTTGACGATCGGTATTTTGCTTGGTGTGTACTCTTCCGTCTTTGTGGCTGCGGCTATCGCGCTTTATCTTGGTGTGAAGCGTGAAGACCTCGTTCGCCCTGTTAAGAAGGACGAAGTCGAAGAGATGGTGCCGTAATCGTTTCGTTTAACGGTCGATAAGATGATGGGGCATAGCGTGAGCTATGTCCCATTTTCTTTCAGACCATCATAGTGTGTATTTCTTGTGTCAAGACAAGGTATAGAGAATCACTTAAAATTTAAGTTTTAATTTCATTTTGGCTCGCTGTGAAAATTAAATTGGCTATTCCACACGTAGTGTTTTGGAGCTTGTTGGTTCTGTTTTTTGCCATCACTCAGATCATGTATGGCAATTATTTTGGCCCTCGTGAAACAATCGTCTCGATCATTCTTTTCATGCTTTTATACAGCTGGAGGCGTTGGATAGGTTTTTTATACCTTGGGATTTCATGCGTTTGTGCCTTAATGTATGGCATGGTTGGGCTAACTTACGGTCATATTGATAAGAACGCTATTGATGCCCTCTTGTACACGAATTTTGATGAAGCCTTTGAATATGCAACCTCCATTCCTCCGAGCGTTTTTGGGTGGTATGCCGGGTTACTGCTCACCTTTGCAGGTGTGGTCCTGTTTCTCAAAAAACATTCACAGTTTTTAGTAGCCCTAGACCGCAAACGCGTTGTAGTGTTGTTCGTATTGCTTGTGGTGTTTTCTAGCAATACGTTCGTAAAAAATTTGATCAAAGGCAATCCATTAAATATTTGGGATCTCAAAAGTACAGAAGTCAATTTTGTGTTGTCTTTTTATAAAGCTTTAGAAGACTCGTCAAACGGTCAAAATAAGTATTCGATTTTTAATCGCTCGACCGATTGGAAAGCGGTCGCAGATAACGGCGCCGCAACCAATTACGTATTGATCCTTGGAGAAAGCGCTCGTCGGGACTTCTTTGGCGCATATGGTGCCCCGTGGAACAACACGCCGTGGCTATCTAGTGAGCCTGGTTTGTTTTTTGAAAACTACATATCAGCTTCTGCCGGTACAGTACCATCGTTATCACGACAGTTGTACCTAAATAGCGACACTGAACATTTCAATCCTGCCTATAACATTGTGACGTTAGCTAAGTCAGCGGGTTTTCAAACCGCTTGGATATCGTCACAAGGGGAGCGTGGAGGTGCGGATTCGCCGATTTCCATCGTAGCAAAAATGTCTGACAAATATAATTTTGTCGCTGACGATCTTAATCCGCTGAACAAAGTGCTTAAAAAGACGGATGAAGATCTTTTAGAACCATTTAAAGAAAGTCTTGCTTTACCTGGTAAAAAGCTGATTGTGTTACACCTGATCGGCTCGCATCCTCAAGCGTGTCGCCGTACCAATGATCGATATACAGAGTTTTTTAAGTCTCAAGAGTTGTCTTGCTATATCGAAAGTTTAAAAAATACTGACCGCTTAGCAAAGGAAGTAACTGATGCTTTAAAATCGCGCGAGTCTAAGTATGGGGAAAAATGGGGACTCTTGTTTACAGCTGATCATGGGTTAGATTTTGCATCCGATCAAAGTGGTTGGTGTCTGAAGCATAACGATAAACGGCAAGGTTCTTACGAGGTGCCGTTCTTTATTACAGGTAGTGAGTTCAAAAAGCGTGAAACGATAAAGTTTTACCGTAGCGGCTTGAATTTTCTTCCTTTGGTAGCCTCTTGGATGCATATATCTTCTCCTTACTTGTCACCTCAAACGTGTAATTGGTTACAGGATGAGGCTTGCATCGATCAGGAAAACGTTTATCGCTTTTCTGGGGAGAAGGTTAAGTATCAGGAACTACCTTCTTATTCGCTTCAAATTTTTATGGATCAGAATCCGTAAGTGAAAACAGGACTTTGCTAATTGTTTTCTGGAGAAATGTATGTCTAATGAGCAGGATGACGACGAAGTCAAGCTTCCTGGTTTACCGCCTAATACGAAGAACTACATGACGCCTGCATGCTACCGACGATTGTTGGATGAACGTGAACATCTCGTCAATGTTGAGCGTCCTGAAGTGGTGAATGTAGTAGCTTGGGCTGCGAGCAATGGTGACCGTAGTGAGAATGGCGACTATCAATACGGTAAGCGCCGTTTGCGTGAAATTGATCGACGCATTCGTTTTTTAAATAAACGTATTGAATCGGCTGAAGTGGTCGACCCTGATACTCGTCCGCCAACGGATCAGATCTTTTTTGGTGCAACAGTGCTGTACTGTGATCAGCGTGGCGAGGAACACAAGATTCGTATTGTCGGGATCGATGAAGCTGATGCAGCGCATGGCGATGTGAGCTGGATTAGTCCTATCGCCCGTGTCTTTTTAAAGGCACGAGAAGGAGATGAAGTGAAGTTGCCTACCCCAGCCACTGTGACGCATCCAGCTGGTGTTGAAGTCCTTGAGATTCTTGAAGTGACATATACGAGTCAGCAACCTCGTTAAAGTGGATTGCATAGCCAAGCGACCTAGGTGGGGTCGCTTGGCTTAGACTACTTCATAAAGACGAAATAAACCGCCCCCACCATGCAAGCAAAAGCGGCCAAGTGATTCCAGGCTAATTGCTGTTGGAAAGCGATAATGGAAAACAAGGTGAATACCAACAAGGTAATCACTTCTTGAATGATCTTCAGCTGAATAAGCGAGAAAGGACCGCCATTGCCTTCAAAACCAATGCGATTGGCTGGCACCATGAAGCTGTATTCCAACAGTGCAATCGTCCAGGAAAAAAGGATCACGGTATAAAGTGGCCAGTTGCTAATGAGTTTGGCGCTTTGGAGTTTCAAATGGGCATACCAAGCCAATGTCATAAAGACATTTGACACAAGTAAGAGCCCAACGGTGGTTAAGCCTTTAGTGAGCATGGTGCAAGTGAGTGTTAGATACCGCGTTCATAAAGACGCATAAAGACAGCACGTAGAAGCGAGTCTGTTAAGCGCGTTAATTGTTCAACGCCAGCCTCAGGGGTAAGCTTGCGAATAGGAAGAAAGGTAATTTTGAGTTCTTTCATGGCATCCTGCACGGCTATTTTCCAAAATTCTGGACTTTCTCCGGCTTGCCAATCCCCACGTCCGCGACCAAAGTGCGCAACGGCTAAATAAAGCAATGTCGCTTCAAGCATAAAGTTGCGTGCGGCGTGTTCGCTCCAAGAAAGATCAATCCCTTCTTTTTTATGTCGAGCGTTATAAATGGTGGCTGCGCCGACACCACCAATCGCGCCGATGATGCCACCCAATAAGGTGCCAAGACCTAACGAAAGACCTGCACTCGCCGCATCAGCTGCGGCACCCGCAGCAGCCCCGCCAGCAACGCCAACACCAGCGCCAACGGCGGCCGCTGAAGCTGGAGCAATCGTGTGAGAGGCCATTTGCCAGTCTGTTTTCATGCGTCTCAAAATTTCGCGAGAGACGCCACTCCCTGTGAGCCCATTAATGCCGATAAGCTTATCGGTAAGTGCGCACAAACTATCGGCAGCCATCGAGGATAGCGCTGTTTGGGCGTCCTCCATTTCGACGTTACGGGTTTTGATTAGACCAATTTGGTTAGCGAGGGATCGGACATGATCTTTGAGGCTTGGTACTGGGACTAATTCATGCGCCTGCAGAAGTTTCCACATATGGCGTGCAATGGCGTCGACTGAGGATAGATAGAGGGCTCGTCGACTACGAATCCAAATGTCCCGAAGAGCATCAAAAGTGGCATGTTGAGTCGCAGGGAGGGCGCGACCAATGGCATCAAAAAGTGCCGTTTCTTGAACCCAACAACGCGCAAAGGCATCCATGGGAAGGACATCCTTAACAAACGGATAGGGTTTCATGGCGTCACGCCATGCTTCGACATCTGCTCGTTCTTCAGCGTGCGCACGAGGCTTACCCATTTGGTTAAGAAGTACGATGACGGGCTTATTGATCCAGGAAATAATTTCCATCTCAGCCGTAATGTAGGGGGCTGTCTTAGGGAGATCAGAGGCATTGACCAAATAGAGTACAACGTCTGAAATGTCTTTAACGTGCTTGATGGCTCGTTGGTTAAGCCAAAAAGCCTTATTCGTCATGCGATCCCAGACTTCAGCAAGAAACCATCCGATAGGGTTCTTTCGACCAGTGAGGCGTTTAGCAAGAGCCACAGAATTACCAAAGCCCGGTGTATCCCAAAGAACCAGTTCGCATCCGGCTGCATCTCGTGCAAGCACATAGTCTTCGGTATTTTCTGTGACGTGGGCGCGGTCAGCGACTTCGCCGACGTCTTTCATAAGCAGTGTGCGGGCTAAGGTTGTCTTGCCAATATTGGTATGGCTAACAAGACTCAGGTGAATGCGAAATTGATCAGGTTTGGACATAGTCACTCAAGGATAGCTTTTTAAAGCAATTATCGCACTCTACCTAAGGATTTGACGTTTGTAATTGTGTTGCAATCGTATCTAGCGCTTTTTCGTCGTCTATGTCGAACGTGAAAGAGCGGCAATGGTGTTCGGCCACAAAGGTTTGCCATAAGGCCATACGGCTACCAATCAAAGGATGTCCTTCGCCATGTCGAGTCACCATGCGTGAGAGATCTAATCCGACAATCGGTGTGTTGATGTGGTGTGCTTGGCCCCAAGTGTAAATGTCATTCAGCAATTGGCCATGTACTTCTTCTTCAGGGGTTGAAGTCGGATCGAACACGATGAGTACATGAGATTGCTCTGCGACAGGTAAGTGCTTTAAGGTGTCAGCAATCGTACCGTCCCAAGCATTGATAGCGTGTAAAGAGACGACGAACGATGAGTTAGAGGCTTGTTTTAGATGATTGGCAACCTGATGCCATTTTTCTGGCAATTCCTCATCTGAACTTGGGGTGTTGATGAGAATCCCTGTCCATTGCGGTAAGACAGCTGTCTCCGACAATAAGCTACGGTAGTAGGGAGACTTCAAAGAAATAGCGATATGTTTCGAGAGCCAACGAAGTTTGATGGTGTCATAGAACACCAATAGGGAGCGTGGAATAATGACGACCCCAACAATCAACATCATCAGGCGAATGATCCATGGGGAGGCAGGGATGGCTGTCGAAGCGCCAGAGTCAAAAGCCATTTGAGCAACATCGCTGACAGTAGGCATGTCTGGTAGCCCTAAAAGAGCAGCAGGAAAGAGATCATAGGTCCAGTCGAAAAAGGCGTGAATCAACGCTGGCTGATTGGCGAACCAGGTACTTTCCCAACCGACGTGGTAAGCCGTACCTATGCCTCTAATCGCAACGCCAAGCAATAAACCACAGGCAAATGTCATCGCTGCGAAATGAAAGGCGCGAGCGATACGGAGCTTATATTGGGGCAAAACGAGGTTCATCCACTTTTCGGTAAAAGCACGTTGGATGGGTTCTGCCTTGGGGAGGTATGTGCTGAATTCGACTAACCACTGAGTGACTGTGTGTCTCATAGGTAGTTCAAAGGGCAATAGATGCAAGGCTTTAGCGATTAATAAAAAGTAGATCGCTAAATTCCAGAGAAGTAGTCCTAAAAGCGGTGGTGCAAGTAAGTTAATGCGAGCGCCGTCAGTAGCTAAATAGTCAGTAAGCGCTCCGAACAACAAGGCAAAGAGAGCCAAAGTGACTGTCCATGGAAATGTGATCGACACTTTCGTGTGAATGTTGTCCACGCCTTTTAAGCGTTCATGCATTCTTGCAATGACAAGGCGTGCTCGTATGGGTAAGAGAGCGACCTTAGACGGTAAATTGCCAGTCAGACCTTGCGCGTCACGCGTTGCGGCATCACGTTGAGAAGCATCCCATTGCTTTGTTTCTAAAGCATGCTTTTCGAGCACTTCTGCATAAATGATGTTTTTAGCATCTTTTTCAGAAAATGCTGCAACGGTCAAAAGAGACTGGGCGTTCATATGTTTAATTAGAAAGAATGATGAAGTATCTCACTCATTCTAAGGAAAGCCTTACTGTTTCGGTAGGAATCGTGTTTTAGATGGTGGATCCTGCCATTGATAGTCTTTGGAAAGTACCGACGGTGGCGTAGGTGTCTTTAATTCGATACCTGCCGCAGAAAATAGAACGGAAGGTAGCCAATCAGAACGGAAAGACCGATTTTGAAGGTCAGACCATGCCCACTGAGTGGATAGCGAAGGCGAAGCCCACATCAAAACGGGAATGCGATAACCGCTTGGGGTTGTTTGAGAGTGTCCAGAACGGTCTTCGTAGGCTCCTGTTTCGACACCGTGATCAGAGAGGTAAAGCCAAAAAGCGGGTGTTTGCTTGGAGGAGGCTTCGGTTAGTGCGAGTGACTCCGCGAGAACGCGATCTTGGTAAAGTACGGCAAGATCGTAATGATCTCGGGAGTGCTGTACAACCAATGAGCGATCATCGGCCTTCATCTTTTGAGAGACCTCATCGTTATCAGACCACATGGGCTGCAATCCCTCCGGGTAACGGAGAGAGAAATGGGGATGCGCGCCAATCATGTGCACGACGATGAGCTTATGAGGCGCTGGATCGGCAAGGGCTTCCTTCAAGGGGGCAAGCGTGACGTCGTCCATCGATCGGCTGGAGCGCCCCGCTAATCGATTGAGAATTATTTGCTTGTCACTGTGGGCAATCCATTCTGATTTGATAGCTTGATCGTCTTGGTTACTAATCCAAGTAATTTGATAGCCTGCGGCTCTGAAAAAAGCGAAGACGTTACCCGTCGGTTCTTTTTGGTCGTGGGGTACCCTAAAATCAAACATTGTTCGGAATGAGGCAACGGTACTTGCGTCTATTGACCAAGCATCAGGAATGAAACGAAATTGAGGGTCTTTAGTTGCACGTGCGTCTAGCTGCGGCGTTGTTTGACGTGGATAGCCATAAAGACTCATGTTGTCGCGTGTAATGCTTTCCCCGATCATCAAAACGATGGTTCTTGGTTTAACTGAAATGGGGAGAACTTCATTTTGAGCCGTTGTTACTTCTTGCTGTCGTTCGTCTTCAGCGTGTTGCCAATCAAGTTGATATTCGACGACGAAAGACTGAAAACGTAACCAAGAAAGTACAGGAAACTGATGACGCCAAGGGCGGACAATCCAAGATACAGCAGAAAGCGTGAGTAAGAATACTAGGAGGCCGAGTGCAATACGTCGATGTTCAATCGGTGTCGAGATGGTTTGCTTACAACGGCGGCGAAGAAACCAAATTTGAAGGACAAATGTGAGCAGCGCTAGAGCGCTCCAGAATAGAAGGTCAGGCCAAACAGTACCAA
This sequence comes from Sutterella sp., assembly GCA_020025915.1. Lineage (GTDB taxonomy): Bacteria > Pseudomonadota > Gammaproteobacteria > Burkholderiales > Burkholderiaceae_F > Sutterella. The sequence goes on from JAHHRH010000008.1 coordinate 46,442, forward strand.
TAAATTCAAGCGATTCAGAGGTATGGGTATTTGCAACCGATTCGACGACAAAGCCAGAAAGTATGTCTGACTGATAGACATCTTTCAAAAAACTACGGATGCCCGTGTCAATCGCCGAGAGTGCACAAGTCAGGCCGAGCAATAAGCTTGCAGGTATCCTTAATTGGCGCCAGAAGTCTGAGAGTAAAAATAAAAGCGACGCTGGAAACAAAAAGCACCAAAGTTGTAGTGCGCGTGTCCCGCCCACGCCGTAGATGAGGAAAGCGAGCGAGAGAACCAAAATGGCAGAAATCGCACGTGCGGTTTCTTTGGTGCAAATAGAACGAAATATCATCATGAAGGCATAGCGTCGAGCAGAACTTGCACGGCGAGAGGAATATCAGGTTGACCACAAATGGCCGAAACGACAGCAATGCCGTTCACGTCAGAATACATGATGGAGGGCACATCCGTCGCAGTAATTCCCCCGATGGCGACGGACGGACAAGAGGCGTGCTGTGCAATTTCAATGAGACCAGGTAACCCAAGTGCTTCGGCGGCATCCTTTTTGGTACTTGTGGGCCAAACGGGACCAATGCCGATATAATCAACAAGTTTTGGGTCAACAGCCAAGCATTCATCGAGATTGGTTACAGAGAGCCCAAGAAGCATATCGCGTGGCATGAGCTTGCGGCAATCGGTGACTGATAAGTCATCTTGGCCAACGTGAATGCCTTGTGCACCAATAGCGATAGCAACATCAGCATGATCGTTCACGATGAGTGGTATATGGTAAGGCTTAAGTGCTTTGAGGAGTGCTCTTCCACATTCTGCGTACTGACGTTTTTTCCAATTTGGTGCACGAAGTTGGATCGTTGTAACGCCAGCTTGCGCGGCTTGAATGGCAGTGTCCACCATACCTGCATATCCTCCACAGAGGTCTGGGTCGAGAACCAAATATAAACGAAGAGAATCTGCTTGCATGGTCAATTCCTCATCAAGTGAAGAGGTTAAAGAAAGTCGTTCGGTTGAATCTGATAAAGAGCATCCAAGTATTCGTTATGGAAGCTTCCAGGGCCATGTGCTCGAATCATAGCTTTTTCGGCAGCTTTTTTTGCTAATGCACAGGCCGTGGCGGTTGCGGTCAGATGGTCATTGGTGATAGCGCAGAAACCTGCAACCAGTGCGGAGAGTGAGCAACCAGTCCCTACGACGAGCGTGGCCATTGGATGTCCTCCTGGGACACTTAAGGTCTGAATACCGTCGGTGATGTAATCGGTTTCACCTGTCACGGCGACGATGACTTTGCGAGCTAAGGCCAAACGCTGTGCAGCTTCTAACGCCTCGTCGGAGGCATTGGTACTATCGACGCCTTTACCGCCTTTCTTTTCACCTGCGAGCGCAAGGATTTCGCTAGCGTTTCCTCGAATCACTGTGGGACGCTTTTCAACAAAGGTGTTGATAACACCATCACGCCAAGGAATTCCGCCTGCGGCTACAGGGTCTAAGACCCAAGGACGGTTAGTCTCAATGGCAGTGTCGACTGCCGCATGCATGGCTTTCAAACGAGCTACGTAAGGTGTACCAATATTGATCAGAATGCCGCCAGAGATGCTGGCAAAGTAACCCGCTTCTTCTTCGGCTACGACCATAGCTGGCGATGCGCCAGCGGCTAATAAAACATTAGCGGTGATTTCTTGTACGACTTCATTGGTCAAGCAATGAACCAAGGGACGATGCGTACGCAAAAGTGTCAGCATCTGTGAGGCACTGTTACCAGAAAGCATAGAAATGGTCATTTTGAGCCTTTGACTTGAACGTAAAGGTGATAAAGGCTTCATAATACCTGCTTCCAAGCAGGAAAAGTCTTTTTATAACAATTCGCTAAATAACTTAAAATATGCTTATCCATCCGCAGTTTGACCCGATCGCTCTTAGTGTTGGACCACTGGCCATTCGTTGGTACGGTTTGATGTATCTTGTGGGTTTTGTGTGCTTTTGGTGGCTCGGGAGGCGCCGAACGAAAGAGTCTTGGCGCGGTATTTCGTTAGACAATATGGAGAATTTGCTTTTTTATGGCATTCTCGGGGTCATTTTAGGTGGGCGATTAGGCTACTGTCTCTTCTATCAACCTAGCTACTACTTGGCAAATCCTCAGGCTATTTTGGCAGTATGGGATGGGGGGATGAGCGCCCATGGTGGTCTTTTAGGGGTGATCATTGTGATGGCCATTTTTGCTAAGGCTCATCAGTGTTCGTTTTGGACAATTTCGGATTTTGTTGCCCCACTGGTGCCGCCGGGATTGATGTTCGGTCGCATTGGCAACTTTATTAATGGTGAGCTTTGGGGGCGTCCCGTCTCGGGCGATCTGCCATGGGCTATGATTTTTCCTCAGGCGATGGATGGCGGTATTCCTCGTCACCCATCTCAGCTTTACGAGGCTGTTGGCGAAGGGGTGTTACTCTTTTTAGTTTTGTGGATTGCCTCCAAAAAGCCGCGTCCCACTGGATTTATTTCGGGGCTCTTCTGTTTTGGGTATGGTGTCGCGCGCTTTATTGTGGAATGGTTCCGTGAGCCCGATGCGTTCCTCGGATTACAGGCTTTCGATTTATCTCGAGGTCAATGGCTGACGCTACCTCTCATTGTTTTAGGGATGGGATTGATGCTTTGGTCGTTGAAGAAGAAAACAGCAAACTAGATCTGTGATGTAAAAATGAGCGAGGTCTGATTGATCTCGCTCATTTTTTTAGTGCGCCCAGCGGCGCACGTGTGTTTATGTGGTGAAAGTCCACTGACCGCCCGAT
>JAHHRH010000080.1 GCA_020025915.1 Sutterella sp.
CAAGCTACTGACACAGTAGAGAATCTCCGCCGTTCACGACGGAGAGAACGTCAAAATAACCAATTGTCAACTCTTTGTCCTCATTGCTGGTAATCGCCATGGAATGGCTCCTGACGCTACTATTTGATACCAACTCCTTTACTCACGCATTGCTTGCGTACTCGTTGATTATTGCCTGCGGCCTTTGGATCGGTCGCTTTAAGTTTTTCGGCGTTTCTTTAGGAGTGACGTGCGTCCTCTTTTTGGGGTTGATCGCGCGCTATATCGGGGTTGATGTGCATCCCGATATCATTTCGTTTTTCCGAAACTTTGGACTGGTGCTCTTTGTCTTCTTTATTGGCCTTCAGGTGGGACCATCCTTTTTTTCGACCTTAAGAAATAGTGGCTGGGGATTGAATGGCTTAATGTGCCTGTCGGTCTTTTTGAGCTTGGCGCTGACGGTCGGTATTTGGTATGGCTCTGGGGGTGACCTCTCTTTACCGCAACTTTTAGGGGTGCACTTTGGGGCGGTGACGAGTACGCCGGGTTTAGGTGCAACGCAAGAAGCGTTGGCGGCTTTGGGCTACCAGGGGGATATTGCCGTAGGTTATGCCTGTGCGTACCCAGTCTCCATTATTGGTGTGATCACCGTCTTGATGATTGTACGTAAGCTCTTTGGCATTGATATTAAGACCGAAGAGCAGTTGTGGGAAGAGGCTCAAAAGCAGCGCGCCCAGACGCCTATTTACTTTCATGTTACGGTCGCTAATCATGCTTTAGACCGTCATACGTTGCGAGAAATTCGTGCCCTTGTCGGACGCCACTTCATTTGTTCTCGTATTTTGCATAACGGTGTTATTACGAGTCCGACGGCCGATACCATGGTGCACGATGGCGACAAGTTGCGTATTGTGGCAGGTCCCAAAGACAAAGAAGCTATCGTGGCTTTTTGCGGCGAAGAAGATACGGAGATTGACCTCGCAACGGCGCATTCGCCCTTGGTGTCTCGTCGTATCAGTGTGACGCGTGAAGAAGTGAATGGCATTTTGATTGAAGACTTACATCTCTCGCGCATGGATGGCGTCAACATTACGCGTGTGAATCGTGCTGGGGTGACGTTATTCCCTCATAACTCTTTACGTTTACAGTTGGGTGACAGTCTCAATTGCGTGGGTCCAGAAAACGCTGTGGCCCGTTTGACCGCTTTGATGGGGAACCAAGAAAAGCGCCTTGAGCGCCCCAACGTCTTTGCGATCTTTATTGGGATTGCATTTGGTCTGGTGCTCGGTAGTCTCCCGTTGAGTTTTCCTGGGATGCCAGTTGCCATCAAGTTAGGGCTTGCCGGTGGCCCTCTGATTGCAGCGATTTTGTTGAGTTACTATGGGCCACGTTTTCATATGGTCACGTATACCACCGTCTCCGCGAACTTGATGCTTCGTGAGTGGGGATTAACGTTCTTTTTAGCGAGTGTCGGTTTAAGTGCAGGTGACCTCTTTTTCGATGCCTTTAATAGTGGTATCGGCTGGGTTTATATGGGAATTGGCTTTTTGATTGCGACAATCCCGATGACGGTGATGGCTATCATTGCGCGCCGCTTTATGGGCTTAAACTTTCATACGATCGCGGGTTTAATCGCGGGGAGTAGCACAAGTAGCTCAGCGCTAAGCTTTGTGAATAGTTTGTCTGAACGCGGGCTCGCCGTCTTAGCTTATTCAACCGTTTACCCGTTGGCGATGTTCCTTCGCATTATTTCGGGGCAGATTATATTGATGCTCTTCTTTGTGGCGTAGTGTAGATGCACCACCAAAAGGCTCTCATGCAATGACCGGAGAGCCTTTTTGCTTTTTTAGGGTTTCGTGGGTTCAGAAGGACGCTCGGCGGCCGCGTGTGACGCTGGTTCTGAATGTTCTGCCGTCGCCTTGGTTGAGCTAGAGGATTCTGTCTTATTGGTGCCATTCACGGTTTCGTTATAGCCCTCCTGAAAGGCCTTTTTTAAGTTTTCGGTTTGCTGACTCAATTTGTCAGCAGTGGCTTTTGGATCATCGATAGCGCGCTTTACAGCATCCGCGCCTTCAACCATCTTTTGTTCAAGCGTATTGATCAATTTGTTGGCGTCGACATTTTTGATGAGGTTACCAAAGCCGCGGCCAAGCATACGGCCCAATCCGTTTGTGTCCATGGTTAATCCTGAGTTGAATTCTTTCAAAGCATTATGCCAGGCATTGAAGCATAGTGAGGGGTATTACGGCATTGATGTGCAAGCTTGCGTTTTTAGAGGGTATTTGAGGGTCAAATTGGCGATGCCGATTTTAAGTCCTGTGAAAGAGGACTGTGATGAGTTCGAATGCACGGAAACTGCCAATAATGGCTGTTGAATAGGATGATAATATATCTGTGTCTTAATAAATAGACAGTAATTTAAGTAAAACAACCTATCACATTAAAAGGGTCATCTGTTTGATTATGTATGGTTAATAGAAGTTTTAAAAACACCCGAAAATGATTGGGTACTAAAAAATAGTAGCCCGAACGCGTGTGTTTTGTAGGTGTTTACCCGTAAAAATGATCAGGCTTGGCGATGGTTTTGGTGGGCAGACTTTCGGTACTTCATTTGACGTCTTAATCACCATGGGGCGGGCAAATGCTTTACGGAGTTAATTAAAAAAATGAAAGCCATTGAAGATCGTTCACTTGATGAATTTCGTCTGATGCTCGCGGGTCGTGAGTTGGTACCAATCATGCAGGGGGGCATGGGGGTCAATATTTCGACTGCTGAGATGGCGTTAGCGGTAGCCAAAGAAGGCGGCGTTGGACATGTTTCGGATGCTATGCTTCCAGATTTAGTAGACCGTCTTTTCGGTACAGGTTTTACTAAGATGAAGGCTGGCCTCTGCCGAGCGGCCGACGCGGCCCTCGGCAAGGCCGCTTTCCACTTTCCGTTAGACGGTGTGCGCGCAGCTGCGAAGCAGTACATCGAAAGTGTGATGCAAAAGAAGACGGGGGATGCCAAGGAAGGCTTGGTCTTTGTGAACGTCATGGAAAAGTTGACCATGAACGATAGCTTCTCGTCGTTGCGTGCGCGTTTGCTTGGTGCCCTTGACGGGGGCGTGGATGGCATTAGTTTGTCGGCTGGCCTTCATACGTCGTCCTTCACTTTGATGAGTGAACATCCACGTTTTCATGATGCGATGTTAGGGATTGTCGTCTCGAGCCGCCGTGCGTTGAGTCTCTTTTTGCGTCGTTCGTCAAAGACCGGACGTATGCCCGACTATATCGTGGTCGAAGGACCTTTAGCGGGTGGTCACTTGGGCTTTGGTATGGACTGGGCGAATTTTCAGCTCGCTGACATCGTACGTGACGTGAAGGCTTATTTGGTTGAAAACGGTCTTTCAATCCCTGTGATTGCTGGGGGTGGCGTTTTTACGGGTACCGATGGCGTACGCTTAATTGAAGAAGCGGGTGCGGCAGGTGTTCAGGTGGCGACGCGCTTTACGGTGACGCAAGAGTCTGGGCTCCCTGAAGCAGTGAAACAACGATATTTAGATGCTGAAGAAAGTGAAATTGAAGTCAATGGCGTGTCTCCCACGGGCTATCCGATGCGCATGCTGAAGTCGAGTCCAGCTATTAATGCCTCCTTAAAGCCGCAGTGCGAAGCCTACGGCTATATCTTGGATCGCGGTGGTTGTGCCTATTTGAAGGCTTGGGAAGCTGCTGATGCGGCGGGTGTCGTCAAAGAAGGGATTGCCGAGAAGACCTGCCTTTGCGCTCAAATGCGTAATTGCAAGGTGTGGACCGTGGGGGCATTAGGGTATCGACTGAAGGAAACCACTGTGCGTGGTGAAGACGGTCGTTGGATTTTGCCGACGACAGCTGATGTCGTTAATGACTATCGTTACGGTGTCAACGACGAGGTCACGGCTCGCAAATAAAAAAATGAGCGTATAAAAGGTGCAGAGTCTTGTCAGAATGCAAGGAATCGGGCGTTTTCTTTCGTAAACCTATATCATGACACTTAATATGTTTGGTTTTGAGTGATTCGATTCAACCAACTTCCGAAAGGACAGGTTTTCGGATCGTATCGTAGTGAAGGGCCCCAACGTGAATATTCTTTTGATTCCAGACTCCTTTAAGGGGAGTCTTTCTTCTGCAAGACTTTGTGCCATTTTAAAAACGGTTGCCAACGAGGTGATGCCCGAGGCTCAGGTAACAGCTTTGCCGGCTGCCGATGGTGGTGAAGGGACGTTAGAGATGCTCCACCGCGCGATTGGCGGCGCTTTTGTGGTTCATACCGTGACGGGGCCATGTGGTCAGCCCGTCAATGCGCGTTATTTGAGTGCGGGTGATACGGCCTATATTGAAATGGCTGAAGCGGCTGGTTTACAGCACCGTTTGCCCGGGTTTAATGCTGCCAATACCACAACGTTTGGGGTGGGGCAACTTTGCGGAGAGGCGATTAATGCTGGTCACCGTCGTCTTGTGTTAACTATGGGTGGCAGTTGTACGGCAGATGCCGGTTGCGGGATGGCCGTAGCACTCGGCGCGCGTTTTATTGCTCCCAATGGTCGTCCCTTTATTCCGACGGGTGAATCGCTGTCTGCGATTCGTCACATGACGCTCAATCCCTTCTTTTGGAGTGGCAACATTAAAGTTGAAGCCCTTTGTGATGTGACGAATCCTTTGTGTGGCTATAACGGTACGGCTCATCAATTTGCGCCACAAAAGGAGGTTTCGCCTCAAGAAGTCGAAACAATTGAAGCCGGCATGCAGCATCTGGCCGGGATATTTGCCAATGGCAATGGCCCAAAATTGGCAAATATGGCGTGCGCAGGTGCTGCGGGCGGTTGCGCTGCCGGTGTCCATGCTTTCTTGAATGGTCGCTTGATGTCGGGTAGCGAAGCGTTACTCGATTTAGTCAATTTCACTGAACTTGCCGCCAAGGCTGACGTGATTGTGACAGGTGAAGGTGGCGTGGATAATCAAACAACAAGCGGTAAGCTCGTCTCGGCCGTCGCGGAACGTGCCCAGGGTCGTCCTGTGATTGTATTAGCAGGAAGCATTGCCCATGATGTCAATATGGATGCGCTTTATGACAAGGGTGTTACCTCGGTGATTCCGCTCACCACGCGTCCGATGTCAACAGGCGAAGCGATGAGCGAAACGGCCACTCATGTGCGTCAGGTTGCGAAGAATGTTTTCCGTTTAGTAAAAGCTTTCAACCGTTAAAACGAACAACTAGACCGTTAAATAGAAACTCTTGCGTTTTGCAAATTGTTGAAACGCAGGAGTTTTTTATTTGGTGCGCCCAGCGGCGCACGTGTGTTTATGTGGTGAAAGTCCACTG
>JAHHRH010000081.1 GCA_020025915.1 Sutterella sp.
ACCTTTTTGATAAGGTGCCGCGTCAAATCCGATCTATCCAGACCTTCCTTAAGCTACACAAGCATACGAAGCACCATGGCGTGACGAACGAAGTGATTATCTTGACAGTTTTCGATTTCCATCATGCCACGGCGAACCACTTCGTTATAAAGCGCTACCTGCTCTTTGGTAAGCACGCAGTATTCGTCGGTCGAGATTTTAGAGGGCAAATCCGAGATGATGTTGCGATCGGTCTTTAGGCGACGCATCATAAAGGACGCCGTAATTCGCTTGAAGCGGTCTGCTGTTTCGGCATCGTGATCGCGCTCAATGGGTCGTGCATAGTCCTGACGGAAGCTCGTCGTTGAGCCCAATAACCCAGGGGTTGTTGCTTCCATGATTGACCAAAAGTCCATCAAACCATTTTCTACCGGCGTCCCAGACATCGCGATAAAGCCTTCAGTTCTCAAGCCTCGAACAAGCTTAAAGGCAGCGGTCTTATGGTTTTTAATGGCCTGTGCTTCGTCAATCACCACCAGTCGTTTGCAAAACCTTCATAGAGCTTCGTAGCGTCCCGTAGGTCGTCAAGAGCACGTCACCAAGCGAGCGATTTGCGCCATAGAAGAACGACACCTTAATTCGCGGTGCAAAGCGAGCAAGTTCACGCTTCCAGTTCGTGAGAAGCGTTGTCGGCACAACCACCAGGACTTGCTTATCTTTGAGTTCGCCAGCGCTACGCAACTTTTCGATCACAGCGATCACTTGGAGTGTTTTACCTAATCCCATGTCGTCCGCAATGATCGAACCCATGCCGGCACGCAAATTACGCATCATCCAATTGAAGCCTCGCGCTTGATAAGGACGCAATTCAGCCTTGAGGTCTGGCGACACGTCAAACGACTTTTCGGAAATGAAACTCGTAGCAATATAGCTGAATCACAGCGTCTTTTACAGTCTTTTCACTGGATTTCATGTGGCTACGAACGGGTTCTAAGGTCGCTTGGCAACGGCGTTATTAAGTCGGTCTTTGTAAAATCCAAAACTTTATATATAATTAGGGAGTCTCCTTGGTCGCATAGACAAACCTCGTTATTTAATTAGGACACCTTCGGGATGATCCTGGGCGGAACGAGTACCTCAGGAGGCATTTCTATTACGCTCTTCACAAGACACTTCCCGTTCCTTTCTCGCGTAAACCTCAGCGCTTGCCAGTATCAATCCCGCACTTAAACCCTCTGTCACGACTCAAGCGCCTTTGAGTGATAGACGTCGTCTATCTTGACGATTCGTTTATACCGACTAAGGTATATCGATTTAAATATACTCATTAAAGTATAGATTGGTCATCTACCTCAAAAGACAGGACGGCGTTCGTCTCCGATTAAAGGCTTCGACTGGATTTGTACACCCTCCGATTTAAATATCCTCTGGCGACAAACCACGAATCGTGATGTCGTACGATTTGAACTTTGAATGCTTCTCCAGAAACGCTACTGCCTTCATGTGTAAGTGGCGATCATCATACTTTTGAGGATTTAATTTGACTTCGGCAAACTCAATGATCTTTTTGGAGGTATCAACAGCAACAAGATCGATTTCATTGGATCCTTGCTTATCCCACCAACCGTCAACCACCTCCCATTGATGAGCATGACGGTAGGCCTCAATAAACCACCGTTCCAAAGAGCGCCCTAAAAATTGAGGAAAGCGCTCTTTCATATAACGAAGTAACCCTGACCAATTCCCTGCCTCGGCCATGGATTTGGGCGCAAGCGGTGCGATTAAGCTCAACCAAAACAACAGATACTGGCCAACGATCCGGTACTTTGCATTCTTTGTCAAACCACCTTCAAAGATAGGTTGAAGCTTTTCGATAATGCCAAAACGTTCCAAGCGATTAAGATAAGGAGAAAGTTGAGTCGAGACCTCGACTCTATCAAGGATTTCATTCCATTTTGTCGCACCGTTGGCAATAGAATGAAGAAGCTCGTTATAAACCACAGCTTCAGAACGAAACTCATTGGCCAAATATATTTCACCTTCCGCCCTTAACCACATACCGCGCGCTGAACAAATAAAAGCCATCGCAGCCTCCGCAGAAAGCACTCTCCCCTCTGCGAGAATCTCGATATATTTCGCCACGCCGCCCGTGATGCTATAGACAGCCAACACGTCCATGGCAGTCGCTTGAGGATACTCAGCATAGACAATCGCCTTAACCACTTGAGGCGTGAATGCTTTCACAAGCAATTGATAAGAAGGCCGACCATAAAGTGGTTGCTGATAGTCATAAAAAATTGCTTTCGTGCCCCGCTCGGTGCCACTCATGACCAATAGCATTGGCGTCTGATTTTTATTGAGGTCCCAGACTTTTTGTATCTGACTCCAAATATTCGGATCAATGCGCTCGAACGCCTGACACTCGTCAAAGATACAAACGCAGGGCTTCACTTTCGCCAGAGGCATCAAATATTTGAGTAAGCCACCGACAGTCTCAATGGCAGGCGGAACGTCTATGCGATAAACCGCGCAGATTTCGGCGAGCCAAGTGGACACCAACGCTTTTTGCGTCACGTGTTGATGGGCGAAAAAATAAAAAACCGACACCTCTTTTTTGCAGTCCGTCAAAGGCCTTCAGAATCAGTGTCGTTTTACCGACTCGAGGGCGACCCATGACCGTCACCATTTGTGCGACTTGATTCGTTAGCACAACCGTCCAACAGTCTTGCAATAGCGCAATTTATTCTTCTCGACCGTAAAAGCGCATGGCATCCTCAAAGTATCAAGATTGATTTTGAACCTTAGCATAGTCCGAAGTACATAAACCTCGTTTACGTAAAAATAGCCTTCTCTCCTCATGAAACAAGACCAATCGATCCTGAGCCGTTAAGCGTAAGTCAAATCGCTCAAAATGTGATTGTAGTCACTTACGAAGCCAACCAACGCAACGTAATGTCGGAAGACGTTGCCGCGGCTTTCTTCACGAAAGTCATGTAGTCAATATGCACGTCACCACTGGCCTCGTCAGAAATCACACGAATTGAGACAAAAGGTACCTTGTTGACATAGCAAACGTGCGCGATGCTACCTGCTTCCATTTCAACAGCGATGGCATTGAACTGATCACGAATCCAATCGCGACGTTCGTGCGTCGCCACGAACTGGTCACCCGTCGCAATCACCCCCAAACGGTGGTTCACGCCAGCGGCGGCACAAACTTGATCGAGCTGACCCACGATGGCCTGATCAGCCGGGAGTTCAACCGCATTAATACCTGACAAGAGACCAAAAGGATCCCCAACGGGGCTCGTATCCATATCGTGCTGGACGCAAGCGGTCGAAATCGCCACGTCACCAATATGAAGTTCACCTGTCAAAGTACCAGCCACACCCGAATTGATAATGGCCTTCACACCGAATTTGAGAATCATCGTCTGGGCACAAATGGCGGCAAACACTTTGCCAACGCCACTACGCGCCAAAACCACGTCACGACCTTCGAGCTGACCACAAATAAAATCAACGCCCGAGATCGTTTCTACGGTCGGATTCACCATCTTGTCGCGAAGGATCGCGACTTCAACATCCATTGCACCAATAATGCCAATCATCACTTCACCCTTATTAGAAGCCATTAGAGCGCTTCGCCCTTCTTATTAAAGAGGGGCAAGGGTTCCAAGAAGATAATGTCGTCACGCTTAGCTGCATCGCCTTCAGCCAAAACTGCCATACGACCACAGATCACACCGCCTGCCTTTTGAACGAGCATTTCAAGGGCTTCCAGAGACTTACCAGTAGAAATCACGTCGTCAACGATCAAGATGCGCTTACCCTTCATGAGCTTGGCATCTTCTTCAGTCAAATAAAGCTTTTGCATACCAGCTGTCGTGATGGACTGCACATCCACATCAATGGCATCCCCCATGTAGAGCTTCATCTTCTTGCGAGCAACGAAATAACATTCGTGACCGGCCTGACGCGCCATTTCGTGCACCAACGGAATACCCTTGGCTTCGGCCGTAAGGATGTAGTCGTAGGCTGGCGCCTTCTTTAACAATGCTTCGGCGCAGTGAACGGTAAGCTCCTGGTCTCCAAGCAAAATAAAGGCGGCAATATAAAGATCGTCAGCAATGGGGAACATCGGTAACTGACGCTTAAGCCCAGCCACTTCGAGGGGGTAAAACATGAGGCACTCCGTATGACGGTTGTGTAGAATAAAAAATTCTTTCTGAGGACTTTGAGGCAAAAGACACTAACAAAATCCAAAGCTTCACTATTATAGAAAGAGCTTGCGATTTTAGCGTAAGCTCTTTTCAGACACTCAACAAAAGTCTGTCATCACAGACACTTTGACACTTCTAATTCACACTTATTTGCGAGTAATTTCGATATGACTGGGTTCGACATCATTGGCGACGTCCACGGTCATGCCGACGAACTTGAGTTGCTCCTTGACCGCTTAGGTTATGTTGAAGTGAACGGCGTTCGCCAGCATCCAGAAGGTCGACAAGCCGTGTTTTTAGGCGACTTGATTGACCGCGGCCCTGCCATACGTCGTGTTTTAGAGCGCGTCAAAGGCATGATCGATCATGGATCGGCTATGGCCGTGATAGGAAACCATGAGCTCAACGCCCTCCACTACCAAACCCGGGACGAGGCGACGGGCAAATGGCTACGCTCCCATACCGAAGGGCACCTCAAGCAGTTTTCTGCGACGCTCGAACAATTAACGGATGACCTTGACGATTGGCTCGATTGGATGCGCACGTTACCCGTGTGGCTCAAAGTGACCGACACATCTGGTCAAACGTGCCGCTTTGTACATGCTGCGTGGCACGAAACCACGATGGCAAAGCTCTACACACAACCAACTGAAAACGGTGAAGCGCGTTTTAAAGGCCCTTTTGAAGCGCCACGACTCACTGAAGCAGGCCTTTTTGATTTTGGACGACGCAAAGATCCAATCACCAAAGAAACCCCTTATGGGTACAAAGTCAAAGAAAAAATCCTCACAGGCCCCTAGACCAAGCTCCCTGACGAGCATAGCTATGTTGATAAAGAAGGCACGCGACGCACAAGTATCCGCATCAAATGGTGGAAGGAACCTGACGAAAACACGACGCTCGCCGACATGCTTGAACTATCCCCACTTTGTGAGACAGTTTTAACAACGGCGGTTTAGACGCCACTA
>JAHHRH010000082.1 GCA_020025915.1 Sutterella sp.
TGGAGGACAATGTGAGACTTGTCGAGCCAAGCGCTCGTCAAGCAGTGTCCGGCGATCGATCGGTGCATAGGTTCCGATCGAGCAATACTTTCCGGCATAAGTTCGATAATACAGTTCCTCGGCGACTTTGGCATTCCAAATCACGCGTGCACAGCCAATCCACTGGCTGATAACCAGTTTCTGTGAGCATGTCGGATGGGCGCGGAATTTGATGCCGGTATGCATAACAAATCTTGGAAGATAAGAGGTATCGAATCGATTATACTGAACTTTTTTACGAATCTAGTCTGAGGATTGAAATGCGAGCATTGAGGTTGTGAAGCGATATATCGAACCACATCAGACCCCTCCCAGCGAAAAGGCAATTAAAACCTCTAAAGCCTTATTGAGAAATTCACAAAATCGTCGGCACGCTTGACTCGCCAGTGAACGAGCGAGAATGCGCGGGCCATTTGTTCAAGATAGTTATGAAAACATGAAGCCCTATATCGATCGCACCCCCAAGGTCGTGGATATCGTGCGCGACGCGTTTAAAGATGCCGGCGTCACGCCGATTGAACGTCCTATTCGCGGCGGTACCGATGGCGCGCGTCTCTCAACCATTGGGCTACCCTGTCCCAATGTCTTTACGGACGGACTGAATTTCCATGGTATTTTTGAGTGCCTCCCGATTATATCTCTCATCAAAGCCGCTGACGTTGCGACCGCCATTGCCAAGTGCTCTGCGACCATCAGGACCCTCAAATAAACCACGACACAGCACACAGAAACACCCTGACGATACCTTGCCATCAGGGCTTATATTTGTTCATCAGTGCTGACATCGAGCATCATTCTCACATTCAGGTTATCAAGCTAGGTATCACACCTCTAAGCAGATTTCCTTTGTTTAATCTCGCACTAGCTTTGAGATTGGATATGTCTGTTTGTAACCTTTCTTAACAGAAATTAAACAACAAAAGAAGGTATCACACACCCTATCATCCGGGACGATTTCTTGTTTTTCCCATATAAATCAAGTTTTTTGATGCTCAGACTTCATCATCCTACACTTCTTTTTTTGTCACACACAGCCACCAGATCAGCTTTCACGCTTTGCCGCGAGCTTGTATATTCATCACAAGGTGAGTATGATCCGTTTATCGACCCAGTTAGATCTACTTTTAAAACAAGCAATCCTCATTTCATCCACCTTTGTTAGTCATGAAAATCGGATTCATTGGCGCAGGCAAAGTAGGGACTACCCTAGCCAAAGCTTTTGTAGAGCGAGGTCTCACGGTAACTGGCTTTTTTAGTCGAACGTCTGAATCTGCGATATTTTCTGCCGACTTTACGAAGACAAAAGCATATGATCGTCTCGCTTTACTAGTAGCCGAAAGTGACACGATTGTACTCACAGTGCCTGACGATGCGATCAAGTCGGTGATCAAGTCCTTAGAGACTCTACCGCTCAAAGGTAAGACTATTTGTCATACCAGTGGGGTCTATTCTATTGATGAAATCTTTCCACATCGTGACCTTTTAGGTGCTTGTGGCATAGGCCTACATCCGCTCTATCCGGTTCACGACAAAGTCTCCGTGTGGCGCACGATTCATGAGGCTACCTTCACGCTTGAAGGTGATCATGAGTCAGTCGCCACTTTGCAGCATACCCTCACCAACCTTGGGTTTACTGTGAAACCCATCGAGCCTCAACACAAAGCGGCGTATCACGCAGCGGCTAGCATTGCGTCCAACTTCACCTGTGCTTTGCTCGAGCAAAGTCTTCGACTGATGGCGAAAAGTGGTTTTTCTGAACGCGAAGCACTCGATGCACTTCGTCCGCTCTTAGAAGCCAATCTCGCCCATTTACTCGCATCGGGTCCACAAACTGCCCTCACAGGACCCATTGAACGTAACGACATTGGCACAGTAACGAAGCACCTTCACGCCTTAGCGACTGACTATGAGCGTCGTCGTTATGCCATGATGGGGTTGAGCGTCGTTGACATTGCCAAAGGTCGTCATCCAACCACGGACTATTCACAACTCATTGAACTTTTGGAAAGTTTCTCATGACCGATCCAATTACATTACCGATGCTTTTGAGCAAAAAGGTATGCGGAGAAAAAATCGCCATGGCCACGTGCTACGACTTCAGCACGGCCAAACTTGTCGATCGATCCGAGATTGACGCAATTCTTGTTGGCGACAGCCTTGGTATGACTATGCTGGGCTACGAAAACACGTTGCCTGTCACCATAGAAGATATGATCACGTTTGGCCGCAGCGTCGTTCGCGGCGCGCCAAACACGTTCGTCATGGTCGACATGCCCTTTATGAGCTATCAAGTCTCAGTCGAACTAGCTTTGACAAACGCTGGTCGCCTGATGAAAGAAACAGGTTGCCACTGCGTCAAGCTCGAGGGCGGCCAGTCGGTCGCTGATCGTATTCGTGCGATCGTCGATTGCGGCATCCCAGTTTGCGCGCATATTGGCATGACACCACAATCCGTGAATGTCTATGGCGGCTTCAAAGTACAAGGTCGTGGCGAAGCCAATGCTAAGCGCATCTTAGAAGACGCCCTCGCCGTTGAAGAAGCAGGTGCCAATTTAGTGGTGCTCGAATGCATTCCGCCAAAGCTCGCTGGCTTGATAACAAAATCCCTTTCGATTCCAACGATTGGTATTGGCGCAGGGCCCGACTGCGACGGTCAGATTCTAGTTTCTCAAGACCTCCTGGGCATGAACGACGGCTTTGCGCCAAAGATCATGAAGCGTTTTGCCGATGTTGGTACGGTCATCACAGAGGCCTTAAACGCCTATACCACCGAAGTCCGTGAAGCAACCTTTCCGACGGTCGCCAATAGTTTTCCAAAGAGCGACTGCGACGACACATTTTTAAAGCAACTCGAAGACCAGGTTCGAGCTCAAAGGAGTTAATCATGCAAATTGTTACCACTCAAGCCGCTTTACGCGAACAAGTTCGCGCCTGGCATCGTGAGGGTCTCACCGTAGGTCTCGTTCCGACCATGGGCTACCTTCACGAAGGTCACGCCAGTCTCATTGACCGCGCTCGCGCCGCTTGTGATCGCGTGGTGGCGTCCGTCTTTGTTAATCCCACTCAGTTTGGCCCTGGCGAAGACCTTGAAGCCTATCCGCGTGACTTCGAACGTGACTGCCAGTTACTTGAAGCTCACGGTTGCGACCTTGTTTTCCATCCCGAAGTCGACGAAATGTACCCGGTTGGCGGTACGGCTACGTATGTCGAACTCTTAAACGAGATGCCTAAGCAGCTATGCGGCGTGACGCGTCCGATTCACTTCCGAGGCGTGTGCACTGTAGTGTCGAAGCTCTTTAATTTGGTCAACCCGGACAAAGCCTTCTTTGGTCAGAAAGACGCGCAGCAGCTTTCCATCATCCGTCGCATGGTGCGCGACATGTCCTACGGCATTGAAATTGTTGGTTGCCCGATCGTGCGTGACGAAGATGGCCTAGCCAAATCGTCTCGTAACACCTACTTGAGCGCTGAAGAACGTGAAGCGGCCTTGGTACTTTCGCGTGCCGTTCGTTTAGGCGAAAAGTTGATCGCCGAAGGTGAACGTGATGCGACTCGCTTGATCGAAGCGATGAAGGCTGAAATTCTAACAACGCCACTTGCTCGTATTGATTATGTGAGCGCCGTTAACTTAGATACGCTCAAAGCGCTTGACCGTCTTGAAGGCACCGTGCTCGTTGCCATGGCGGTCTACATTGGTCGCACGCGCCTAATCGACAACTTTATCGCGGAGTGCTAAACGATGTTGTTAGATATGCTCAAAGGCAAGATCCATCGCGCAACAGTCGTTCAGGCTGAGCTCGACTACGTGGGTTCGATTACGGTTGATGTGGCGCTCTTAGAGGCTGCCGGCATCCTTGAGTACGAAAAGGTTCAGATTGTGGACGTCAATAACGGCAACCGCTTTGAGACCTATACGATCGCTGGCGAACGCGGTAGTGGCATGATTTGCCTCAATGGTGCCGCTGCCCGCTGTGTGTCTGTTGGTGACAAAGTCATCATCATGGCTTATGCGCAGATCACCCCTGACGAAGCCAAAACACATCATCCGCAGGTTGTCTTTGTCGACGACAACAACCAACTGGTTCGCGTCACGACATACGAAAAACACGGCCTCCTAAAGGACATGTAAGCCTTTGATTGACCACACGGCACACGCAAACGGTCTCGCTGATCAATCGTCACCTGACGGTTAAGCGAGGCCGTTTTGCACCATACATAGATCAGTAGTCGCCTTGAGAATCAATCCCGTTTGCTACTCCACTACAACGACAACGGCTGTAGCTTGTCTCGCACGCGTGACAAAAAAACTACCTCCCATAACCAAAGACACACACCACAAGGCCTCTTTTCGAATACGTCCTTCATTGACGCAGAATACGTCACACTGTTTGGTGTCCTCTGACTCATTTTCCTTTGGAGACCATTAATGATACATATGTTCGAAAACGAAGCCCGTACTTACGCTCAAACGCATTATAAGAAAGACGTCGAATGGCTTTGCACCTGGCTTGACTTCGAAATCTACCGCGAAACCAACCGCGGTCCTGTCTTTGTTCGTTTCGAAAGTGACGAAGAAGCGTTCGCACGCGACGAAGAATTTGCCGAAAATCCCGTGCTCATGCTCAAAGTAGCACCTAACGGCAATGTGTCCGAACCAACGAACGACGAAATCTTCGCGATTCTCGGCGACCTGCCAAAGCCAGCCTGGCTACTCTGAATAGCTTTGCTTAGAGGCCTCAAACGTGCCTTCAGCACGCGCCTTGGCTTCACGTAAGATCGCTCGCAAAAAGAAGAGACTCAGCAACGTGGCCGCCACATCCGCCAAGGGTTGTGCGGCCGCTAAGCCAATCAGGCCATAATAATTTGGCAACACCACAATCAAAGGCAAAAAGCATAAGCCTTGACGTAAGCTTGACAACAAGCTCGCCACTTTCGCTCGACCTAACCTGCATCTTGCAAGCTCCGCTAACAACGCCAGAAATCCGGTAGCAATGG
>JAHHRH010000083.1 GCA_020025915.1 Sutterella sp.
CAAAACTTGGCTCCCGTCGCAAGATCTTTGAGCGATTTGTCCAGACCCACCTTAAGTTAAATGGTTGCTCATTCCTGCTAGGGAAAGACCTAGTATGAGTGAAAAACGCTAGAAAAACGAGGATGTAGACAAGAAGTAGCTGACAAAATCGCGCGTAAGGTAAACAATACATAGTGAATTGTCGACAATAAAGGGTATAATGTAGCCAGATATGACTGAAATGTCGTTTGAATGATCTTTCGATCCAACAAATGGCATGTCTTTGGACCATTCAACATCATTTAATGGAGTTACCCATGTCGAATCAAGAAAGTAAGAGCCGCAGCGGTCGTTTTGATTTGCCTGCTAATGAACTCGTTGAAAATTTCAACGCTACGATTCTCATCGAAAAGCGTACAGGTGAGATCGATATCCAGAATTCAAAGGCTCATGCCACAATGCTTGGTCGTCAGGGCATTATCAGTGAAACGGATGCCAAGGAAATTTGCCGCGGTCTTGATCTCGTCGCTGAAGAAATTCGTGCAGGCAAGTTTGTTTATTCCGTGAAGGACGAAGACATTCACATGGCTGTCGAAAAGCGTATGACCGAAATCATTGGCCCTGTTGGTGGTCGTCTTCACACTGGACGTAGCCGTAATGATCAAACCGCGACAACGGGAAAGCTTTATTTGCGCCATGCCATTCGTGAAGTGCAAACTGCTATTCGTAAGCTTCAGACTGTATTTGTTACAGTCGCCTCAGCCAATATTGATGTCATCATGCCGGGCTACACCCATATGCAGACGGGACAGCCGATCCTTTTTTCGCATTGGATGATGGCTTTCTTTTGGATGCTTGAGCGTGACTTTACGCGATTTGCGGACTTGTATACACGTATGGGGCGCTGTCCGTTGGGTTCTGCTGCGTTAGCTGGTACCGACTTCCCAATTGACCGAGAATTTACTGCTGTAACACTCGGTTTTGATGGCCCAACAGAAAATTCGATCGATGCTGTGTCTGATCGTGATCATATGGTCGAATTTAATGCAGCCGCTGCAATGTGCTATATGCATTTAAGCCGTCTTTCTGAAGAGCTTGTCACGTTTTCAACGCAGGACTTCAAGTTTATTGAACTCTCTGATGACTTCTGTACTGGCTCTTCGATCATGCCTCAAAAGAAGAATCCTGACATTGCTGAAAAGATCCGTGGTAAGACTGGGCGTATGTACGGCAATCTTATGGCCATGCTCACGATCATGAAGGGTATTCCGCTTGCTTATGACACGGACCTCTCTGAAGACAAGGAACAGGTTTTTGACAGTATCGATACGCTTCTTCAAAGTCTTGCCATCATGACGCCGATGGTTGAAAAGATGCGTGTGAATGCGACCAAGATGCGTGCTAATGCGGATCTCGGTTATGCCAATGCGACGGACCTTGCTGACTATCTTGCTAAGAAAGGTATGCCGTTCCGAGAAGCACACCATGTGGTAGGGGCCATGGTCAACTACGCTATCAAACACGGTAAGCGCCTTGATGACTTTACGATGGATGAATATCGACAGTTCTCTGACTGCATTGAGGAAGACATTCGTCACGAAATCAGCCTTGAAACCTGTGTGCGTGCCCGTCGTTCTTTCGGTGGTACTGCTCCCGAAATGGTTGAATGTCAAATCACGCGTGCTCGTGAAGTGCTAGCGCGTGAAGGTGCAGAACTCGGCTTCTGATGACTTAATGCTTTAACACCGTCGTCGACTCACTCCTTTTTCCCTATACCATAAGAGCTGACGACGGTGTTTTTATTGAACCTCGTTAAGGATTCCTGTCATGGAAATGGATCTCAACTTTTGGCTCCAGCTCGTTGCAGTCGCTGTCTGTATTGGTATCGGCGGTCGATTTGGGGGTTTGGGGCTCGGCGCTGCTGGCGGGCTTGGCGTCTGTATTTTAGTTCTGCTCTTTGGTTTGAAGCCGGCCTCTCCACCCGTTTCAACAATCCTCATTATTGTGGCTGTGATATCTTGTACGTCCGTTTTGCAAGGCGCGGGCGGTTTGGATCTCATGGTGAAGGTAGCTGAACGCATGCTACGTAAGTGGCCTAAAGCCATTACGTTTGTAGCACCTTTTGTTTGCTCCTTCTTTGTAATATTTGTCGGTTCGGCTTATGTGGCGTTTGCGGTTTATCCAGTTGTTGCTGAAGTGGCGACACAAGCACGCGTGCGTCCAGAGCGTCCAATTGCTGCATCTGTGATTTCGGCTGGTATTGCTGTTGTCGCATCTCCTATGAGTGCTGCAACGGCGGCTTTGGTTGCTTCATTGACGCCTTTTGATGTTGGTGTTGTTGACATTCTTATGATCTCGGTGCCGTCCTTTATTTTCGCAACGTTCTGTACGTGTTTAGCAGTCTATTGGAAGGGGTGTGACCTTGAAGACGATCCTGAG
Organism: Sutterella sp.; assembly: GCA_020025915.1. Lineage (GTDB taxonomy): Bacteria > Pseudomonadota > Gammaproteobacteria > Burkholderiales > Burkholderiaceae_F > Sutterella. Next base: position 2,419 of record JAHHRH010000083.1, read on the forward strand.
TTCAAGCGTAGAGTAGCGAATGGCGAATTTCAAGAGCTTGTGATCAAGCATGATCGCGGTGCATTAGATATTCCTGCTAACGTTCGTAATTCTATTATTGTCTTTGCGTGTGGTGTGGCGACAGTACTCTTTTTTGGCTTCTTCAAGGAATTGCTTCCAACTTGGACAGCCGAAAATGGCAAGGTAATAACGTTGCCGATACCAAGTCTCATTCAGATGATTATGCTTGCTTGTGCACTCTTTATCATTTTGATTTGCAAGGTGCCGTCTAACAAGTTCGCTGATGGTTCGGTGTTCCGTGCTGGTCTTATTGGTGTAGTAGGTGTGTTTGGGATTTCATGGTTGACAGGAACCTTCTTTGATGCTCATAGTGCTCATTTCATTGAGCTCTTTAAGACGATGGCTGAGTCGACGCCGCTTCTCTTTGGTGTGGTACTTTTCCTGTTCTCAGCTGTGATTTTGAGTCCCTCGGCAACGGTTGTGGCATTGATGCCTCTTGGTGCCGCCATCGGTATTCCGCCGCTACTGCTTGTCGCCCTGTACCCAGCAACTTGTGGTGACTTCTTGATCCCTGGTGGCGCACAGATTGGTTGTTGTTCCTTTGACCGTACGGGTACGACCCGACTTGGTACTTGGGTACTGAATCACTCCTACATTCGTGCTGGATTCGTGCATGTGATTTCGGGTGTCGCTTGTGGCTACCTGATTTACAGCTTGATATAACAATATTGATGTTCTAAGGATGGATGCAAAAAGACCCGATACAGTTTTGACCGTATTGGGTCTTTTCTTAGTGCGCTCAGCATGGGCGCGTTCTAATAGGTGAAAGTCCCGAGCGCAGGAGGTAGCACCAAGCGCATAGCCAGAGGCAAGGGTGTCCATTGCGAGGTGGAATCTGAAGGAAGCCAGAAGCAGGGGCGGGGTACGAAATTTGGATCAGATGATTTTGAGTTAAAAGGTCACCTCTTGAGCATGGTTGTGTAGCTGTGCTTCATAGTCAAGAGGGCTCATCATGTTAATCGTCGAGTGTGGTCTCTTCGTATTATAGATATTGATCCAGCTTATGACGGTTTTTACAGCATCCACATAGCATATCAAGCTTCCTGAGGCGATTTTGGAAAGTATTGAGTTCCACGGTCGGAGTGCATAATGGTATCAGCCTCGGCTTTCTCTCCACGTGCCTGTACGGCCATGTGTAATGCCTTCAAAACCAGCGATACTGTTATGGATGTGTTGATTGCCCACCCTAAAATGCGACGACTGCCAAGGTCCATGATTGTAGCCAAAAACGCCCATCCTTCGGGTGTTGGTAAGTACGTTATATCACTTACCAACGCTCGATTCAGAACCCCAGGCGTAAATGCTTGTTTTAAGAGGTTGGGATAAACAGGCATGGTGTGATTACTGTCAGTGGTTTTTACGGTGCGCTTAAAAAATCGGTAACCAATGATGCCATTAAAGCGAAGGACAGCGCGTAAACGTTTGACACCAACTTTTATTCCACGGTGTTGCATCAAAGCATGTATTTGACGATAGCCTGGTGTGTAACCCATTTCTTCACGGATGATCTTAGCCTGCCTTAGTATCGTTTCAGGGGAGACAATCTTCCAGTATCTGACATCTCAGGCTTATCGGAATCCCTTTTAGTTCAAAGTCGCCAAGAGACTCCTGAATGAAGGCGCATTTCAGAGCCCGTTGTTCGAGAGGTACGCCGCGATTTTTTTTTAGGAGGAAAACCTCTGCGCGGGCTTTCTGGAGTTCTGCTCGCAAACGAGCAGTTTCTGCTTGTTCAGCGGTTACAGAATCGTGATTGTCTGCCATGGCTTGAAGTATTCCCGCACGATACTGTTTAACCCAACTGTGCAAAGTCTTAGGGCTTACATTGAACTCTTCAGCCACAGAGGTTGCAGGACGATGTTCGTCCACAACCAGCTTGGTTGCGTTGATGCGAAATTCTTTGGTGTAGATACGGCGTGAAACGGTCATTTAAAAAGGTAGCCTAATAGACAGTAATGTGCCCTAACTGGGCATTGCTATCAGATCCATTTTTCGTACACTTATTCCAGTTATCGAACTGGATAAGGCGACAGAAGTCTACCATCCCGAGCCGCAACATGGGGAGCCACCAAAGGCTTTACCGGAGTTACCGGAAACAATTGATCCACGTTATGTAAACACGATGCAACGTTCGTTAGAGGTCTATAGCCAAGCTGTTGGAGGCAATTGGTATGAGCCGTGAAACCGACCAGAAGCTGGCAGAGATGGCTTCTCGTTTAAAACTGACTCGAATGAGAGACAACATGGAGTCAATGCTGAGAACGGTAACCGATGCCAAGATGACGCCTCGCGAAACTCTGGAATATTTCCTGAGCAAAGAGATCGAACAACGTGAAAGCAATCGAATCAAGTTGGCTCTAATGGGGGCGCACTTTCCTCGAGTCTG
>JAHHRH010000084.1 GCA_020025915.1 Sutterella sp.
ACCTTTTTGATAAGGTGCCGCGTCAAATCCGATCTATCCAGACCTTCCTTAAAAAGGGGCGGGAGAACCCTTACGGGTTTGAAAATCGGCGCGAGCTTTTCAATCTAAACGAAGAAAATGAGGGTATTTTGAAGGGATTTTCGTGACTTTTTTGCGTCGGAATTGTAAAAAGCTTGTATAGCTTGATTGGCAAGACATGGGTGTATAACGAAAGAGACGAGTGCATTCTAAACCCCAGTATTTATGACTCAGCTTATAAAAGAATGGGTATAAATACGTAACTCTTGTGACGTCTTGCTTATACGTTAAAAGTAATCAGTAACATTTTTGTAACAAATTGACGAAAAAATAGGCACGTTCGAGGCGGAACGTGCCGTGGTTAGTTTAATGGAGCACCTCAATGGGCGGCGGGATTCATTCAGGTTGATGCATCGGCCACTTGGCTTTGAGCCAGGTACACATAATGTGGGCAACGTGCTTTGATTCTGATTCGATGTCTTCGTCAGTGGGTTTGAAGTTCAATTGACAGAGTGCCTTCATAAAGAGGGGACCACGCAACATTTCAATATAGTGGGCAGCCGCATATTCTAATTCAGGCAACGGGGCATCGAGGTGGTTTTCAAGCACCTTGGCAAAGCCTGCGTAGGTTTTGGCAATCCCTTCATGGTAGAACCACACGCCAATCTCTGGCATCTGAGGTGTTTCAGCAATGATGAGGCGCGTCGCACCGACGGCGCGCTCTGAGAGCATGCCTTTTAAATAAATTCGACCAAAAACTTCAAACTCCGCTTCAAGGGATCGCCCATGACGATAGTCCTTCATATAAGACTGGTAGATCTCATCAGCGAGATTTTGAAGCGCGGATTTAAAGAGTCCCTGCTTGTTGCCATACACCTGATAAATCGTGGTTCGGGAGCCACCGACCTTAGAAATGATGCGATCTAGTGAAGTTCGCGTATAGCCGAACTCAATAAATGTGTCAATCGCACAGTTCAAAAGATCATTAGCGCGTTGTCGGCCGCGTTCGGTCGGAGGCAAGTAATCGGTCATGGTGTCTTGATAGTTGGTTGAAATTCACAATTAACTGTACACGCTTTGAGCAAGAGTTGCGAAACTAATGCGGATACTGTACGATACGGTACCGTTAGAATGTACCGTACGATATTGTTTGTCTTCGGTGTATTTCACTCAAAAAAAATAAATCCAGCCAATGTGACGCACGAGGTGGTGAAATGTCGATGCAAAGAAGAGAGTGTCTTGCGCTCATGGGTGTAATGGCAACGATGGGATGGCCAAGCGTATCAGCTGTGGCTTCTTCGACACCGATAACGGTTGTGGTGCCGTTTCCACCGGGCGGTGGAGGTGACACGTTGGCACGTGCTGTGCTTGATCCGGTCGCTAAGGTCCTAGGTGAAAAGATTGTGGTCGTCAATCGACCTGGTGCGGGCGGCAATATCGGCACGAGTCAAGTTGTTCGTGCCGGGGCTGGTGGGCACACCTTTGGCTATGTTACCAATGGGATTTATTGTGTGAATCCCCATCTCTATGGCACCAAGTCCTTTGATCCAATGACGGACTTGATGCCCGTGGGGCAGCTCTCCGTCATTAGCCTCGTGATGGTTTTAAATCTGAAGGCCATGGCTGATGTCACCGACTTTGCGTCTTTATTAGAGAAGGCTCGTCAGTCACCTGGCACCGTACCTTTTGCGTCGGCGGGCGTCGGTACAACGAGCCATATGGCGGGTGCTCTCTTGAGTGAGCGCACCGGCATTGAATTCCAGCATATTCCGCACGCAGGTGGCGCCGCTGCCATTACCGAAGTCTTGGCTGGTCGCATCCCCTTCATGATCGACGTGATGCCAAATGTTATGCCGCATATTCAGGCCGGGGCTTTGAAGGCATTGGCCGTGACGACGCCTCAACGGAGTCCCTTATTGCCCGAGGTGCCCGTCTTTGCTGAACTCGGTGTCAAAGACTGCACGCTCTTTGCTTGGGACGGCTTTGTGGCACCCAAGGGGACATCAGTTGCAGAGATTGAACGCTTTAGCCACGCCTTGAATCAGGCCTTGGCTGAGCCCACCGTTGCGCAACGCTTCAAGAACCGTGGTGCCATCACCATTCAAGATACGCCAGAACAGTTTGCCGCCTTTGTCAAAGACGAAGCTCCGCGTTGGGAAGCGCTCGTCAAGACCGTTCGTGGCACCAAATAAGTTTTTTATCTTTTTGAATCAGTTTTAAGGAAACCTCATCATGCAACCGATGCTCGATACGTCGAATCTGCCTGCGATCCCTGAATGGAAGGCCTGCGGTGAATTTACCGATATTAAGTACGAAAAGTGCGAAGAAGGGATTGCCAAGATCACGATTAACCGTCCTGAAGTACGTAATGCTTTCCGTCCTCAGACGGTCGCTGAAATGAGTTGTGCGCTGGCGGATGCTCGCTCTGACGACGGTATTGGTGTCATCATTCTCACTGGTGAAGGCAACTTGGCTTTCTGCTCGGGTGGCGACCAGAAAGTGCGTGGCACTGGTGGCTACGTAGGTGACGACGGTGTGCCTCGTTTGAATGTACTTGACTTTCAGCGTGAAATTCGTACCTGCCCGAAGCCCGTGGTGGCTATGGTAGCTGGTTGGTGCGTTGGTGGCGGCCATGTACTTCATATGGTCTGTGACCTCACCATCGCTGCTGAGAATGCGCGATTCGGTCAGACGGGTCCGCGTGTAGGCTCCTTTGACGGTGGTTGGGGTGCTTCTTATATGGCTCGTATCGTGGGTCAGAAGAAGGCTCGCGAAATTTGGTTCCTTTGCCGCTTCTATAGTGCCCAGGAAGCCCTCGACATGGGGCTCGTGAATACGGTGGTGCCGTTAGAACGCCTTGAAGCCGAAACGGTTCAGTGGTGCCGCGAAATGTTGGCGAATTCGCCCCTTGCGCTTCGTTGCTTGAAGGCTGCTTTGAATGCCGACTGTGACGGTCAGGCTGGCTTACAAGAGCTCGCTGGCAATGCCACGCTGCTCTATTACATGACCGAAGAAGGTCGTGAAGGTAAGAACGCCTTCCTTGAAAAGCGTCGTCCTGACTTCTCGAAATTCCGTCGCTTGCCGTAAGTCGAGGCTATCCATGTGTAACGGGATCGATACGATAGATGGCGCGTTCTCGGTTGTAACCGCAGCTAAAGAGCGCCCTCAAGGTTTAGCCATTCGGTCAGGTAACGAGACCTACACCTGGGCGGATGTGGCGCAAAAGGTGATTGAACGCCTTGAGACGATGGTGCGTCCAGCGCCAGGGCGTCCCATGCCCTTTGTTGCTGAAGCGGATATTGAGCGTTTGATTACGCTATTAGCAGCCTTTGAAGCGAAGATCCCGTTACTCATAATTTCGCCCAAATTGACGCAACCTGAACGTGAGGCGGTGATTCGTATGGCGGACGCCATTGAGGTGCCGTTAGCTCATGATACCGCTGTGGTGATTTTTACTTCCGGTACCACGGGAAGTCCCAAGCCCGTGGTTCTCACGCGCCATGGGCTTTATGAGAGTGCTCGCCGCGTGGCTGATGCACTTCATATGACGCACGACGACGTCTTTCAGTTGTCTTTGTCGCCCGCTCGTGTGGGTGGCTTAGGGATTGTGATGCGCTCTTTGATGATGCGTAGCACCATGTCGCTTGCGGGGCGCTTTAAGGCCGAAACCTTTATGGCTAATTTGGCACGAGACGGCGTAACCTTGGCGTCGGTGGTGCCTGCCATGCTTTCCGAAATCTTAGATAAGACGCCCGATTTATCGGTTCCAAAAACGCTCAGAACCTTGATGGTCGGAGGCGCTGCGGCCTCAATGGGGTTACGACAACGTGCGGCGGATGCCGGCATTCCGATCGTGACTACCTACGGCATGACAGAAGCCGGAAGTACTGTCGCCGTGACGCCTTACGAAGAACGTTTTACGCCTCAAATCTATGCGGGTCGCGTGCTTGAAGGGTTGGACGTAAAGCTCGTTAACGACATCATTACGTTGCGTGGTCCAATACTCTCAACCGACTATTGGGGGCGCGGCAGCACCTTACAAAACGGATGGTATCTGACAGGCGATATCGGTAGCCTTACCGAAGATCGTCGGATTCGTGTGAGCGCACGTCACGCAGAACTCATTATTACGGGGGGTGAAAACGTGGCACCTCGTGAGGTCGAAGAAGTGCTCGAAAGTATCCCGGGTGTCAAGGCGGCCTTAGTCTTAGGTCAACCCGACGAAAAGTGGGGCGCTTTGGTGACGGCTTTGTTGGTACCTGAAACAGGTAAGATATTGCCTTCAGACAATGAGATCGTAGGTTTTTTACGTCCTCGTTTAGCTCGCTGGAAGTCCCCTCGTCGCTTTGCGTGGGTAAAGACCTTGCCCCTTACGGCGGGCGGCAAGCCCTGTCGACAGCCTGACGTGTTGGATGGGATGACACTACAGCCCCTTCATTACGCAATTGCGGCGTAAAGCTTCGTCCTTTAGGGCGGAGATATAAGCCGCGCAGTTTTAGGTTAATCAGGCGTCTCCTGATTTTCGATGTATGTCTTAATCATCGAGAGGGGAGCTCCGCCGCAGCTTGCGGCGAAATACGAAGGCGAGCACTAGCAGGATCCAAAGCTTCTTTCGAACCGAGTTTGCGATTGCTTTCAGAGTATTAGGCTAGAAACGCCCTTGAGGCTGTTGACGAGCTTCGAAACGGAAACACTGGGAGG
>JAHHRH010000085.1 GCA_020025915.1 Sutterella sp.
AGTGGAAATAAAACTTTAGAAACCGCCCACTACCGAACGGTACGGTGGGTGGTGTAAGAGGACGGCCTGGAAACTAATGCCACGCCTCCTACTCGATTCTATGGAAGGGGCTACAGATGGCTTTTGTTCGCAGATTTGTGAAGAATTCTTTCTCGACTTAGATTATCAGCCTATGTTACATTTAACATGATGCTTTTTGAAGTGCTTGGATTAGGAGAATAACAACATGATATCCACGACAGTTCTTTGGTTTATTTTGGCGCTCATTGTGCTTGGTGTAGAAATGGTTACAGGGACGGTCTATCTGATCGCTGTAGCTGTCGCTTGTGCGACGGGGGGCGCTGCAAGTTGGTTTGGACTACCGGAGTTCTGGCAGTTGGTCATTTGTGCGCTTGTGACGATCATTGGTGCTGTGCTAGCGCGTAATGTTCGCCATCGTCGTCAGCCTGAAGCTGAAGAGCTTATGCATCTTGATGACGGTCAACGATTATTCGTTGAAACGGTTGCGGCGGATGGTACGGCAACCGTGCGTTATCGTGGGGCTCCTTGGGTTGCGTCGGCAGAAACCGGTGCGCTTACGCCTGGGTTTTGGGTGATTGCTCGCGTGGATGGGGCGCGCCTCATTCTTCGTCCAGCTTCTTAATTTTGTTTTCGCGGATTCTTTAGAGGTTAGTTATGGAAATCAGCGGTTTTCTTTTGGTTGCACTCGTCCTCGTTGTGATTGCGGTGCTCTTTGCGTTTCAGTCGGTCAAAGTGGTTCCTCAGCAGACCGCTTGGGTCGTTGAACGTTTGGGTAAATTTCATACCGTACTCACACCAGGTTTAAATTTCATCATTCCGTTTATTGATCGTGTGGCCTATCGTCATTCGCTCAAAGAAATCCCGTTAGATACGCCTAGTCAGGTGTGTATTACCCGCGATAACACGCAGTTGACTGTCGATGGCGTCCTTTTTTTTCAGGTGACAGATCCGCAACGTGCCTCTTACGGGACATCCAACTACGTGGTCGCCATCACGCAGTTGGCACAGACTACTTTGCGTTCTGTTGTTGGTAAGATGGAGCTTGACAAGACCTTTGAAGAACGTGATCTCATCAATAAGTCTGTGGTCTCTGCAATTGATGAAGCGGCGCTCAACTGGGGCGTGAAGGTGCTTCGTTATGAAATCAAAGACTTGACGCCGCCTGCTGTGATTTTGCAGGCCATGCAGCAACAAATTACGGCAGAACGTGAAAAGCGTGCCGTTGTGGCTGCCTCTGAAGGTCGTAAGCTCGAACAGATCAATTTGGCGACGGGTGCCCGTGAAGCGGCTATTGCTCAGTCTGAAGGTGAAAAGCAGGCCGAAATCAATAAGGCCGAAGGTCAGGCGGCGGCGACGCTAGCCATTGCAACCGCTACGGCTGAAGCTTTACGCCGTGTGGCCGCTGCAACGCGTGAAGAAGGCGGCATGAATGCTGTGAACTTGCAAGTGGCTGAAAAGTATGTGGAAGCCTTCTCGCAAATGGCTCGAACGAATAACACTTTGATTGTGCCGGGCAATATGGGCGATATTTCGACCATGATCGCTTCAGCGATGAAGATTGTCGATGGCGCTAAGGCCGCTCAAACAGGTCTGCCGCCTAAGGCATAATTCGAATCGCTCAAAAGAACAACGCTTATGTTTGTCCAAAAGGCTACGTAAGCGTTTTTTTATGCGGTATGCATTACGGGTTTGAAGCCAAAGATCCGAAGATCGCTCACCGCAATGAAAATGTTGGATATCTGTTCTGTCGACCAAAGCGTCGAGAAAGGCTCCTGCGTCGTCAGAGCATCGTATGGTTACAATTGGTATCAACCCTTGTGTTGTTATGTTGTTGGCCTGGCGAAGAGCAGAACACTACGAGCTTTTTTTGCTAGCCGTTGCGGCATCGTTTTTTGAGGGCGTTCACTAAGTCAAAACGTCGTGTGTATGAGCCGTGGTCGGTATAATGATTCAATCCTTTTTGTATGGTTGATGGCTCTGTTGCCATCTGCAATGAGATTCAAAAGACTATGACTGATAAGCCTTCGAGCGGCGCCGTGGTTGCGCTTCCTTCTATTGGCGATCCTGCCGTTTTAGCCGACATTTTGATGTATAGCGGTCGTGATGCGTTGAGCGTCATGATGACTGAAGATGGTGACCCTAATGACTATGCCAAGATTGTCTTTGGTGTGGCGTCGATCTTCATGGGACACACCGATTCTTTAGAGTTGCCTGCGGGTTGGAATCCACAGAAGGCAGGTGCCGCCTTACGTCCCGTGTTGGCTGAAGTGCTCGACGAAATGCCTGAAGAAGATCGTGCGACCTTTGCTGACGATGAAAGTTTGTTGGCCTTGGCTGTGATGACGTGCTTCCAAGAAGCGGCTTCAATTGCTGAAGCTTGGGCTGAAACGAATGGCGTTGATGATGCCGAGACCTTGTTAAAGGGCGTGTTGCAGGATGATCTTTTTGCCGCGCACTTCCGCACCTGGGCTGAAATGATTTTGAGTATTGCACCTGAAAATATGCTTGAAGAGGAGGCCAAACAATGACGGAGCCTAAAGACCTCAACAATGACGAAGTGGCCCAGGAACAAGCTGAACCAATGCCAGAACCTGTGAAGCTTGATGAAGCCACGCTCGAGCAACTTTTGATTGGTTGCATTTGGGACGTGCTTCGTCGTATGCGTCGTGTGTCTGTTCATGAATTGACACCCGATCAGGCGACCGAAGAAGACGATGCCGTCGCGCGCCATTTGGCTCGTACGCTGATGGGCGAAAATCCTGGCTTTACGATGGCTTTGCCCCTTTGTGGTCCCGCGTTGATTGATCATTTACGCGAAACGGTATCGGCTTACGCAGACGATCAGTTGCCCGAAGACATTGATCACGCGAACCCGCGTGCAGTGGCTGTCTTTATTTGTCGTGACTTCTTACACGCCATCTATAACATGGTGCGTGATTTGGGTAAACAGCCTGATATGACGCGTGCGATGTTGGATCAAGCAGTGAATGCCACTGCTGCGTTTTGGGTGGCGCGTTTGTCAGGTCGCTCGACGACCCTTAACTAACGGAGATCTTTATGGCGGGGTGTGGCTCCAATTGCGGAAGTGGTTGCTGTAAAGACTTCAGTTCGAAAGCCCAACGGCTACCTAACCTATTAAGCGTTGAAGTGACGAATGACATCTTCACGAAGGCTGTACGCAATATGACCTTGCGTGCCGCTCAACGTGACGCGGGCATGATGAGTGAAGACGAATATGAGGCCGCCAAGAGTAAGCTCGTTCGTTGGTTGGTGAATGCCTTTTCGGGCGAAAATCCTCACTATGAAACGGACCTTGAGTGGCATACCCATGGCGGGTTGACCGACTACTTGGCCGAAACCTTCAATTTTCATGGGCACGCGCCGCGTCAGGTGCTCACCCATGCTGCGTCTCTTTTTGCAGATGATGCGGACAACCTTGCTGTTGAAATCATCCATCGTGGTGGGCCCGATACGCCACAAGCACGTCAAGCGGTCAATCAGTTGGGTGGTATGTGGGCACAAGTCTTTACCGGTGTGCCGCCTGAATTCGCTTAAGTGAGGTTGCTATGCCACGCCATCCGTTAGAAGAGCATGCACCTGATGTGACGCGCGAGATCATGGGGCGCTTGTCGCCAGAAGCTATGCGCACTTTGCAAGCTGTGTCTGAAATGCGAAATCGTCCCGCCGAAGACGTGTTACGTGAAGCGCTTGCTGGCTATATCGCTGACAAGTTGCCGATCCCTGATGTCGAAGCAATTATCCACGAGATGAGTCAGCGCTTTTATACCTTGGGGTATGCGGTGGGTACGGCTAAACGCTTTTTGCGTGAATGGTCTGATAAATCGTAATAACCACACAAAAACGCCTCACGGATTGACTTTTGAACTATCCCCACTTCGTGAGGCGTTTTTGTGTCTGGCTCAAAGTTGCTTTAATTACCCATCATGCCAGACTTCAACGTGTTGTCAATGGTCTTGTCGCCAAGCCAAATGGCAAGGACGGCGTTATAGAGTGCACGACCACCACCGATCGTCTTACCAATGGGCTTACCGTTCAAGCTCACCATCGTGCCCTTGTTCGGGACATAGTCAAAGTCAACCAGATCGTTCACCTTCACGTCCCCGATTTGCTTCATGAGGGTGCGGAGTTCATTCAGTTCCTTGGAGACGGCCTGTTCTTTTTCAGGAGCCAAGTTGGCCTTGAGACCGTCATCAAGCGCTTCAATAAAGCTTTCGCCAGAGACATCACGCAATAAACCCAAACGCACACGAGCGGCCCCCGTTTCGTTCATGACGGCATTGACGTCCTGCGTGGGTGTCTTGACATATAGCCCAACTGCATAAACCTTAAAGAAGAGCTTCTTACGTAGGGCAGCTCCATTCAAGGTGAGCGAGTTACCAGCGACCTCGGTGGTAGGCGCATAGTGAATCGACTCGATCTGCATGGCTTCAGCGGCCTGAAGTTGTGTTGCAGAGAAAAGTAAGGCCGATAAAGACGCAGCCAAGGCTGCACGACGAAGGATTGGCATTGAGAACCTCAGTAGTGAATTGCAAAGTGCGCACATCGTAGCATCTTAACGACGTTTGACGTTCTCTCCGTCGTGAACGGCGGAGATTCTCTACTGTGTCAGTAGCTTG
>JAHHRH010000086.1 GCA_020025915.1 Sutterella sp.
GGCACGCTTGACTCGCCAGTGAACGAGCGAGAATGCGCGGGCCATTTGTTCAAAAACTTTAGGTGACATTGATCATCGTTGTGATACTCGTCGTGTGAAGTCCAACATTGCCTTCAAAAAACCATCATTTTCATCCACGCTTGCAGCAGATGGTTAGCAAACCGATCCACAGTCGTTGATGGCGTCAGCGTCTTGTGTCGAATCAAGCGGAACTTGAGCGTTGGTCCCGCAAGATCAGGCAAAACTTTCACCAAAGTCCCTCGCTCCAATTCTTCGGCACAGGCATATGCCGGTAAGGTTGCGGCCACACCCAAGCCCTTGTTGGTCGCTTCAAGGAGTGCGCCAACGCTGTCAAACCGTACGGTCATGTTGAAACAGCGCTTGACCGGTATGAAGGTGTCATTTCCCGTGAGCATGAAGGGACAAACCCAACTAGTGCACCCCAACAACGGCACGTGGTCAAGATCGTCCATCGTTTGAATGTCATGGCTAGCAAGAAAGGCCGGTGAGGCACAAAGCCAACTCGGAATGAGCCCCAGGTCGGTATAAGCCAGAAAGGACGACTGCTTTGTATCCGCCCATAAGCCGATATCCGCATCCAAGGTATCGTCCTCAGGTGGCGCACTCAAAAAGTTAACGTCAAAGTCGTAGTCGTCGTGAAGGACTCTAAATTCAGCAATTGTTTGCACAAGAAACGGCATCAAACCGGATACTGCTTGGATGCGGACATGTCGCCGATGCTTTTTGACACCGACGCTCGCCGTGACCGCATCAATACGCCGATTGATATCGGAAAGCACGGGATAGATGCGTTCGTAGAGTTCCTTAGCCTCATGCGTAGGTTGTGACGACCGCGTTGAACGCTCAAAAAGCGGATAACCAATATCTTTTTCGAGCGCTGCAATACGTCGACTGACTTGTGAAACATCGCAACTACAAGCCACCGCAGCACGACTCATCGAACCACACTTCATCAGTTCAATAAAGATCTGCCACGAGCGAAGATCTGACCGGCTTTCTGTCATCGGTATTACTCCCTGCTTTAGTGTTGTACTACCGCAATACTGCCTTGCATCATAACAGCCTAAGGCAAAAATACAATAGTCATGACATATTGACCAAGCGTTGCCGTACATCTTTTGACCACAGAATTCGGCACCTTTAAAGGAGATGATCATGACCAATACCTCACGCAGATCCTTTCTCAAGATGGGCCTGGCAGCTACAGCCGGAAGTATCGGCATGGTTCAAGCTAAACCTGTTTTTGAACCTGAAACCTATGACAAGGAAGCTGATGTCGTCATTATCGGCACCGGTGCTGCAGGTGCATCTGCAGCCGCTCGTTGCGCACAGCTAGGCTTGAAAGTCATTGTTTTGGAAAAACTGACCGTTGGCGGCGGCTCCACCACGATCTGCAACGGCGGTTTTGCCGTTTCCTGCACGGACGTACAGGAACGCAAGGGCATCAAGGATTCTCCCGAACTCTTTGAAAAAGAACTCCTTACCATGGGCAAAGTAAATGATCCAGAACTCGTTCATACCTTTGTCCAGGCCACACTACCAACTTACAAGTGGATTCGCGGATTGGGTGTAGAAGTTAACGATGTGACGACGGGTGCCGGTATGAGCGTTCCACGCCAACATATGGTTCGCACGCCTCAGATGTTGGGCATATTCCGTGAAATCGTCGAAAAATCCGGCGGCAGATATCTCTTTAAAACGGCAGCCAAGCGTCTGATCGTTAATAAGGACGGTCGTGTCACGGGTGTTGAGGCTGAAGCCCGCAAAAAGAAGGTTACCTTCCGCGCCAAGAAGGGTGTCGTCATTGCCGCAGGCGGTTGGGCTCGCAGTGAAGATCTCCTGCGCCGCTTCTCCCCGGCAGCTGAAAAGGCTCTCAAACTGGGGGGACTTGGCAATTCGGGCGATGGTTCCAAGATGGCCTGGGCTTTGGGTGCCGACTTGCTTGATGTGTCCTACACAAAAGCAACTTATGGCTTTAATCCCAAAACCAAGACCTCGGCTTTTGTCATGTACAACGGTGCCATGATAGTTAACCTTAATGGTGAACGTTATGCCGATGAATCTCGTCCCTACAAGGAATTGGGCGACCTGACGTTGGCTCAACCCGACGGCATCGGCATCCAGATCTACGACAGCACGATTCACGACGAAGCCCAAAAGGATCCGCTCGCACGAACAGACAATTTAAAGAAGAACGGTGAGCTCTACACAGCCGATACGATTGAAGATCTGGCTAAAGCTATGGGGCTGCCACCCGAAAAACTGGTAGCGACCGTCAAGGCCTATAACGAAGGACTCCAAAAAGGCGCCGATACCTTTGGTCGCACCTCTCTCTCTGCCGGCAACGGTAAACCGAGCCCGATCGTCAAGGCTCCTTTCTATGGTTTCCGTGCCACCGCCGTGCTTCTCTCGACCTACTGTGGACCCAAGATCGACAGCCAGGCTCGTGTGATCAATATCTTTGGCGAACCCATTGAAGGCCTTTGGGCTGCCGGTGAGGGTACGGGTGGGCTTCACGGCGCAGCCTATATGTCCGGCACATCGGTCGGCAAAGCTGTGGTCTTCGGCAAGCTTGCTGCTGAAAGCATCGCCACGGCATAAACACCGCAGAACCAGGGGACATCAAACATGGTTGTTTAGCCTTGGTAAACCAAAGCTTTAATCCATGGGCGGACTCTTTTTGAGTCCGCCTGACCATCTTCGTCAACTCATCGATATCAGACGTAGGATCATTCGCCGTAGAACGATAGCGAATGGTTGCCAAAGCATCATCTCCGCTCAAACACAAGGCGACTACGTCATGGTGTTGTTTTATTGGTTGCCTAAAGGAATTCCTTCTGAATCATTATAAAGTCTCAGCACACCCGACTAAGAATTCACTCCAATTCGGAACGTGTAATTTTTCCCACCTTCAATCGTTTGTCGTCGAATTTGTTCCTTTGTGCGACAGTGCTGTTCGTTAAACACACCACACAACGGCCGACTATCCAAATCATAAGTGTTGTCACTGCTGTCCAAAAAACGCGAAATTTGAAAAATGACGCCTATGCGAGATCTCTTTTTAAGAGTTAGAATCGTTTTTGCGATTTTACCCCCTTAAATCAGCCGTGATATCGTCACCGGCGTTGGTAAGAAAGACGAACCTACGATCATCCTCCTTGGAATACCATTTCACAGCGCGGAATTCATTATCCTTTCCTACTTTCGTTATGGCTGTGAGAAAGGTGAGTTGAATCTTAAAATCGTCGTAGTTTGTGTTAATGACACCTTGTCCAGTGCGCTTAAATTGCCAGTTAGTTTTCAAGCGAGTAACGAACACAACGCCTTTTTCATCAAGTGCTTTGAACAGTCCAAAATCGCAATAACCTAGATCCATGACTAAGATGCAATCTTCTTGTACAGCAATGATAACGATTAAGAGCTCAGGAAGGTAGAGTGCCACAAGGATGAGTAGTCAGTTGGATTGCGCTTCTTATCGATCCACCAAACGAACCTCAATCTTTTTACCAACGGCCCTGGCATACGCCTTCAACACAAGAATCTCCGGAAAATCTCCGCGTGCCCATCGCTTTTCAATTTCGACGACGTCTTCCTCAGTAATTCCCATACGCTCTGCGACTTCGGCTTGCGTGAGCCCAGCAGTGATACGGGCTTCCGTGATACGCATCAAGCGTTGAATCACTATTTGCGTATTACGATGAAGTGTCATCAAAGCTCGGTCGAGTTCGTCGTCTTGGTGCATTAGAACACTCCCATAAAGAGGTTACCCATCTGAGGCACATCGGCTCGCTTTTCGATATAGGCCATAAAGACGTCAGTGGCTAAGGCCGCGTCCTCTTCGATTTCCATCTTATTGGGTGTTTCCACCATCGCAATCGCCTTAAAGTAAGCACGGTGCTTCAAAGATTCAACATAGAGTGCGGCCAAACGCTTGGCTTCTTCACCCTTAATTTCGGTGTGACGCTCTAGGATCTGCGCGACGTAGTCATAGCTTTTAGCGACACCTCCTTCAAAGAACATCTTCGAGAGCAAGGGGTACCGCGACGCTTTTCCTAAGACCAGACGACATAATGCCGCTGCATTAGGTTCACAAAAAGCCGTTAAATACGCAAAGCCGAAGACATACAGTTGGTCACGCAAGTTCTTGCGCGTTTCAAAGTGCAATTCAGTGGCTTCGAACATACGCGTGATGAGCAATTCAATCGCCGCAGCAAACAAACCTTCTTTATTTTTAAAGGTCTGATAGACTGTCGTATAAGAGCCACCCGATTCTTTAATAATGTCGGGGATGCTCGTGTCGTCATAGCCTTTTTCTGCGAAGAGGCGCATGGCGGCTTCAATAATCGCCTCACGGCGGGCATTCCCGCGGGCTTGTGTACGTCGCAACATGTCAAAAGGTTCCTTAAGGTTCTTGCTTGAGATTATAGCGAACAGGCCGTCATTTCTAATCAAAACACATTAGCTAAAGTGTTTATCGGAGCTTAAGGAAGGTCTGGATAGATCGGATTTGACGCGGCACCTTATCAAAAAGGTG
>JAHHRH010000087.1 GCA_020025915.1 Sutterella sp.
AAATAAGACGGTCAGTCTCTGAAGACAGAAAAATACCCAGAAGGCACCGGGCTTTCTGGGTATTTTGTTAAGGTCTGTGTGACGACGAATTATTTGGACTGGTCTTCGATTTGATCGCGCTTCATCTCGGCAACATCCATCATATAGAGAATGGCTGAGAAGAAGATCAAGGTGTAGCCCACGAGTTCCATCGATTCTTCAGAGAAACTCTTGATGCCAGGCCACGAGCTGCAGCTTCCCATGGCATAGAGTTCCCAAAGCCCCTTCATGCCATAAAGACGCGAATAAACGAGCACGATTACGACCCCAGCGAGCATCAAGTACCAGGCACGGCTACGAATGAAGTGTGCGAGCCCAGAGAAAATCGTATCGCGAGCGTGAGTAGCAATGATCCAGGTGAGAATCACCAACCAAATCACGAAGAAGTACTTCCAAGCGCCATGACGAATATAGTCAAACCAGCAATCCAACTCACGAATAAAGAGCGACATTAAAAAGCCAGCAATAAGCCACAAGCCGCCTGACGCTCCACGCACGCGTACGGCAGCCACCATAAAGGCAATGGACGCAAAAAGTAAAATGGCTTCTTGAACCACTTCAACCCAGGCTTCGGGCGAAATGGGGTACATAGCACTCCAAACATAAAGTTTGAAGGCGCCAAAACTTACCAGTACACCGATCAGAAACTGAAGGAAACCGCGCAGTATTACACGAAGATCGTTCGACATAAGACCTCTTTAAAACGAATCAATTATTGTATAGGATCAGTCCATTTTGTCTAGACAAAAGTACTAATAGTGAATCGTATGAATCCCTTTTGCGATCGGTCATTTACCTTTATAGTTATCTTTGATTTCACATAAATAGTATTTTTTCCGCGCTTCACATAAAAAAGACGCGCAATCAAGGCTTTTGACTGCGCGTCATGAGAACTATTCTCAGAATAAAGAATTGTGATGATTTTGTTGCTTCTACGCCACAACGTAGAGATGCCTTATGAGTTCTGAATATCGGGCTTTCTTGCGAGCTTCGAGGGCTTTAGGCCTTCTGGGTAGGGGCCTCTTCGTTCGGGCGGCCTTGACGGCGTAACCAACGACGAGAGGAGCCGGACATATTCCATCCAATCTGACGATCGATGCTTTGGATGCGAGCTTCAAGCGAGCGGGCGCACTGCTCTGGTGAATCCTTTAAGTTGGGTTTGCCATCATAGAGTTGATAGCCTGTGCGATATTGCAACGGTGACAAATTCGGCATCACGACATTGGCACCGTAGGCCACGCCTAATTCACGGCCGTTATCCTTAATGGCTTGTAAGGCCGTGGCGGCGGCGATATTGATCGGCCCCAACACAAGACGCGTAACAGCAATCATGTTGAGTGCTAGCTGCAACAAGGGTTCAGGGGCCATTTGGCCAAAGTTTTGGAGCTCCCCACCCTCACTTAAGAGATAGGGTCCCATACCAATCATGTCGATATCGAACTTTTGGAACGTACGAATATCACGGCAGAGGTCTTCAAGGCTTTGACCAGGAATCCCGATCATGACACCGGTACCGACTTGGTAACCCGCGGTACGCAAGTCACGCAACATCTGGAAGCGATTTTCGAGTTCTTTTTCGTGGTCACCTCGTGTGCCATGAAGGACTTTGAAGAGCTGAGGGTTAGAGGTTTCAAAGCGACCTAAATATCGAAGCTGCGACGGGCACCCTGCAGCCTTAGCCCAACGACGATAGGTTTCAAGCGTCTGCTGACCTAAACTCAACGTGACGCCAACTCCTTCGGGACGTTCAGGACTTACGGTCGCCGCATGAATACGTACCAACGCTTCTTCAACGTATGCAATGAACTTTTCGTCACGGCGTTCACCCGCCTGTAAGCAAATCGACCCGTAGCCATTGTTAGCAGCCCAAACGGCAGCCTCGACGACTTCGTCAAGATTCATGGTGTAGCGCTTTACATCATGATTTTCACGACGAATCCCGCAATAGCGGCAACTTGCGGTACAAATGTTCGAAAGTTCGATGAGACCACGATAGTAGACGTAGTTACCCATCAGCTCCGTTGTACGGGCATAGGCCATTTCTTGCAACAGACGGCAATCGTCTAGATTCTGAAGGCTTAAGAGATGAACGATGTCTTCATCCGACAATTCGGACTTGGCAAGCACTGCACGGGTTTTCTCGATGGTCATTTAGGGTTTACTCCTAGTGAGTCTTCAATTATGCCCGAAGAAGCACGGTTCGTGTAGGGTGGTTTGAGTGATCTGCGCTCTGGCTTGTGTCGATTTGTGCGCAGGTGTGACACAAAAAAGCTCCCAACGGTTTGTCGTACTGGGAGCTTGGAAGTGAGATCTGGAGGCTCAAATCGATTAACGTTTCTTTAGGAAGCAGCAATTTTCAGGAATCTTGCCGCGCACGTCCTGAACGAGTTGGCCTTCATCAGACAACTGAAGAATCATATAAGGAACCTTGTGGTTATCGTAGAACGTAACCTTCTTGCCTTCAACCCCCACCGTACCAGTGGCTTGTGCGGCTCCATTCAAATCTGTCTGGAAAATCACATAGCAACCATACTTATCGATGCTGAGATTCGTCTTCGTGGGGATGCCTTCTGCCGTGCAAATGCGACCACGCCAACGACCTTCGAGGTCTGAGACTTCAGTGGCCATGGTTGTCATGGACGTAGTGAGGGTCAGTGCACCCATGATGAGCGCAGTACCGTAACGCAAAATAGACATCTTCAATTACTTCCGTATGGTTAATGAGCCACAGGTTTTGTTGTGGGTCGGGGGATTTCGTTCTTTAGAACTGAACCCACGCCTTGTGACGATGCCCTCATTATGCCTAATGCGTATTATCGGATTCTGAAGATTGTTGCAATGTGCTCGTATGAGCATTATGAAATCTTGATTTAGAGTGGTTAGATTAATACTAAATCCGGCAGAACGCTTTAAAAGGTGCCAAAGAAGACATATCGTCGTGTATGCTTAACCTCATCGTTCATTTTGACAGGTTAGGAGTGCTTTAAATGGCTAAGCCCAAGGTAGTGATTTTTGCGACGGGCGGTACGATCGTGAGTTCGGGAGCTAGTGCAACGCAGATGACGGGGTACAGTATCCAGGGGCTTAAGGTTGAGGACTTGCTGGGCGCTGTGCCTATGCTTTCTGACGTGGCTGACGTTGAAGTGCATCAGGTCGCTAATATTGATTCGAGTTCGATGACAAGTGCCGTCTGGTTGACGCTCGCCCGCGCAATTGAAGAGGCAGCTGCGCGCCACGATGTCACCGGTATTGTCGTGACGCACGGCACAGACACCATGGAAGAAACGGCCTACTTCTTGACACTCGTTTTGAAGACCCATAAACCTGTCGTTTTGACTGGGGCTATGCGACCAGCGACCGCCCTTTCTGCTGATGGCCCATTGAACCTTCTAAATGCTGTTCGTGTCGCAGTTGATCCTGACGCTGTGGGGCGTGGTGTTTTGATTGCGCTTAACGATACGATTGGCACAGCGCGTGATACTACAAAGATGCATCCTACTAATGTCGCGACCTTCCGTGGACCTGATTTTGGCATGGTCGGCATGATTGCCGGTTCACGCATCGAATGGCTCGCAAAGAGCGACAAGTCGCATACGCTCGATACGCCATGGCACCTTGAAACGCTTGAACGTTATGCTAAAGAGCATGGAGCACTGCCGCGCGTCGATATCCTCTACTCTCATGTGGACGATGATGGCGTTTTTGTGAACGCATCAGTCGCCGCTGGCGCTAAAGCGATTGTCCATGCAGGTACAGGGAACGGGTCGATTCATGAAGCGACTGTCATGCACCTTTATGAGGCTGCCAAAGCTGGAGTGATGGTCATCCGTGCGTCTCGGACACCAAGTGGCATGACCGTTGAAGGCTTAGATGAATGGCAGGCCGCGGGTTTTGTGCCAGCTGGCTCTTTAAATCCTGCGAAGGCACGAGTGCTCGCACAAGTTGTATTAGCGTCCGTGGATACAACGACAGTTGACGCAGTGCTTGATGCGTTTCACCGTTTCTGATAAATGAACACTGAGGCGAAGCTTTTAAGGCTTCGCCTTTTTTATGGTTTGAGCGAATAAATCATGAAAGGACGACTTGGCTTTTGTTGACGGGTGGCATATTGACTTGGCAAGTGAGCTTTGCTACATCATTGCTTCTTTTGGATATCGAGCAACTCGCGTCGATCAAGAGCAAGGTTGCCGCGAAAGATCCCTTTGTGACACCTGCGTTTGAGTCGCTTGTCGTGGATGCGAATAAAGCCTTAAAAGTTAACCGACTTACGTTGAGCCTATGACAGCCTTATCGTCCAGGCATTTGTTGACGGAGCATAAGCGTTACCTTGTTTTAGAGCTTTTGATATGTCAAAAGCAAATAGACAACTGAAATGAAAAACAAACGCCCGAGAGCGATCAGCCCTCGAGCGTTGTTTTTCAACAGAAACTCCCGGATCACTAGATCTACATCAGCATGAGATAGATCAAATAACAGA
>JAHHRH010000088.1 GCA_020025915.1 Sutterella sp.
CTTTGACATACAAACTATCCCCAGAGAGGTGTCTCACTTTCTGGGGATAGTTCAATCGTCCTTGGGAGGCATTTTTTATTTAAAGAAAACGGGATTCAATCCTAGAAAAGCAGTACGCCCCAAACTCTTCCATCAGTGCGATACGTTCATCTAATTTATCTGTGCGTAGGTATGCCTGAGTAACTTTATCGCCAACCGCATGAGACAAAGCTTTCTCTGCTGCATGTATGTAGTTACTGCCCTTCGTGTCAGCGACCCAATCCAAAAAAGTGGAGCGCAAACCGTGCATGGTACAATCGTAGGCGGCGCGTAAGATTGTGATTGCAGGTGTACCTAACGCAATCGTCTTATTACCGGCTCGACCAGGAAAGACATAAGGTTTCTGACAGGGTGTGCGTGGAATCTTCTTCACTCTCTCCAAGCATGCCCATGTGTACTTGTTCATTGGCACTCGATGTTCAAACGGCTTGCCATCCTTTCTTCGCGCCGATGGCATTCTCCATAGATTCGCATCTTTATCAAACTCCTCCCACCTAGCAAGAACGAACTCTTCACAGCGTGAAGCAGTCAAACAACCGAAAACTACAGCGATACTCCCCACAGTATTCCGCTCCCACATATCTGCGATAAAGTCCGGTAACTCCCTCCAATGAATCGTCCGATGTGGCGTTATAGTGTGAACCCTTGAAGGCGGCGGTAATGACAATGACAAATTTCCACGCCATAACGCAGGATTGTCTCCCTCATAAAAACCCTTCGACTTACACCAGTCAATGATGGCAACAGCTCGACCTATCACCTTCGTGGCCGTTGAGTTCTTCGTCCACCAAATAGGCTTGAGCATATTAATAAAGTGATCCCGTGTGAGTTCCTTTACAGGGATATGCCCGATTTTTGGAAGCATGTGGGTAACGATAGTCGCTCGCCAGTGCTGTTCTGCCTTGGTGCTTCTCCACGCTTTTACCTGGGCAATGTCAGCAAGCGCCTCTTCCCATACCTCGGAAAATAGCGGCCCCTGATCAACTTCCTCTTCGTGCTTTTCACGACCAAGTAAACGGTCGAGACAAAGAACGGGATCGCCACCCGAAGCCATATCCTTCTTCAATTGAAAAACTAGGTCACGTGCCCCCTGAAGGTTTAGAAACCTTGCGTCACCAAGCGTCAAGACTTTACGTTTTTTGTTTTGCTGAAATCTAAGGATCCATGCACGAGCGTCCCCCTGCACACGACAGTAGAGACCTTCTCCGTATGAATGCCAACCCTGTGATAAATCAGCGATTTTCTTCACTCTCATAAACACCCTCTATGAAATTAACATAAGCAATAGTCGGGTAAGTGGCTACTGAGATTTTTTAGAGCCACTGGTAATTTTTCAGTAGCCATTTCAGATACCACTTTCGGTTCGGTGTAAGGAGCTTTAGTTCGACGTTGTACGCCGATAAAGAAAAAGCCCCTGCAAGTAATATACTTGTAGAGGCTTGTCTTGCAACGCTTTGTACGTCTTCGTTCGCTTTTGTACGATTGTGTTTAGCGTCGTAAAGTATCTTGTTTGGCGGAAGCGGTGAGATTCGAACTCACGAACGGTTACCCGTCGCTGGTTTTCAAGACCAGTGCATTCAACCACTCTGCCACACTTCCGTCACAGGTTGAGAAGATCAATTCTACTGATATTCGAGCCAATTGTCCAATTTTTGAGAAAAAAAGTTTCGTTACCCAATTTCAATTTGGTGGAAGCGGTGAGATTCGAACTCGCGAACGCATCACCTATCGGCGATCAACTAAATTCCTCGCCACATTTTGATCCCACAAAGAGCTATCTGCATGGAATTCAAAGCAGACTCGATCGGCGTATGTCTCAGGATCATCACACAAACGAACATCCATTCCTAACGAAGCCACATAGAGTAACTCACCATTGAGCCAAATGATCGGTTGATCGACACGTTCAAAGGCTGGCACATCAGCAAGCGAAAACAGATCTTTGAGGTGCTTAGACGGACGATTAGACCACAGTTTAATCTTCTCACCACCGTGACGCATCTTGACTTCCAAGAGCCCCTCACGAAGTCGCTGTGAAGCAATGCCGGCTTCATTCGCTTCACAAGGCTTAACCACCAAAACACCACCCCAATGTGGTAGCGCAACGGTTGACTGACCGTCCCAAATTAGCTTTTCGTTACGCGAAAGATCTGGTGCCTTTGCAGAAACGTCACGAATCACCAAAAGATCACCCCAGCGACGCAATTCCTTGTTGCGCACACGCAAAGTGAGCATCGTATCCGCATGGCTTTGACGAATTTGGCGTAATCCTTCTTCGAGACGAGCGCGATTAGGTAGCAACATCCCTTCGGCCTGCATCCAAGCACGCAAACACCAGGCTTGACGCGCCGGAATCAGCTTTAAAAATTCACTCAAGCGTAGCGACTTGGGATTCACTTGATCGCGACAACGACGAAGATCGTCTTGAGCAACAGAGCGCAACACTTCAGCGGCTTCAGCCGTGAGGGCAACGGCACGGGCGGCAGCTGATCTGAATCCCGGGCGAATATCGTCGAGCAAAGGCACGACTTCGTTACGAATGCGATTACGCATGTATTTCGGGCTTTGATTGGATTCGTCTTCAACCCAACTGAGTTTCATGCTCTTGGCGTAACGATTGATGTCAGTACGTAGCACACCACTCCAAGGACGCACTAGCAATAAAGGCGAATCGCAACTATCTTTAGCTAGTCCCGGAATCATGAGCGCTCGTGTTTGCGGAAAAGCAGCTAAGCCTTCTGGTCCCGCACCACGTAACCACTGCAACAAAAAAGTCTCAATGCGGTCATCTTCATGATGAGCCGTGAGAATAATGTCGAACGCTTCGGTTTTGGCAAAACGCGCTAAGGCACGGTATCGCGCTTCGCGTGCTGCCGCTTCAACCCCCTCACCTTTGGCGTTCACATGCACAGGAATCGCCGTAAACGGAATACGACGGGCTTCACAGGCAACGGCGCAATGCGCTTCCCATTCACTCGCATGAGGCGATAAGCCATGATTGATATAGACCGCATGAACGCGTGAAATCAAACACTGACGTGCGCGATGAAAGAGCTTTTCAACGACGTCTAAGAGGGCCATCGAATCCCGGCCACCAGAAAGGGCGACGACGACACGCACGGGATTAAGTGGCATCAACGCAAACTCCTCACCCCAATGCCCTAACAAAGACTCCGCCGCACTTTCAAGCGCATTGTTGACCAACCCAGTCAACCGATCTGCCAAGACTTTTGATCGTCGTGGCGAAGCGGCACGTCGGAAAGTGGCTCTCTGAGCAGTGGGAGATTTCGTGGTTTGCGACATGTCCGTCCTAAGGGAATGTGTGGCCAATCCGCTTGGCCTCAAAACGACAAGAAACCGATATTGTACTTCGGTAATCGAGTAGGAGGTATGGAATTAGTTTCCACGCTTCCTCTCACACCACCCACCATACCGTTCTGTAGTGGGCGGTTTCTAAAGTTCTATTTCCATTCCTGAGACTTAGTCGAAAGACTGAGCCAGTACCAATGACGGTCTGCGAGGAGCCTCGGACTCAGAGACATCTTAACTACCGTCGAGTTCGCTGAACGCCAATAACCTTTACAGGGATGGGCTGTTTCAGTACCTCCTCAGGACGTGCGCCTGCCATGCGCAGGGCGCGATAACGCGTCCTTATTTTCTTCTATGTCTTCCACAGAAGCATTCGGATGCGTCGTTGGATCCATTCGATTACGCCAGGATTTATCAGGTGCGAGTGAAAAATAATTCGCCCATCATGACAGTTTTTCCTTCAATTAACGTTTGACTATGTTGTTACGTAGGTCTTGAGGATACCTCATTTATCTTTCCTTTTATGCATTTAGCTCCTGGAAAGATATTTTGACAAATAGAGCCATGAGACTTTGTAGGTCTGGTATAAAACTCCAATAGATTTGAGCCTTCATCGGCTATTGAACCGACTACTATGCTCTCTACTGACTTCTCACAGCAAGCTTTACTCCGCACGACCTATTGATCGTCGTCTGTGAAATCTCCCCAGGTATCTCTGGACCACCCACTCTTGTCAAAGGGTAGCAAGTAAGTAATTTTCTGGGCGCAAGCCCCAGGCGCTCACTCCTGAGCGCCGTTTACCCATCAGCGCGACCACGACCACGCACCATTACCAAGAGATAAAGCACAAACACTCAAAGACAAAAAGACCCTGGCATGTGTATAACGCTGTCTAATGCGATATCAATGACTACATCCTTCTTGATGTAAAAGCGCGTTCACGAAATGCTCGCATTGTCAAGCGACAAGCAAGTTGACCCACCGAACGACAAAGAACTGACCCACCTATT
>JAHHRH010000089.1 GCA_020025915.1 Sutterella sp.
CAGGCTCACAAATTAAAGACCCCCGGTTTCGAAAGAAGCTGGGGGTTTTTGCTATGGAATTTCTAAAGAGTCGTTTAAAACAAAGCCCGCTTTATAAGGAAAATCTCTCTCTCAGAGTGGTGAGATAGGATTATTATCGATTTTTCGGTTTTGACAAAAACGGATTAGTAAAGGTTCGAATTAACCACTGAAAAAAAGCGCTAGCCTCTCTAATGAGACTAGCGCTTTCGTCAGATCAGTGATAGATCAATTAGGCGAGGCCCGTGATCTTGCCGTCCTTAACGTCGATGGACATGGCAGCCGGAACCTTTGGGAGGCCAGGCATTCGCATGATGGAGCCCGTTGTCACGACGATGAAGCCAGCACCAGCGTTGAGGATGAGGCGCTGAACCGGGAGCGTAAAGCCCTTAGGTGCACCAAAGGCCTTCGGATCATGAGAGAAGGAGAACGGCGTCTTAGCGATGCAAACCGGGAGACGGTCAAAGCCGAGTTCCTGGAGACGCTTGAGATCCTTAAGAGCGGTCGGAGCGAGTTCAACGTTGGCAGCACCGTAGATCGTCTTGGCGATCGTTTCAACCTTTTCGACGACCGTGGTATCAGCTTCGTACGTGAAATTGAGCGGCTTGACGTCTTCAGCAGCTTCGATAACAGCCTTAGCGACTTCAACAGCACCCTTACCGCCGAACGCAAAGCCGTCG
The DNA here is from genome assembly GCA_020025915.1 of Sutterella sp. Classification (GTDB taxonomy): domain Bacteria; phylum Pseudomonadota; class Gammaproteobacteria; order Burkholderiales; family Burkholderiaceae_F; genus Sutterella. The sequence continues at coordinate 699 of JAHHRH010000089.1, forward strand.
GACAAAGCAAAGCGAACACCGAGTTCGGTGCAGCGATTGCGGATGATGTCGAGCTCTTCTTCGACGTCGGTGTGGAAGTGGTTGATGGACACAACGATGTTCGGACCGAAACGCTTCAAGTTTTCAATATGAGCGTCGAGGTTGCAGAGGCCCTTCTTGAGGGCTTCAGCGTTGGGCTTGCCGATTTCAGGAAGCGCCACACCACCGTGCCACTTGAGGGCTTTGGTGGAGGTCACGAGCACCACTGCGGCAGGGTTGAGACCAGCTGCACGGCACTTAATGTTGTAGAACTTTTCAGCGCCGAGGTCAGAGCCGAAGCCAGCTTCCGTGATGGCATATTCGCCGAGCTTCATGGCAGCACGTGTAGCAACAACGGAGTTGCAGCCGTGAGCGATGTTGGCGAACGGACCACCGTGGACGAAAGCGAGGTTACCTTCGATAGACTGAACGAGGTTCGGCTTCATGGCGTCCTTAAGAAGGGCAACGAGCGAACCAGCAACGCCAAGATCCTTCACGGTCACAGCGGAGCCGTCACGACGCGTGCCGACTACGATGCGGTCGATACGAACTCGAAGGTCGTCGATGTCGTTAGCGAGGCAGAGAACAGCCATTAATTCGGAAGCGGCCGTAATGTCAAAACCAGCTTCGGTCGGAATACCGTTGGCGGAACCACCGAGTCCCGTAACGACGTTACGGAGCATACGGTCGTTCACGTCCATGACGCGACGCCAGAAGATTTCCTTGAGTTCAACCTGACCCTGATGACGAGCGTTGTCGATCAAAGCAGCCAAGAGGTTGTTGGCAGACGTGATAGCGTGGAAGTCACCTGTGAAGTGGAGGTTGATGGCTTCCATCGGAAGAACCTGAGAATAGCCGCCACCAGCAGCACCACCCTTCATACCGAAGACCGGGCCGAGGGATGGTTCACGAAGCGCGAGAACGGCACGTTTGCCAAGTTGTTTGAGACCCTGAGCGAGGGCGATAGAGGTCGTGGTCTTACCAGAACCAGCCGGCATACCGGAGGTGGCGGTAACGAGGATGAGCTTGGCCTGGTCCTGACGAGCCGTGTCGAGCGTCACCTTGGCCTTGTCGCGGCCATAGGGCTCAAATTCAGCGTCGGTCAGACCAGCTTCATGAGCGAGTTGGTCAATCGGAATGAGTTTGGTTGCTTGAGCAATTTCGATATCGCTGAGCATGGGTTCTCCAAAAGATAAAAGTGAATTATCAAAAAACTGAAAACCGATGGGCCTGTGGGATGCTAACAGTGGCGCGGGGACTCAAACCTAAAAAGGGAGTTCAACCCTGTTATCCACGCCCATCCCGAATGGCAAGTGTGGCAAGTATGCCTCAAAATGTAGTTGTTGGTCAGTCAAAATGTGCAAATATTTGGTGCCACAACGTCACAAAATGCAAAACCCGCCTGGCTTGACAAGCGGGTTTTTGAAATCTACTTCTTTTAAATTAGAGCGGATCGCCTGAAAGAAGTAAAAGACGTGCAATTTCAGCAGCGTTGTGGAGATCAAGTTTACGGTAGGCAGAGCCGCGGTGAACCTGAACGGTTTTTTCGGAAATGCCAAATTCGCGTGCAACTTCCTTATTCGAATAACCCTGAGCCACCATACGAATCACTTCACGTTCACGCTGGGTGAGCTGTTCAAGACGGCTACGGAAATCTGCGACTTCGGCAAAGTTACGACGAACGGCGAGGTTGCTAGAGACTGCGTTTTCGATGGCCTGCAGAAGACGCTGATCGTCAACCGGCTTTTGCAAGAAGTCCATGGCGCCAGCTTTGAGCGTGTTTACAGCCATGTCAATGTCGCCGTGACCCGAAATGAAAATAATCGGCAAATCGCAACCAACTTCGCGGAGCTTCAACTGGAGTTCAAGGCCAGACATATGTGGCATACGAACGTCTAACAAGAGGCAGCCCGGGCGAATGAAGTCGTTAGAAGAAAGATACGTAATGGCGTCAGGATAGGTCTTGACGTCCCAGCCTTCACCTTCAATGAGGAAGGCCCAGGAATTACGCATGGCGTCATCATCATCGATGACTCGGATCAACGGCTTATCTTGCTTTGCGGGATCGATCACGGTGGAATCCTATGAGTTTATAAACGGATGATGAGTTTGAGCGTGTCGAACATCGAAAAATGATGCACTCACACAGCTTTCACTCGAATATCATTTTATTTTAGCCTGTTGCTGTGTTGTGAGAAAGGGTTAAATACTGTGAAACGCAGAAAATTGAATTGATGTTCGTTCTAGCGCATGAAACCTAAGTGAAAAGACTCAATTAGCAAAGTGATTGTTGAGGCTTAGCGTTTGACAAGGTGTCGAAAAGCCCCCTTGATTGAGATTTGTCTGCTACTATGGCTCCTTCCACCTTTAGACTTTTGACTAATGACTGCATTTCTTTTTTCTCGTCACGCCACGCGTTTAGCGCCAATCATTATGGGAGGATTGGTTGCGCTAGCCCTTACGGGTTGTCAAACGACGCACACGGATGTGTTTGCTGAGGCGATCCCTGCAGACGCTATGAAACGCCCAGTTGATATGTCGGTGGTTTGCTTTATTCACAATGACGAAATTCAGAGTGAAGTGCTTGTGAGAGCGCTTGTGACTGGCGTTACGCGATTTGGTAGCCTGCCTCGATTGCTTGAGCCTGGCGAAGGACCTCAGGCTTGCTCATTTGTTGTTGACTATCGTATTGATAATGACGGGGTTGTGATGACCGCGATCCGTTTCCAAACTTTCGAAAATAGCATTCCTGGGATTCAGGCCTCGGGGCGAACTGGTCAAGGTAGTGCGCTCACGTTTGATAATGTGGCCGAATATACATTGCAACTTTTAACCCAAAGCAAAAAGCGACTTGGCCAACGAGCACAAGTCGCTTTAAAAGACGAAAGTCAGGTTGTGAAGGATGACGCTAAGGCCGATCAGCCCTGATTAAGCGGCTTTGGGTTCGCTTTGAAGAACTCGACGCTTGCGCGAACTCGCTTTTGGTTCGGGTTCGTTTGCGGCGATCTGCGAGAGGTCCTGCTTGAGGACGGCTTTAACGACTTTACAAATCATTTCACTTTGCGTTTTGCGTAACTTTCTAATGGCAGACACTTTCTTGCGCTTCGTAATTTAAATCCATGAGTTCAAACAGTTGATCGACGACAACAGTCGTAAACATACAGTCGGGGACTTGGCTCGCTGTACGCACACGGCGAAGGGCTTCAATGGTGCTTGGATTGACACCGTGCTTTTGGAGACCTGATAGCGGTTGCGGGAGTGAAGTGCGTTCGAGATATCGCAACCGATTCATCAATTTTTCGGATGGCGTAGGAAGAAGTTGGTGCATTATGCTTTCGAACGGTGAAATGTATTTTGTCATGGCAAATCTCTCACAATTTATCTAAGGTGGGTCTGAACAAATCGCTCAAAGTTCTTGCGACGGGAGCCAAGTTTTG
>JAHHRH010000009.1 GCA_020025915.1 Sutterella sp.
ATTGTGCCCTAACTGAGCGCTGCCATCAGATCCATTTTTCGTACCCTCATCCCATGACTCGAATGAGAGACAACATGGAGTCAATGCGGAGAACGTTAACCGATGCCAAGATGACGCCTCGCGAAACTCTGGAATATTTCCTGAACAAAGAAATCGAACAACGTGAAAGCAATCGAATCAAGTTGGTTCTAATGGGGAGGCGCTTTCCTCGAGTCTGCACTCTGGATGGTTTTGATATGTCTGCACAGTCAAGTCTGGATCCTAGGGTGATAAGAGAGTTAAGTCAACTTGAGTGGATTGGTAATGGAGAAAACGTTTTGTTCTTGGGCCCTCTGGAAGTAGGCAAAACACACTTGGCAATCATCTTAGGAAGAATGGCGATTCTGAAAGGTTTTTCGGTCTTGTTCATCAATGTTGCTGCACTGATGGAGAGTTTGAAAAAAGCTCAAGCTGAAGGAGTCTTAGCTGAAAGAATCAGCGCATTGAGTAAACCCAAGCTACTCATCATCGATGAGCTCGGCTACTTGCCGTTTGAGCCTGAGCATGCGCATTTGATTTTCCAGTTAGTCTGCAAACGGTATGAGAGCAAAAGCATCATCATTACTAGCAATAGGCCAATCACCGACTGGGGATTGGTCTTCGGTGATCCGACAGCCGCCACGGCGATTTTGGATCGGCTATTGCACCACTGTACTCCGGTGACGATCACCGGAGACAGTTACCGAATCAGAGACGGCATTAAATCTAAACTTTTAAGTAAGAAATAGGTGGGTCAGTTCTTTGTCGTTCGGTGGGTCAACTTGCTTGTCGCTTGACAGACAGTTACCGAATCAGAGACGGCATCAAATCTTAACTTTTAAGTAAGAAGTAGGCGGGGCAGTTCTTTGACATTCGGTGGGTCAACTTGCTTGTCGCTTGACATCCGAAGGTTTTTGATGCAATGTGCTCAAGCTTTAGCTGTGTCAAAACGAGCGCCTAATTATGAGCGCTTTATGGCATTAAAACTTCGACGTGGACGGAAACGAGCGGTTGTTGCTTTAGCTCATTTTCTGAGTCGTGTAATTGATTCAGTCTTAACTAGTCGTAAAGATTTACTTCTCGCGAAACTTCGGTATTTCGTGATGCCGTTGTGCAACGAGTAAAACAAAGTATTCGTTAGTTGAAGAAGATTTCAGGCATCAGTGTCATAAATGACCTCATTGTGGAGAACGACTCTGGTGCGATTTTGGGACAGATTTCACTCGCTTGAAAACTGCATTCAATTGAACGTTGAACTTTTGGATAAGGAACTTATACAGGCAGAGGCTTGTAGAGATTATTATTCGCTCGGCTCCCCCCATCCTCTTTCATGGAAAAATCCAAAAATACCCTATAACAAAGTGCTATATAGCATATTGGATAGATTTCTATAAAAACCGTCGTTGCGACTTGGCACAAGTTGTCAGGGAGTTGCTGTTTTAATGTTTGTTTATGAAGGCAACATCACTGGTTAGTGCTGTGCTGGTGACGCTTTGGTGGTTGTGTCAGGATGCCTGATGGCTGAGTGAAGGGGTGAGGGTCGACGTGGCTCCAGGCGAAATAAAAAAAAGGTACCTTCTTTCGAAAGTACCTTTTTCTTGAATTTCTGGCTCCCCGAGCTGGGCTCGAACCAGCGACCTGCGGATTAACAGTCCGTCGCTCTACCGACTGAGCTATCGGGGAATCAAGGACATGAAGTATATAGGCTTACTTTGCGTCTTGGCAAGAGTAAATTTTGAAAATACCGTAAATGTGGTATCTAACTGCGAGTTGTTACACTTTTTTAGCGAACTCCAGCTAATGCCTTGGCGACGTAGCTCACATTGTTTTCGTTGAGCCCAGCAATACAGATTCGGCCATTGGTCACACCATAAACACCAAAGGTTTCGCGTAAGGTGAGCATCTGGTCTTTGTTGAGACCGGTGAAGGAGAACATGCCAGTTTGACGCGTTGCAAACGAAAGGTCTGCACCGAGTTTGTCGCCTTCTTCCTTTAAGCGGTGGCGCATGGCAAGGATACGGGTGTGCATCATGGTGACTTCGTTCATCCAGACCTGACGTAAAGCATCGTCCGTCAAAATTTCCGCAACAACCAATGCGCCATGTGTCGGTGGGTTGGAGTACTCCGCACGTACAAGTGACTTAAGAATCGAGGTCACTACGGTTGCTTCCTTGGCGTTAGGTGTCACGACATGTAAAGCGCCTGTACGTTCACCATAAAGGCCAAAATTCTTCGAGCATGAAGAAGCGACCATGAAAGTCATACCCGCCGTAGCGAGACGACGCACAGCCGTCGCATCTTCATCTAATCCGCTACCAAAGCCCTGATAGGCGATATCGAGGAATGGGAAGAGGTCTCTGGCTTGGAGAACTTCAATGACTTGCGTCCATTGGTCGTAGGTCAGATCAACACCAGTGGGGTTGTGACAGCAAGCGTGTAAGAGAACAACGGTGCCAGGCTCAAGGGTTTGGAGAGAAGCCATGAGACCTTCAAAATCAACGGCGTTGGTTGTGGGATCGAAATAAGGATACTTGCCCACAGTGAAACCAGCGTGTTCAAAGAGTGTGATGTGGTTACCCCAGGTCGGGTTGGAGACAACGGCTTTGTTAAGGTTAAGAAGATGATGGGCAAACATCGCGCCTAAATGCAAGGCACCTGTGCCACCCAAGGATTGTATAGTGGCAATACGACCAGAAAGCACCGCTTCGTTGTCGGCGCCAAAAACTAAAGCTTGAAGGCTTTGGCAATAGGTAGGAAGCCCAGACATAGGGATGTAGTTATGTGGGGCGCCACGCTCAATGAGATGAGCTTCTGCTTGACCTACGGCATCCATTAGGGGGAGGCGACCTTCTTCATCGAGAAAGACGCCGACGCCGAGGTTGACTTTTGTATCACGTGTATCTTGTTTGTAAAGAATGTTGAGCCCAAGAATCGGATCGTCAGGACGAGCTTCCAGGGTAGCGAAGTATTGGCGGGTCATGCTAAATACCTGTATCTAAAGGATGGATTCCTTTCACTATAACCAAGACTGAAGCAAGATGGGAAAGAGCTTTAAGTTCTCTTTCAGATGTTCGAGGTAAGTCAGAATAGATAGGCAAAAACTGCTATCTGTGTCGTGAGTTAAAAAGGCATAAAATCCTTTGCTGTATGAATAGCAGGAGGCCAAATCAGTGGCTGATATTGTTCGTTTTCCAGATTCTCCCTTTGTTTTACATCAACCGTTCCCACCCGCAGGTGATCAACCTAAGGCCATTGAAGCTTTAGTGGACGGTCTTTCGTCTGGGCTCTTATACCAAACCCTTTTAGGGGTAACGGGCTCAGGGAAGACTTATACCATGGCTAATGTGATTGCGCGGTTGGGGGTGCCTGCCATTATCATGGCACCAAATAAAACATTGGCAGCGCAGACTTATGCGGAGATGAGAGACTTTTTCCCTGAAAATGCTGTGGAATACTTCGTCTCTTATTACGACTTTTATCAGCCTGAAGCTTATGTGCCCGCACGTGACCTTTTCATTGAGAAGGACGCGGCTGTGAATGAACATATCGAGCAGATGCGCTTAGCGGCGACTAAGTCCATCTTAGAGCGTCGAGATACGATCATTGTTGCAACGGTCTCGGCGATTTACGGCATTGGCAAGCCCGAAAGCTATACCGAGATGCGTATGATCTTGCGTGAGGGAGATCGTAAAGATCAACGTAAGCTCATTACGCAACTTGTGAAAATGCAGTACCGACGAACAGATACAGACTTTGTGCGTGGAACTTTCCGAGTGCGTGGAGATACGATCGACGTTTTCCCAGCTGAACATGCAGAAAGTGCCGTGCGTATTGAGCTCTTCGATGACGAAGTGGAAGCTGTAGTACTGTTTGATCCCTTAACTGGACGGGTACAACAGCGTGTGCCCCGATTTGTGGTCTATCCGGCAAGTCATTATGTCACGCCGCGTGAAGAAGTCATGCGCGCTATGGCGTCAATCAAAGAAGAGTTGAAGCTTCGAACGGCTGAACTTTATGACGAAGGACGCATCGCAGAGGGTCAGCGTCTTCAGCAACGTACGCTTTTTGACCTCGAAATGCTCGATCAGGTCGGCTTCTGTAAGGGGATTGAAAACTATTCCCGTCATTTGACCGGCTTGGCACCAGGTGAAGCACCGCCTTGTTTGATTGACTATTTGCCTTCTGACAGCATCATGTTCTTTGACGAAAGCCACGTGATGATGGGACAGTTAGGGGGAATGTATCGAGGCGACCGCGCACGTAAAGAAACGTTGGTCAATTATGGGTTCCGATTGCCGTCTGCTTTAGATAATCGACCATTGCGCTTTGATGAATTTGAACGAAAGATGCGTCGAAGCGTTTTTGTCTCTGCAACTCCAGCGAACTATGAGCTAGAAAAGAGCGGTGGTGAAGTGGTGGAGCAGGTTGTCCGTCCAACAGGGCTCGTTGACCCGAAAGTTGAGGTGCGGCCGGCTGAGACTCAAGTGGATGACTTATTGTCTGAAATCTCGCTGACTGTCGAAAAGGGTGAACGTGTGTTGGTGACCACGTTGACCAAGCGCATGGCCGAAGATTTAACGGACTTCTTGTCTGAGCACGGCGTTAAAGTACGTTATCTCCATTCGGACATCGATACGGTGGAACGTGTTGAGATTATTCGAGACTTGCGTTCAGGGCAATTTGATGTTCTGGTGGGGATTAACCTTTTGCGAGAAGGGTTAGACATACCAGAAGTCTCTTTAGTGGCGATTTTGGACGCCGACAAAGAAGGTTTTTTGCGTAGCGAACGCTCTTTGATTCAGACCATCGGTCGTGCAGCGCGTAATCTAAATGGGCGAGCGATTTTATATGCGGATCGTAGAACTGACAGCATGGATCGTGCACTCACTGAAACTGAACGTCGTCGCGAAAAGCAACTCGCTTATAACAAGGCACATGGTATTACGCCGAGAGGGGTAAAGAAAGAGATTCGTGACATCATCGATGGTATATATCGTGGTCCAGATGTCAGCACGCCTGCGAAGCCTGAGGCGACGGAAGACTATCAAAGAATGGATGAGAAGGCACTCTCTGAAAAACTACGCGAATTAGAGTCTTGCATGATGGAATTTGCTCGTAATTTGGATTTTGAAAAGGCTGCCAAAGTACGCGAAGAAATTCATCAACTACGTCGAGAAGTCTTTGGAGCATCAGTAGAGTAGATTGTTTGCTATTTTGAGACAAAATTGTAAAAATCTTATCCCTCAGGCGTTTTTGAGAATTGGCGCTATAAAGCAATAAAAATTGCACTAGGCAGAATCGTTTGAGTGCAGTAGGATATATGCGTTATGGTTTTGCCGCAGTCACTCAACCCACGTGACGGAAAGCGTGACTCCATCAGTAAAACGGAATAATAAAAGTGATTAACGTACTCTTTGTATGCACGGGCAATATTTGTCGTAGTCCTACGGCTGAAGCTATCTTTCGCAAAAAAGTCAATGAAGCCAAGCTTGGTGATGTGATTGGTTCAGATAGCGCAGCGACAAGCAATCATCATGTTGGGGAAACGCCCGATGTGAGAGCGCAGCTCGCGTGCCGAAAGCGTGGTTTAGACATTAAAGAACATCGCGCTCGTGAAATTACGTCAGAAGATTTTGAAAAGTTTGACCTGATCCTAGTGATGGATTGGGAAAATTTAACTGATCTCCAACACCGCTCTCCGCCGCAGTTTAAGCATAAGATTCACTTGCTGATGCGTTATGCAAATGACTATGATGCCGCTGTGGTGCCTGACCCCTACTATGGTCTTAACGAAGGCTTTAACCAAGTGCTCGACTATTGCACGGATGCGTGTGGTGGTTTATTAGAAACACTCGAGCGTAAGGCTCGGATGATGCAAAAGTCTTTACAGGTTGCACGTGCTGCCGAAGCGGCTAAGGCTGCTTTGGAGGCTCAGCTTGCTGACGAAGCTCAAGCCACTACCGAAGCTGAGGCCACGGAAGAAACTCAGGTCTCCGAAGACAAGTAACGACCTTGTTAGGCCGATTTAGTTATCGAAAGCCCGCATATTGCGGGCTTTATTTGTAGTCCTTTTTGCGCGTGAACAATAATTGACTTGATTAGTCGGGTTTTCTCAGCTAATATCCGACTAATTCAGTAGGGATTGAGCCCCTGTTTTTCTTTATTTCTTCGCAATTTTTGGAGCTGAAGTTGAAGCTGACGACCAAAGGAAGATTTGCTGTGACGGCCATGGTTGACATGGCACTCCATGAGGTTGAAGCTCCTATTTCGCTGACGTTGATTTCTGAACGTCAACAAATTTCAGTGGCTTATTTAGAGCAGTTGTTCTGTAAGTTGCGTCGCGCTGGCTTAGTGGTCAGTGTGCGTGGGCCGGGTGGTGGTTATCGTTTAGGTAAACCTGCGCCAGAAATTACAGTGGGTTCCATTATCGAAGCAATGAATGAAGATATTGATGCAACGCAGTGCCGTGGAGACGGAACTTGTCTCGGAGGTGCTGCATGTTTGACGCATCATCTTTGGGAAGAACTCAATCGAACGACGCAGAAATTTCTTGACGGCGTGACGCTTGCCGACATGGTTGAAAAACATCAAAAACGACATGGAAAGCAAGTGGTACCCGCTGTCATTCCTGTCCGAAAAGCGAAAGCTGGACGGCAGACAAAAGACTCCCTTTTATAACGTTTCGCCAGTATCGACGATTCATTTTCATCAATAAAGGACTAATGATGAAGTTGCCAGTTTATCTCGACTATTCCGCGACGACGCCTTGTGATCCCCGAGTTGTCGACAAGATGGTCCCGTACCTCTACGAAAAATTCGGTAATCCCGCGTCCCATAGTCATGCTTATGGTTGGGAAGGCGAAAGGGCCGTTGAAGAAGCTCGTGGTCACGTGGCTGCTTTGATTGGTGCTGATCCTCGTGAAATTGTTTGGACGTCCGGTGCGACGGAAAGTGACAACTTGGCCATTAAGGGCGCTGCGCACTTTTATAAGGACAAGGGTCGCCACTTGATTACGGTGAAGACGGAACATAAGGCGGTGCTCGATTCTATGCGCCATCTTGAATCCGAAGGCTACGAAGTCACCTATCTCGATGTGAAGGAAGATGGTCTCATCGATATGGATGCTTTCCGTGCTGCCATTCGCCCTGATACGATTCTTGTGTCCGTGATGGCCATCAATAACGAAATTGGTGTGATTCAGGACCTTGAAACGATCAGCGCGATCTGTCACGAACATGGCATTTTGTTCCATTGCGACGCCACACAGGCTGCAGGCAAGATGGACCTTAACGTGGATCGTTTGAAGGTCGATATGATGAGCCTTTCTGGTCATAAGGTTTATGGTCCGAAGGGGATTGGCGCGCTTTATGTCCGTCGTCGTCCGCGTGTGCGTATCGAATGCCAGATTCACGGTGGCGGTCATGAACGTGGCATGCGTTCGGGTACGCTCGCTTCTCACCAGATCGTAGGGATGGGTGAAGCTTATCGCCTGGCTAAGGAAGAAATGGAAACCGAAGTGCCGCGTTTGAAGCGCCTTCGCGATCGTTTGTGGGACGGTATTCGTGAAAATATTCCTGAAGTCTATCTCAATGGTAGCTGGGAGCACCGTTCTTGCCACAACTTGAACGTGAGCTTTGCCTTCATTGAAGGCGAAAGCTTGATGATGGCCATGAAGGATATCGCTGTGTCGTCGGGCTCTGCTTGCACGTCGGCCTCGCTTGAGCCTTCTTATGTGTTGCGTGCCTTGGGTCGTGATGATGAATTGGCTCACAGCTCCATTCGCTTTACGTTAGGTCGTTTTACCACAGAAGAAGAAATCGATTTCGTGATTAAGACCTTGGTGGCCGGTGTGAATCGTCTTCGCGAAATGAGCCCTTTGTGGGAAATGCATCAGGAAGGGATTGATATCTCTCAGGTGCAGTGGACGGAACACTAATCAAAAGAATTAGCTTTTTGACAATCGGGAAGTCAGTTGTCAACTTCCCGACGGAGAAAAAACATGGGTTACAGTGAAAAACTTATCGACCATTACGAAAATCCTCGCAACGTTGGCTCGTTGGATACGAAAGATAATACGGTGGGTACGGGTATGGTTGGCGCCCCGGCTTGTGGCGATGTGATGCGTTTGCAGATCAAGGTCACGCCCGAAGGTGTGATTGAAGACGCTAAATTCAAGACGTATGGTTGTGGTTCTGCCATTGCCTCTTCGTCTTTGGTGACGGAATGGGTGAAGGGTAAGACCCTTGACGAAGCTGGTGAATTGACGAACGCTGCAATTGCTGAAGAATTGGCTTTGCCACCGGTGAAGATTCACTGCTCGATTCTCGCTGAAGATGCCATTAAGGCCGCCATCAACGACTATCGTAAGAAGCAGGCTAAGGAGTAACTCATCATGGCAGTGACATTGACAGAAGCCGCAGCCAAGCACGTTGAAAAGTTTTTGACGCGTCGTGGTAAAGGCTTGGGGTTGCGCCTTGGCGTGAAGACCTCGGGTTGCTCGGGCATGGCTTATAAGCTTGAGTTTGCCGATACGCTCAACGACGACGATCAAGTGTGGGAAAGTTTCGGTGTGAAGGTGATCGTGGACGAAAAGAGTTTGCCGTACCTTGATGGCACTGAACTCGACTACACGCGTGAGGGGCTTCAGGAAGGGTTTAAGTTCCATAACCCGAACGAAAAGAGCCGCTGTGGATGCGGTGAATCCTTCCACGTTTAATCAACTCGGGGACCTAAGGGTCCCCTTTTTGGGTATCTATTCATGGCGCAAATGAGTCCTTTTCAGCTTTTTGGATTGAATCCTGCTTTCACCATTGATTTGGAAGGCTTGGAAGCGGCTTATCAGGTAGGAATGATGAAAGTGCATCCTGATCGCTTTGCAGGACGTCCCGCGGCCGAGCGTCGCGTGGCAGAGCAGTGGAGTACGCGCATCAACGAGTCGTATCAGTTGCTGAAGTCGCCTGTAAAGCGTGCGGCCTGGCTTTGTGAGGCGGCTGGTCATCCACTGGAAGCAGAGACCAATACGTCGATGCCGATGGACTTTTTGATGACACAAATTGCTTGGCGTGAAGCGCTAGAAGCAGCGCAGGGTGATAAGGAAGCTTTGGAAGCCGTGCGATGTGAAGCGTTAGATCTTCGCGAAGAAGTGCTCAAAGCGATCACGCAAGCCATTGATGTGGACGGCGCTTGGCAACAAGCGGTTGATCTAACGCGTAAGTTGATGTTTATTGACCGCTTCCTTGAAGAAGCGGTTAGCGAGTAAGAATTTTAGGGAAGTGCCACATGGCTCTATTTCAAATTGCAGAACCGGGTTTGTCGGCTGCGCCCCACGAGCATCGTTTAGCAGTTGGTATTGACTTAGGTACGACGAACTCTCTCGTAGCGAGCGTGATTAGTGGTTCCGCTGAAGTGATTCGCGACGAAGAGGGTGCGGCGATTTTGCCTTCGGTGGTGCACTATGCCGCTGATGGTTCGGTGACGGTCGGGGCAAAAGCATTGCGTGATGCGAGTACCGACGCAAAGAATACGATTTCTTCGGCAAAGCGTTTGATCGGTCGCACGATGAAGGACTTGGACGATGTTCATAATCTGCCGTATGACCTGCTTGATGATCCGTCCATGGTGCGTATTGAGACCTCGGCTGGTGTGAAGTCGCCGGTTGAAGTAAGTGGCGAAATCCTCCGTGCGCTTTCTGAACGCGCTCAGGAACGTTTAGGTGGTGACATCACAGGTGCTGTGATTACTGTGCCCGCGTATTTTGATGATGCCCAACGTCAGGCGACGAAAGATGCTGCACGCTTAGCCAATCTCACGGTTCTTCGTTTGTTAAATGAACCGACGGCAGCTGCTTTGGCTTATGGCTTAGACAATGGAGCAGAAGGGACATACATGGTGTACGACCTTGGGGGTGGGACGTTTGACGTTTCTCTCTTGAAGTTGAGGCGTGGTGTCTTTGAAGTGTTGGCGACGGGTGGTAACTCGGCTTTGGGTGGTGATGACTTCGACCATCGCATCTTCTGTCATTTGACCGAAAGCTGCCGTGGTGGCAATCCTAATGCGGTGCTGAAGTCTGCGGGTCTGGTGGTTGATGCTTTGCCTGTTCACTTCTTAACGCCTGCCGAAAAGCGCCGTTTAATGGCTGCGTCTCGTGCAGCTAAAGAAATGTTGACGAATGCTGAAGCGACGCAATTAGACTTTAAGTTTGATAATGGCGACGAAGTGACCATTCATCTCACTCGCGTCGCTTTTGATGCCATGACTTGCCATTTGGTTAAGAAGACGATGGATACCGTCAAGGCAGTGCTAGCAGATGCGAAGGCTGATCTTTCTGACGTACGTGGTGTAGTGTTGGTGGGTGGTGCCACCCGTATGCCGTGCGTACGTGATGCCGTTGAAAAGTTTTTTGGTTTCCAGCCGCTTGACGATATCGATCCTGATCAGGTCGTGGCGATTGGGGCTGCGATGCAGGCCAATAAGCTCGCAGGTAACACCTCGGGTGATGACGATTGGTTGCTCCTTGACGTGACTCCGCTCTCTTTGGGTCTTGAAACGATGGGCGGTCTCGTCGAAAAGGTGATCCCGCGTAATAGCGCGATCCCTGTAGCACGTGCACAAGACTTCACGACCTTCCGTGATGGTCAGACGGCGATGGCTGTCCACGTCGTCCAGGGCGAACGTGAACTCGTCGATGCTTGCCGTTCTTTGGCGCGCTTCGAGTTACGAGGTATTCCGCCGATGGCTGCGGGAGCTGCACGCATTCGTGTGACCTTCCAGGTGGATGCTGATGGTTTACTGGCTGTGTCTGCTCGAGAAATGACGACCGGTGTTGAGGCCTCCATTCAGGTGAAGCCGAGCTATGGTTTGTCGGACGAAGACATCGTTCGTATGCTTCAAGACGGTAATGGCCGCGCTGAAGATGATATGCGCGCACGTGAATTGCGCGAGCAGCAGGTTGAGGCACGTCGCTTGTTGGAATCAACGCATTCTGCGCTGAATGCCGATGGCGATTTGCTTGATGCCGATGAACGCTCCGAAGTGGACGCTTTGGTTGAACGTTTGACCGCTTTGGTGACATCCGATGATGTAGAGGCGGTGAAGGCGGGAATCGAAGCTTTGACGAAGGGCACTGAAACCTTAGCCGAACGTCGAATGGATCGTTCTATTCGTGAAGCGCTCTCAGGAATGAGTATTGACGACGAACGCTTTGACGTACAAGATAAAGAATAAACCCCAGCATTTTTAGGATGGTGACTATGCCAAAAATTACTGTACTTCCTCATCCGACGCTTTGCCCCGAGGGCCTCGAATTTGAAGCTCAGCCAGGTGACAACCTTGCTCGTACGCTCTTAAAGAATGGCGTTAAGATCGAGCACGCTTGCGAATTCTCGTGCGCCTGTTCGACGTGTCACGTCATTATCCGGGAAGGCTTTGATACGCTCAATGAGCCTGACGATGACGAGCTCGATCACATTGATGCCGCTTGGGGAGCTGGTGTGCTTTCTCGTTTGTCTTGCCAGACGACGGTGGGCGAGGCTGATATTACAGTTGAAATTCCCAAATACTCCCGTAATCACGCGCGTGAGGAATGAAATATGAAGCTTAAGTGGACGGACGCGCAAGCGATTGCTGAAGCGCTTTATGATCAGGATCCTGATCTGGATCCGCTGACGCTGAGTTTTGTGAAAATGCACGAGATGATCTGTGCGCTTGAGGCGTTTGATGATGATCCTGAAGCATCAAACGAACGTATTCTTGAAGCGATCCTCACGTGTTGGTTGGATGAGTGCGATTAAAGTCGGATCGATCAAACCAAGATAATTCAAAGGGGGTGTTGCAAAGACCAGATGATCTGATTTTTGCAACACCCCCTTTGTTTTTGGTGCGATTAAAGGGCGGTGCCGACTTTCTTTAAGGCTTCGAGCAGGTCACTCGCATCGCTTGCGGAGCGCGTTTGGGGGACGGCAGGCAAGAAACCTAAGCCTTCGGTCATTTCATGGAAGACTTCTTCGGCTTCGGCAGAGCAAGCAGTCTGATGAATACAAGCATCAATCATCATGACGTCAATCGCGTGCTGACGAAGGGTCATTCCTGTGAAAGTATCATCCCAAAGAATAAGGATAGGTTTGTCATTGGCACGACAGGCTTCAAGGGCGAGCGCAGCTGTGTCAACATAACGCACGGCCTGGTTGACCTGCAGAAGACTTTCAGCAAAGGGTGCCCAAGCCAAAGGTGTTACAGTCACGATGAGAACAGTCATGGTGCGCCTCACGCTTAGTGGTGGCCACCGCAAGAGTGGTTGGGAGAGAAGCGCGGCAATTGACCAGCAAGGTGAGCTTCAACAGCCTTACCAACGGTATCGATACCACCAGCATAAAAGACATCAACGCCAGACTGCAAGAAACCCATCAAAGGACGCATACCCATGCCGCCAGCGAGCAATACATTCACACCACGTTCGGCGAGATAGTTCACGGGAGCAAGGCAACCACCATGTTCGTGAGCGCAAGAAGGAATCACTTGAGCTTCAACGATTTGTTGGTTGTCGTCGATGTCGACTAAGGTGTAAAGGTCACAGTGGCCGAAATGAGCACCTACAGCAGCTTCAAGGCCGCCAGGCTGAACAGAAGGAACGGCAATACGAATCATGATTAAATCTCCTTGATGGGAATGATGGTACGGTGGCGTTGTCTTTCGAGAACCATTTCTCGAAGACGCGTAGCAAATTGTTCAAAGGCTGCATCCAGGGGTGAAGGTGTTTCACCGATTGCTTCACCACGAGCCATTGCGGCTGTGAATGCAGAAGTAAAAGGTAGGGTGCCAAGCACAGTAGCGCCAGCCTCTTCAGCCGCTTGGCGAGCTTCTTCGGTTTGTGACAGGTTTAAGTTGGCCTTATTGATAATGACCGCCATCGGTAACCGGAAATGTTTAGTGAGCTCAGCAAGGCGCTTAAAGTCGGCAATCCCAGAGGCACCGGCTTCAATGACTGCGCAAACCAGTGATGCGCCTGAGAGCGAACTGATGACTGGGCAACCAATCCCTGGCGTACCGTCCGAGAGGATGATGTCGGCTTGGGTTGATTGAGCAAGGGCGCGGGCTTCTTTTTTCAGAAGGACGATCAGTCGGCCAGAGTTTTCTGCGCCTGGGGCAAGCTGTGCATGAATGAGGGGGCCAAAGCGTGTGTCGCTTTGATAGTGTTCACCGCAATATCGAGGAAGCCAGTCGAAGGCACCTGTTGGGCAAAGTTTCACGCACACTGCACACCCTTCGCAGAGTGTTTCGTTGACGGGATATTCGCCCTCATTAGTTGAGCTGATGGCGTCGAAGCGACAAAAGTCAAGACACTGATCGCATCCAATACATTCGTCTGGGTTAAAGCGAGCAAGATGACCGCTGATAAAGTCATTGCGCTTGACAATTTTGGGTTGTAAAAGGATGTGAAGGTCAGGTGCGTCAACGTCATAGTCGCAAAGAACAATCGGTTCTTTGGCACTGATGGCACGCGCTAAAGCTGCTGTAACGCTGGTTTTGCCGGCGCCACCTTTACCGCTTAAGACAACAATCTCAGGCATGATAGTCTCCAACGATATGTTTAGCGATATCAAGCGCGGCTTTTTCAAAACGATCACGCCAAAGGGGCGATAAAGTTAACGGGTGTTGGCCGTTCGCTGCGAGCGCTGCTGCCTCGCGATCAAACGGTATACGAGCAAGGATCGGAATCGAATGCTCGGTGCAAAAAGTCACTAGCGATGCTTCGCTTTGGAAAATCTCAATTTGACCACTACGGTTAATCACAACAGCAACAGGTTTATTCGCTTCAATAAAGGCTTGAAGGGCGAGTTTGAAGTCATGAACACCAAAGGGCGTAGGATCGACAACGAGCACAACAACGTCGGCGTGTGTGGCCGCGGTCATAACGGGACAACTAACACCTGGTGGCGCATCAATCAACAAGTCTGCTTGAAGGCGGTCAGCGGTTTGACGGGCATGACGCAGGAGGGCACGAATGACGGGCGGCGTCATGGCTTCCCCAATGCGTGAGCGACCTTCAATGAAAGGGTGAAGATCATCAGTTTCGCCAAACGACAGTTGCCCAAGTTCACGCAATCCAGTGACAATCGCATTGGGGGCGCAGACTGCACTACAGCCCCCGCAACCGTGGCACATGTCAGAAAAGGGCATGACGCGACCAGCGAGTTTTTTAATGGCATTGAACTGGCAAATTGCCACACATTCACCACAGAGGTCGCAGCGCTCGTTAATCGCTTTGGGTACCTCAAGTCCGACCGTTTCATGATGGAGGAAATGGTGGGGAAGGTAAAGCCCTAAGTCTGGAGCTTCAACGTCTGCGTCGACGAGGACAAAGGGACGAGGCCAAAAGGCTGAAAGACCAGCTGTGACGGTGGTTTTGCCGGCGCCCCCTTTGCCGCTAGCAAAAAGGATGTTCACGCTTATTTTCCTTCTGGGAAAAGAACTGTCAGGCGACCTGCTTCAAATTCGGCAATGACATCCTCAACGGTGCAGTTGTCCATGTCTTGAACAGTACCTAAACCAATAGCTTGAAGGGCTTCGAGTGCTTTGGGACCAATGTAGCCACTTAAGACGACCTTGACTCCTGCTTTAACCACAGTCTCAACAGCCATTAAACCTGCTCCTTGGGCTGCTGCTTGTGCAGCGCCATTGTCAATATATTCGAAGGTTTTCGTTTCGGTGTCATAGATCACAAACCCAGCGGCACGCCCAAAACGAGGATCAACGATATCTTGAAGGGTTGGTCCTTCAGCGGAAATGGCAATTTTCATGACGGGATACTCTCTCAATAATTCGGCCGAACTTAAGCGTCGTGCATTGGTGCCACCCGTGACAACAATCGGAAGACTTTCCACGAGACTGCGAGCTACTTTTTTTCGAGCAGCAGCGAGGATGCGTCCAAACGTATGGCGTGAAATACCCATGTTGACACAGGCTTCGCTTTGATTAATGCCTTCGAGATCTGCAAGACGAAGGGCTTCGAGCTCTTCGAATTTAATCTTGACGCATTCAGTATCGTCGGGCAGTTTGCCGCACGGCTTGAAGTAAACCGTGCGCAGAGGGATGTCGACAATGCGAGTGATGATGGGACGACTCATGATGGCCTTATTAGTAAATCTCAAACGAGCATAATAAAATCATCAAGCGCTGTCAAGCAAGACCTTCGGAAGCTTGGTTATGTAACAAAAGGTGGATTTAGTACTAAAGGGTCGGTAATTGCTTAATCTTTTATGAAGAGAGATTTATTATCTTTGAGGAGTTGTACTGAAACTTTTAAGCGATATTTTAATCTGAAAACTTATAATTAAGATATTGAAATTTAAGTTTGTTTTCTAGTTAGTTAAAATTTAAATAAAAGTATACTAAGATTGCATCTATTGAAGCGACTAATAAACAGGTAATAGTGATAAAACAACTAAGATCTTATAAACTTTCGTTCATTTGGTATGAATATCGAGATTTGTTCTCTTATGGTGTCATATCAATACGTAAAAATAGCAGGAAATAGTAGGCACGAAGAGTGATACGACTTATACTGTATATGGTTGCATACACGTGCAATGAATTCGCCAACCGTCTTTGATGGGCGTGATTCATGGTCTTAGCTCGTCTACTTCCCAAAGCATCTCCAGTTTTGTACAGTTGAGCGTAGTGCGGCTCATTTTTTGTTAATGCCAGTAAGGCAAATATTTAGATTTAGACAATATCGTGGGTTCCAATCGTTTGTCTGACGACAAAGTTTCGTCATTAACGCCAAACCAACCTGTATCGAAAGAATCGGCTTCTGTTCATACGGAAGAGGCCACTACCCCTAGTTTGGCTTCATCGGTTCGCCGTTCAACTCGTTTGGCGCTCAAATCCAAACCAGTGAAAGAAGTCAAAGCGAAGCTGACGCCAGATGAGCTGAGTCGCCAAGCAGAGATGTTGATTCAGCGTCGCATGCAAAAAATGTCCGGCATTATGAATGCCTCAAAAACTTTTAAAGCAGTGACTGAGAATTCGGCAGATGCACAGTTATTGACTGCCCAAGGTATGAGCGAAGTGAAGGGTATTTTGGACAATGTCAAGAACCCTGGGAATGCTTCCAGCCAGAATCAGACGCGCGTGACGCCTGAGGCGTCGGATGACGACAATCGACAGCAGGGAGATGACAACGGATTGACCGCTCTCACACAACAGACTTCGGCGTCCCGTGGTCGTCGAAAGGCTATGTCTGCTCAGGTTGCTCAAGAGGTTTTAAACGTGAGTGTTGATACTGAATGTAAGTGCCGTAAACGTACGGAGCCCGAAGCGACGGGTGATGATCAGATAGGTCGCGCTCATGAACGTGTAGATATGGTGTTAGGACTCGACCGTGTGCCTAAAACTAATTCACGTGGTCGTGCGACGCGTAATCGAATCATTGAGGCCGCTCGCCGTATTTTGATTGAGCAGGGTACTGACAAGCTCTCCATTGACCGCGTGCTTGAAGAAGCGAAAGTGAGTAAAGGTTCCTTTATTCACCACTATCCTTCGCGTAGTGCTTTGATTGAAGCGTTGGTTGATTCCTATGCTCAGCACTTGGATGAAGTTCAGCGTGAGCTTGAACAAAAGGCACGTCTCTCGTCGAAGGTGCCTAGCCGCCTGCTTCGTGCGTACGGTGACTGGTATCGCGAATTTAGCGAAGGTCGAATTGACCGTGGGATTTCGCCGTTTGCTGCATTGGCTGTGGCTTCGCCCGAAAATCGACAGCTGATGACGCCGGTTCGTTGCTGGTATCGCGAGTACTTCAATCGTGTGAAGCGTGAGCCGTGCGGTCCGACGACGGCCCTTATTGTGACTTTGGCTTATGACGCCCTGTTCTTCCATCATCTGTTGGGCACTGATGTGCTCACGTCTTCGGAAAAGCGTCGTATTGTTGAAGGTCTTGAGCGCTTAAGTGGGAATATCACGCATTCTTGCTCTGCGCCTGATTTTGATCCAGACCTCAGGTTAGAAGCAACGGGTGATGATGCCAGTGATGAGTAATCTCGCAGCTTCAGGCATGAGGCGATTAGCTTCGACGAGATCGAGTAACTGATGAATAGTGAAGCACGCAAAACTGTCTGCTTCACCATCTAGGTTTGTCGGTGTCACTTCAGAGGGGACGGTAAGAAGAAAGCTTGCTGTCCTTTCTTGCATCCAGCCTTCAGGCACCAAACATTGGCAATTGAAGTCTAGCGAAGGGAGTGGTTTGAGGATTTGAATATTGGCATCAATCCCTGCTTCTTCGTGGAGCTCACGAATCATGGATGTGAGTGGTGTTTCACCCTCAGACATTATGCCGGCGGCCAGGTTGTCCCATAGGCCTGGACCAATGGGTTTATTGGGGCTACGACGTTGAAGCCAAAAGCGACCGTCAGGAGTGATGGCAATTAAGCGAACGACACGTGTCGAAAGGCCCAAAGTGCGAAAGACTGAACGTTCCGCTTGTGCGATAGTTAGACCTTCTTCGGTGAGAATGTCGAGTTTTTCGTTGCGACGTTGTTGCGTCATGCCGAGCGCTTCAAGGCGCAAGGTGACCTTATCTAATGCATGAGCTCGTGCGTACGGTGTAGATGGCGCAATGAGTCTGAAGGTATTTTGTTTGGTCTCTTTTAGGTATTGGGCAAGCACGGGATCATGACGAAAGACGCTCATGACCCTTGGTGTGAGTTGACCAACTGCGTGACCGTCAATGACAAAAGTCCCGAGGGGTTCGGGGCTCTGTTGACATGTACGAGTCCGAAGGTACGATTGAAGTCTTCGGACTCGATCCATGAATGTCTGTGGCATTAGCCGATCAGACCTGCTTCGGGACGCATATGCGGGAAGAGCAACACGTCGCGAATCGTCGGGGCATCCGTCAGGAGCATGATGAAGCGGTCAATACCAACGCCGCAACCAGCGGTCGGGGGAAGGCCATATTCCAAAGCACGGATGTAGTCGGCGTCATAATACATGGCTTCGTCGTCGCCGTGGTTCTTGGCATCAGCCTGGGCCTTAAAGCGAGCAGCCTGGTCGTCCGGATCATTCAATTCGGAGAAGCCGTTACCCAATTCGCGGCCGCCGATGAAGAGTTCGAAACGTTCCGTGATGTCGTGGTCAGTATCAGAGGCGCGAGCGAGCGGAGAGATTTCCGTCGGGTAGTCAATGATGAAGGTCGGCTGGATGAGCTTAGCTTCAGCGGTTTCTTCAAAGAGCGCCATCTGAAGAGCACCAAGGCCCACGTATTCTGGCTGCGGTTCGCCTAAACGAGTCAATTCGGAGCGCAAGAATTCGGCGTCATTCAACTGTTCGTCCGTGTAACCTGGGGCGTACTTCTTGATGGCTTCAATCGGGGTAAGACGATCAAAGGGCTTTTCAAGATTGATTTCCTGCCCCTGGTATTGAAGAATGGCGCTACCTGTGGCTTCTTGAGCAACCGTGCGAAGGAGGGATTCAGTAAAGGCCATCTGATCGCGATAGGTCCAGTACGTCGCATAGAATTCCATCATCGTGAATTCAGGGTTGTGACGAACAGAGACGCCTTCATTACGGAAGTTACGGTTGATTTCGAAAACGCGTTCGAAACCACCCACCACGAGACGCTTCAGATAAAGTTCCGGCGCAATACGCAGGTACATATCCATGTCGAGGGCATTGTGATGCGTGATGAAGGGCTTGGCATTAGCACCCCCCGGGATCGGATGCAACATTGGGGTTTCGACTTCAAGGAAGCGGTTCGAAAGCATGAAGTTGCGAATAGCAGCGATAGCCTTCGAACGAATGAGGAAGCGATGACGGGATTCTTCATTCATGATGAGGTCGACATAGCGCTGGCGATAGCACATTTCGGTGTCGCAAAGCCCCTTGTGCTTATCAGGCAACGGACGAATGTTCTTCGTCATCAAGCGTAATTCAGAGGCGCGAATGGAGAGCTCGCCCGTCTTCGTGCGGAAAAGCGTACCCTTCACGGCCACGATGTCACCGAGGTCAAACGTCTTCCAAGCGGCGTAGGCTTCTTCGCCGATATCGCCCTTGGTGATGAAGTACTGCATGTCGCCCGTGAAATCACGAACGGTGGCAAAGCTGGCCTTACCCATGATGCGCTTGAGCATCATGCGACCAGAGCAAGCCACCTGAGGCTTCAGGTTTTCGAGTTCTTCAGCAGAGACGTCCTGATACTTGGCGCGAATGTCGCCAAAGAGGTCAGTACGTTCAAAGTCGTTGGGATAAGCAACGCCAAGAGCACGCAAAGCAGCTAACTTGGCGCGACGTTCAGCAATAATGTGGTTCTCTTCTTCCGCCATCTGAGTGGCGGATTGAATCTGTTCAGACATTTTCTTTCCTGTCGTAATGTGAAGAATCAGCGTTTTACCCACGCAAAGCGCTAACCTTGTCTATACGGGGCGTGAATTAACCGCCAATACCATTCTTAAGCGAAGCTTCGACGAACTGGTCGAGGTCGCCATCAAGGACGGCGCCCGTGTTACCCGTTTCAACGTTCGTACGGAGGTCCTTTACGCGAGATTGGTCGAGCACGTAGCTACGGATCTGGTGACCCCAACCGATGTCGGACTTGGACTCTTCAAGCTTGGCCTGTTCTTCCATGCGCTTACGCATTTCGTGTTCATAGAGCTTTGCTTTGAGCTGCTGCATGGCCTTTTCGCGATTGCGATGCTGCGAGCGGTCGTCCTGACAGATCGTGATGATACCCGTCGGGATATGGTGAATACGAACGGCGGATTCAGTCTTTTGAATATGCTGACCACCAGCGCCAGAGGCACGGAACACGTCGATCGAGAGGTCTGCCGGATTGATTTCGATTTCGATCGAATCGTCAACTTCGGGATAGACGTAAACGGACGTAAAGGACGTATGACGACGAGCGTTGGAGTCAAACGGACTTTTACGAACGAGACGATGAATACCCGTTTCGGTACGCAAGGTGCCGTAAGCCCATTCGCCTTCGATATAGAGTGTGCAAGACTTGATGCCAGCGACTTCTCCCGGGCTTTCTTCTTCAAGCGTCACCTTGAAGCCCTTACGTTCGGCGTATCGCATGTACATACGTTCAAGCATGCTTGCCCAGTCTTGTGCTTCAGTACCGCCAGCGCCAGCCTGGATTTCCAGGTAGCAGTTGGACGGATCCATCGGCTGATTGAACATGCGCTTGAATTCAAGCTTTGCGACTTCAGTTTCAATGGCCTCGACGTCCTGGCCAACGGCTTCTAGCGTTTTCCAGTCTTCTTCTGCCATGGAGAGCTCAAAGAGCTCAGCTGCATCATTGATGCCCGAGGTTAAGGTGTTAAAGCTACCGACGATATCGTCAAGCAACTTCTTTTCTTTGCTGATTTCTTGGGCATGCTTCGGATCATTCCAGAGATCCGGGTTTTCAACCTCGCGGTTGACTTCTTCTAGACGGCGCGCTTTGCGATCGACGTCAAAGATACCCCCGAAGTTCGGTCAGACGGCGGGTGAGGTCGTCTGTAAGGTTCTGAATCTGATTGATGCGTTCGACTTCCATCTTGTCACTCTTTTAGTACATATGAAATTGAAAAAGCCGCTGTCGTGTGTTGAAAAAGGCAAACACAATGAAGAATCCGACAGGGCTACGAAAATAGAAAGATTATAGAGCGAAAGCGCCTCCCGTTTCGACCGAGAAAGGCGCTTAGTGTGATGCAAAAAAGCAGAAAATCAAAGTTCCGCGGCTTCGATGACAAGTTGGACCGTGCGGCGACCCTTGAATTCATTGATGTTGGGACGATAAGCAAGGCGAACAATGTCGGGCAACGTCTCGGTAAAGCGGAAGAAAATTGCTTCGAAACGCTGACTACCGAGCTCTAAGATGAGCTTGAGGTGCGCATCTTTGAGAATCGTTTGGCGAATGACTTTAAATTCGTTAGCAAAAATGGGCGCGTCAAAGCCTTGCCCCCAAATTTGTTTTTCGATGGCGTAGACGAGGCTTTCAGAAATCTCATCAGGCGCTAACCCCCCATCGGTATAGATGACACGTTCAAAGACCGAAGGGTCAGTCATGCTGCGAACGGTGTCTTCAAAAAACTTTTGAAAGTCACTGAGATACTCCGTTCGAAGCGTAAGCCCAGCAGCCATCGCGTGCCCCCCAAAACGAATGATTGCATTGGGTAAACGTTTATTGACGAGGTCGAGCGCGTCGCGCAAATGAATGCCTGGAATTGAACGCCCCGAACCTTTGAGCTGCCCATCATCAGACGGGGCAAAGACAATCGTGGGACGATTGGTTTTTTCTTTGAGTCGAGAAGCCACCAAACCGACCACGCCTTCATTAAAGCACTCATCGTAGAGCGAAAGTGTTGCACACTTTTCGACATCGTAGCGGGACAGGGCAATTTCTGCGGCCTGCTGCATTTCGATCTCAAGTTCTTGGCGAGCGACATTAAAGTCATTGAGACTTCGAGCAAGGTCAAGCGCTTCGGCGGGGTCATCGGTCAAGAGACAATGAATCCCGTTTTCCATGGTGTCGAGACGGCCAGCTGCGTTAATGCGTGGCCCCAACGCAAAGCCAAAGTCACGCACGCTAGCGACTTCTTGCTTTTTGCCCGCTACAGCGAACAAGGCCGAAATGCCTGCATGGGTTCGTCCCATGCGAATACGGCGAAGCCCTTGAGAGACAAGAATACGGTTATTTTTGTCGAGTTTGACGACGTCAGCGACCGTGCCAAGGGCAACCAGGTCAACCAGCGTGTCGAGGCGTGGCTGCGTTTGATGAGTGTAGACACCACGTTCACGAAGTAAAGCGCGTAGGGCCAAAAGCACGTAATACATGACGCCAACCCCAGCGAGTGTTTTCGACGGGAAGGTCGAATCGACTAAGTTAGGGTTCACAATGCACACAGCTGGCGGTAATTCCGCTCCTGGCAAATGGTGATCCGTCACGATGACATCAATCCCCAAGGCATTCGCATGACGTACGGCCGCAGCTGAAGAGATGCCATTATCAACCGTCACCAAGAGGTTGGGTTTTTGGGGTTGTTGTGCGAGCAAATCAACGACCGTGGTCGAAAGCCCATACCCATGAAGCACGCGATGAGGCACGAAAAAGGATGAACGTATTCCCATCATAGAGAGACCACGCATGGCGACAGCACACGCAGTTGCCCCATCACAGTCATAATCGGCCACGATCGTCACGTGTTCGTGACGTTCTCTTGCGAGTGCAAGACGTTCTGCGGCTGCATGCGTGCCTTCTAATAGACTAGGAGGTAACATGGCCTTCCATTCTTGGTCGAGTTCCGTTGCATCGTGAATACCTCGAGCGGCAAGCGCACGAGCTATAGGTGGCGAGTAGCCTGCATCAGTGAGTCGACGTGCACTAGTCATGTCATAGTCACGAATCAAGATTCGAGTCATTTAAGCTTCTCCTTCTTGATAGCAATCAGGACACCAGGCACTGGGTGCTAACTTTGACTTACGACGGAAAAGTCGATCCATCAAACCAGTTTCAGCAGACGCAAGAGTCACTGCTCCTGTTTCACCGAAGGCGACAGTAAGCACGGTATCAGCTTCAAAACGTAGAGCATCTTCACGATACTGTTTGAGTTTTTGTGCGACGATCGGGAGTGCTTGAGCCCATGCGTCCCAGTTTTGGGTCAACCATGGGGCGTAGAGGTCTTCAATCACCGCAATGATGTCGCCGTGTGGGGCGTCTGGCCAATGGCCTTCATCACGACCTAAACGTTCAATCAGAATGCCAGCGGCATTAGCCCAACCGCGAACCGCGTCATCGTTTGTGGCGACGCTACGAATGAGGGTGGGTGGAAAAAAGAGCTCTTCGTGACCACCACCAGAAATCCATACGCCATCAATGGTGGCTAAGCCTTTGGTGCGTCGTTCGAGGTTGATCGGGTGTGTGGTCAAAATGGTTTCGATTTCTTTCAGCATTTGACGCACGTCGTTTGCGGCGGCACCTTCAAGACGCGCTTCGTTAGGGGGGAGCCCTGAGAGCGCCATGGCAGGTGTTGTCGTGAGCGCCCAGTCTTCGCGACGCGTCAAGAACCAGTGACAGTCCCAAATTTGTAGGCGTAGCCCTGCTTTGAGAAAGATGGGTTCAATGGCAAACGTGAGTTGCATAAAGGTCGAGTCATCGAGTTGAGGACGATTGGGCGAAATTCGACCTTCGATCAGCGTGTAGGGAGTTAAACACCAAAGTTCAGGCGCTTGTTCACGGCCTCCTAAGGCGAGCCAACGCCAAGGTGCTTCGTGCGGCAACGAGGCTCGACGGGTAATGACTTTCCAAAGCCAAACCAGATGAGGGGCGCGACGGTAGCAACCGTGATCGAACACTTGGGGCACAGCCTGGCCTGCTCCTTCACCGATCGATTCAATGGCTTCGCGGCTTTCGGTCGGTAAGCTCGCTAGAATGCGCTCGGCGTCATGGGAAGGCAAGCGAGCACCGGGAATAAGAAGAAAAGCTTTGTTGTCACTCATAGAAAATTTTGCATGGCTTGAGCAATGAGAAGGTGTGCCTTAGAGACCTAACAGGGCGAGTCCAACAAGTGGTTGGGCTAGCGCGCAAACACATAAACTCATTCGAACTACTTTGAACGCCCTCATGTTTGAAACAAACTTTCTCTTCATCTGGAGGGTGTTAAAAGTTTTTGACATAGTTTCAGCATTGTAACGGGAGCAGAGCAGGCTAGAATGAGAAGCTTCCCAACTTCATCGAAGATTCTCCCGTGAAGATCCCCTATGAACTGACCATTGGTCTTACTTATACGCGCGCTGGACGTCGCGGTCGTCGTAAAGACCGCTTTATGTCTTTTATTTCTGGTATGTCGGTTACCTCGATTGCCTTGGGCGTCGCAGCCTTAATTATTGTGTTGTCTGTGATGAACGGCTTCCAGAAGGAAGTCCGTGACCGTATGCTAGGCGTCATTGCGCATATTGAAGTCGCAAGTGTGACAGGTACGATGTCGGATTGGCAAAGTGTCGCAGCGAAAGTGACTGAAAATCCCGAAGTCTTGGCGGCGGCCCCTTATGTGCAAGGGCAAGGGCTCCTCAATTCAGGCACGGTTGTTCGAGGAGCGCTCATCAAAGGGATTGATCCTAAGACTGAACCGGGCGTGAGTGATATCGCTGACCACCTCGAAGGGGTGCCGTCTCTTGACGTTCTAAAGCCTGGTGAATTCGGTATTTTGTTGGGTCGAGATTTGGCTCATGCGTTGCGCGTGCGCCCGGGCGACCGCGTGGCCATGATGGTACCGCAAGGCAATGTGACGCCAGCAGGGCTAGTGCCTCGAATGAAACAGTTCACGGTACGAGGTTATTTGTCTTCAGGTCACTATGAATACGATAGCTCCATGGCGATCGTTAACATGAAGGACGCTGCGGCGCTTTTTAGAACAGGGGGCCCTCAAGGCTTACGTGTACGTGTCGCTGATATGGATCGTGCACCTATCATCGCGCGTACGTTAGTCAACGAATTGCCGTACGGCACCTATGCGACAGACTGGTCTCGTCAGAATCGCACTTGGTTTGCGGCTGTGCAAGTCGAAAAGCGCATGATGGGCATTATTCTGTTCTTGATTGTTTTGGTGGGTGCCTTTGGTTTGGTGTCGGCATTGGTGATGACTGTCAAAGAAAAGCAAGCTGACATTGCCATTTTGCGTACCTTGGGGGCGAGTGAAGGCGCCATTATGCGCATCTTCGTGATTCAAGGTACGATCGTAGGATTAATCGGGGTTGCTGTGGGCGTAGGTGTTGGCCTTTTGGTCGCAGAAAACGTGGGTGCGATTGTGAGCAGTATCGAGCAACTCTTTAATGTTGAATTCTTGCCGAAGTCCATCTACTTTATTTCTGATATGCCGTCTGATCCACGCATGTCTGATGTCATTCCGATTGCAGTTTTCTCTTTCTTATTAAGTCTTGCTGCGACACTCTATCCGAGCTGGCGCGCGGCGCGCACACAACCTGCGGAGGCCCTTCGCTATGAGTAATGTCGTGGATAACGTGATTGAGGTCGAACATTTGGTCAAGGTCTATCACGATGGTGATGACCCTGTGGATATCTTAAAGGATGTGAGTTTTACAGTAGCGAGCGGCGAGACCGTAGCTATTCTGGGTTCGTCTGGGTCCGGTAAGTCGACGCTTTTACATGCTGTAGGTGGGCTGGATACGATTAATGGTGGCGCCATTCGTGTGGCGGGTCAAAGTCTTGCGGGCATGAATGATAAGGCGTTAGGTCAACTACGCAATCGTTCGTTAGGCTTTGTGTATCAGTTTCATCACCTGTTGCCTGAGTTTTCGGCGCTCGATAACGTCGCGATGCCACTTTGGATTCGTCGCGAAGATAAGGACGAAAGTCGAGAGCGTGCTATGGCGATGTTAAAGGCCGTAGGGCTCGCTCATCGGTCGACCCATTTGCCCTCACAACTCTCTGGGGGTGAGCGTCAACGTGTGGCTATTGCTCGCGCGATTGTGACGCGTCCTACTTGTATTTTGGCCGACGAACCAACGGGGAACCTTGACCGTAAAACAGCCGATGGGGTTTTTGACCTCTTTTTAAATTTGGCTCGAAGTGAAGGTACGGCCATTGTGATCGTGACGCATGATGAGTCCTTGGCCGCGCGCTGCGATCGCACTTTACGGTTAGATGCTGGCCAAATTCGCGAAGGGTAACGTCGTGTGTGTGGGACTCATTGATACGCACTCACATCTGCAATCCAAAGCGTTTTCAGAGGATTTGGAGCGTTGTCTTAGTGAGGCGAAGTCAGCTGGGGTGGTGTCCATAGTCGTTTGTGCAGGTTCTGCGACGGATTGGACGCGAACCCGAGAGGTTGCTCATCGGTATGGTCTTGCCTATATGCTCGGGATTCATCCTTTGTTTGTCCCACAGTCTCATGAGAATGACCTTTTGAAACTTGCCGAAGTCGTTAAGGTGGCGATCGATGATCCCCACTTTATTGGCATCGGTGAAATCGGGATTGAAGGGCTCACAATGACTATTGATGAAAGACAGGAGTGGTTTTTTCGTGAGCAATTAAAACTTGCGCGTCTTTATGGGCTCCCTGTGTCGGTGCATGTCAGAAAAAGCGCGTCAAGGCTTCTTTACCATTTGCGCCGACAGCCAGTTCACGGTGTGATTCATGCTTTTAATGGGTCTGTTGTCGAGCGTGAGGCTTTTCTCAAATTGGGTTTTAAGTTGGGGTTTGGTGGTGCAGTCACCTATGACGGGAGTCAACGCATACGTCGTCATGCGTCCGAATTGCCGACTGATGCTTGGGTTTTAGAAACGGATGCACCCGATATGCCTTCGAGTGAACGTCGTGATGCGGGTGACCTGCGCACGGAGCCCAAAGATATTGCGCGTACATTAGAGGTGGTGGCGGCCCTTCGAGGTATGTCTATGGTGGCAGCTCAAGAAGAATCCACGAATAATGCCTTAGAGGCTTTCCCTCGTCTTAGAGCATGTTTGCCTAAGGTACACTGAAAGGATAGGTCTTCTTCATTGAAGACGCCTTCAAACGTTTATCTTGAGGCATATACTATGATGACAAAAGACATTCTGGTGGCCGTGATCGGTCTAGATCAGCCGGGGGTTGTGGCGGCAACGGCTGAGACCTTAACGCGTCTCGACTGCAATATTGAGCAGATGACTCAAACGACGCTTCGCCATCAGTTCACTTCCATCTATCTCGTCAATAAGCCCGAAACACTCGATAACGACCATATCGTTTTGGAGCTTCGTACAGCATTTCAGGCCAAGAAGTTTCATTTAAGCGTCTCGATTCGTGACTATGAAGCACCTAAGGCGTCTCAAGTCATTGAAGGTGAGCCTTTTGTGATCAGTGTCTGGGGACCTGACCGTAATGACATCATCGGAACTTTTGCCCGAATTTGTGCTGAACAGTCGATCAATGTTGAAAGTTTGAAGGCTTTCCGTATTGAAAATGATCAAAGTCTGCAGGTCTTTGAGGTCGTTGTACCGAATTCGGTAGACACTCGCGCATTACATCGTGTGATGGGGGAACGCGCGAAGGCGATGGGCTTACGCATGAATATGCAACATGCGGCGATTTTCGAAGCGATTCACCGCGTACGTGTGGACTAATAACGTAAGGAACCTAGATCATGCTGACTGATCGCGAAGTACTCTCTACTCTCAATATGTTGCGTAGTGAGCACCTGGACGTGCGCACGGTGACGATGGGCATCAATTTATTTGATTGTGCAAGTCACGACTTTGATACGTTCGCTTATAAGGTGCGTAGCAAGATTCTGCGTAACGCTGAAAAACTCGTTGAAACTTGTGACATTGTCGGGGATCGCTATGGGATTCCTGTTGTCAATAAGCGTATTTCGGTGAGCCCTATCGGGACGGTGTGTGCCGCTTTTAGCCGTGACCAAATGGTGGACGCTTGTCGCGTCCTCGACGAATGCGCCAAAGACGTTGGCGTGGACTTTATTGGTGGCTTTGGTGCCTTGGTCGAAAAAGGTATGACGCCTGGTGAGCGTCATTTGATTGATGCGCTCCCAGAAGCTTTAGCAACGACGGATCGTATTTGCTCGTCGATTAATGTGGGTTCAACCAAAGCGGGTATCAATATGGATGCCGTGAAACTCATGGGGGAACGCATTCTCGATGTGGCGCAAGCAACTGCCGAGCGCGATGCGATTGGTTGTGCGAAGTTGGTGGTTTTTTGCAATATTCCACAAGATGTCCCGTTCATGGCTGGTGCCTATTTAGGGGTTGGTGAGCCTGATGTCGTCATTAATGTGGGGGTGTCTGGTCCAGGTGTCGTCAAGAAAGCTTTGGATCGTGCTTTTGATGCCAAGGGGGACTACCTGACGATTACGGATGCTGCTGAAGTCATTAAACACACGGCATACAAGGTAACGCGTGTGGGCGAAATCATCGGAAATGAGGTCGCAAAGCGCTTGAATCTTCCGTTTGGTGTGGCTGACCTTTCGTTGGCGCCGACTCCGGCTGTGGGGGATAGCGTGGGTGAAATCTTCCAAACGATGGGGCTCTCCTCGATTGGTGCACCAGGTACGACGGCAATTCTTGCCATGTTGAACGATGCGGTGAAAAAGGGTGGCGTCTTTGCCTCGTCTCACGTGGGGGGACTTTCGGGTGCCTTTATTCCTGTTTCTGAAGATAGTGCGATTGAAGCAGCTGCTCGTAGTGGCGCACTCACGCTTGAAAAACTCGAAGCAATGACAAGTGTGTGCTCGGTGGGACTCGATATGATTGCGATTCCTGGCGATACGTCTGCAGCGACGATTTCGGGCATGATTGCGGATGAAATGGCGATTGGTATGATCAATGCGAAAACGACGGCGGTTCGCATTATTCCTGTGCCTGGAAAGGGGGTGGGTGATAAGGCGGTCTTTGGTGGCCTCTTGGGTGAGGCTGCTATTATTCGAGTACCTGGTGGCGACGCATCGGGCTTCGTGAAGCTCGGTGGTCGTATTCCTGCACCGATACATTCGCTGAAGAACTAAGTCCAGCGAACCCTAGAAAAAAGAAAGCACTGAGAGACATTGTTGCTCTTGGTGCTTTTTTATACAAAAGCGCTTAAGTATATATGAAGATGTTTTGTAGGTAGCGACAAAAAAGATTCTTGTTGTATTGTTGTTGAAAGTGTACCAACAATAACGCGCATAGAGGTAAACCCTAGATATGATACGTCACTTATTAAATTATATGGGACTATCTATGTCTGATTTAACCTCCACGCTTACGCTAGCTACAACCCTCAGCACACTTGCTATCACAGGTCCAACGTTTGCGAATGACCAGTGTAGTGTATCCGATGAAAGTGACGATAAACGCTTGATATTCGACGTTCCAGACGATTGGCCGGCTATGGGTTGGAAAGTGGATTTGAATGGAGGTTCTGGACTCATCGATGGTTTGTATGAAGATGTCGGGGTGATCGATCTTGTTAGTAAAGCAACGAACTATACTGGTCTAGTTGAGAAAAAATGGCTACGCAACGTCTCATATATAGAGAATTTATTTACTACGGATAACCCTTTAACGATCCGGGTTCATGGCATTGATGTTGCAGAAACTTCCAATTTGCGGTATGGCGTTGGCGTGGCTATGTTTACTAAGAATGTCGACGGCGAGCGCCCTAAAGTCAACTTGGAGTTGACTAAGGGGTCGAGTGCCTTCCTATTTAATCATGAGCCCGACGGGGTAGCAGAGGATGACCAACTAACCAAGTTGATGCTGTCAAGTCAAGGTGCACTGAATATTGCGAACAGTATTCTTCATGAGGTTAATCGTTCTAAAACGAGCTTCTTGTATGTCACCGATGGTTTGAGCATTCAAAAAGATACTTTTATCTCGGTGGGCGGCACATTAGCTGAAGCGCAGAAAAATGGATGGAATCTGTATATGGGTGCTGATTCCGCATTGCTCTTTGACGGTTTGCAGAAGCAAGATGTTGATGGAATCCATGTCGAAGATGGGGCGAGTGCGTACTTCGAGCAAGGCTCGGTCATTGTGATCATGAACCCGCTCACCGAATTCACTGCAAAATACACTACACTCAATCCTGATACTTTTATTGAGGCTGGTCCGAACGCAAAGGTTGAAGGGCTTGAAAAGTGTTCGACGTTTGTGTTCAAGAATGAACAAGTGTTCGAGGTTAGTTTCAAAAAAGTTGATGGCGGCTGGCAAATGTCAGAAAAGATCTGGAAGCCAACAGGTTATTTTGCTGAAAGTATCAATGAGCTTTTTAAGGAACTATCGGCTGGCACGGCGCCATCTAGCCTACAAAACTATTACAAGCAATGGATTCTGCTTGATGACTTTGCTCAGCATGCTGCGACACTTAATTTTATGCAGAAGAGTTTAGGAACGCCGACTGAGATGGATCGTCAAACCCAACGAGTGATTCAGACAGGGGTGCACGCGGTACGTCGCTATGAAACGATGTTGCCGCTCGACGTAGAAATATTGACGTCTCGTTCGGAAGGTCAGGCGATCGGTCTCAATGTGTCAAATCAGTTGGATGGGCTCAAGTACGAACGTGAGTCGGACGGGATTGCTTTTGGTTTGAACGGTCGATACCTGAATCGCTTTGTGGGGATGCGTGTCGCTTATGATGACGCCGATGTCACGATCGAAAATCAAAATTTCCGAAAAGGTGACATGATCGAGGGCGCTTCCACCATTTTGACGACGTCTTTTTATGCAGGGCAAAGGTATGACTGGGGTTATTTGACGGGGCACCTGAGCTATGCCGCTGCGAATGATAAAACGCGAATTTTGGGGATCTCTGACGAAGTGATTGGTGCCGAAAAAATTCAACGTCAATCCGTATCGCTTGGCATGATGTCGACTTTTGTTAGAGAAGGCGAGTGGGTCGACACGGGATTGACGGCGGGCGGTTATATGACTTACTTTTTGCCGGTTCGCTACGGGTTGGGTATTAACTCTCAAGAGGTTTGGAAACTCGAAGAAGAGAAACGACTAGTGTGGACTGGGCATTTTGGGGCTGATGTCTCTGGACTTTGGCATCCGACGCCTAAAAGCTATATCAAGTTGAATTTTGACACCGGACTTCGTTTGCGCATGGGCGATACTGGTGTCAAACAAACCATGACCGTTGGGGGTGTATCATCGTTAGTGACGACCGATGATTTGGCCAAAGGGGAAGCTTACGCTTCGTTACTTCTTTCAGGAAAGTTAGCCGATGGTCGATTTGGTGCGGGTGTGACACAGGCGTTAGGGCCTAATGGTGTGAAGCATGTTTCGGCCGAATTTCATGTGACCTTTGATTTCGACTGATCGTCGATTTTGTGCAATCCTCTACAATGAGAGTTAGGGCGTGAGCGCATCCCCGTTCACGCCTGATGACAGATAAAACGTTTCGCCGTACTTGGACCGACGGTCGGAACGCTCGGAGGAGAAGCAACTAATGGTTGATACGTCTCAAGTTGTCGATGTTGCGTTAGCGAGAAGCATGGTTGAGCCGTTGTACCGGGATCTCACGCTTCCGACGGGGGAAAACGTACTCACCCACGCGGACGGTTTGGCAAGTATTCTCAGAGAAGTACGAGATGACCCAGATTTGATCGCGGCCGCTTATTTGTTCTGTGTGCCGGCGGTTATCCAAAATTCTAGTGAGTGGATTGAAAAGAGTTTTGGGCCTGCTGTGAATGGGTTAGTTCAGGAACTAGGCAAAGTGAATGAACTCTCTCGACGTGCACGCTCAGAAAATGAAGAAGCAAATACCCATCATCAAGTTGAAGTAATGCGCCGTATGTTCTTGTCTATGTGTCAAGACTTACGCGTGGTGTTATTGAAATTGGCGAGCCGCTTGCAGACCTTACGTTGGTTTGCTTCGTCTAAACGTGAAGGTGCTGATCGTTTCGGTGCTGAAACGTTAGATCTTTACGCGCCGCTAGCAAATCGTTTAGGGATTTGGCAGTTAAAGTGGGAGCTTGAAGATCTATCGCTTCGCTTTACGCGTCCTGCTGAATATCACGATATTGCGACCCAGCTCGATGAATCACGTGAGGCTCGCATTGAATTTATGCGTGGCGCCGTCCTTCGCATTCGTGAGCTACTCAAAAAAAACGGGATTTCGAGCGACGTGTCAGGGCGACCTAAACACATCTATTCCATTTGGAAGAAGATGCAACGTAAGCATTTACGTTTTGATCAGCTCTTTGACGTTCGTGCGCTTCGCATTATTGTGGACACGGTCGAACACTGCTATCAGGTGCTTTCGATAGTTCATGAAAATTTTCCCGTTCTTAGTAAAGAGTACGACGACTATATCGCTAAGCCAAAGCCTAATGGCTATCAGTCCTTACATACCGTTGTGACTGACCAGGCAGGACGCCCTATTGAAATTCAGATTCGTACGCGTGCTATGCATGAGTTTGCTGAACTCGGTGTGGCAGCACACTGGCGTTACAAAGAAGCCGGTAACTCGAATGGTGCGACAAATGCCGAAGAGCAACGTGTGGCGTGGCTACGTCAGTTGTTGGCTTGGGGTAGCGACATGCAGCATCAGCATCAGCCCGAAGGGGATCTGGTGCTCGACGATCATGTCTATGCTTTGACGCCGCAAGGTCGTGTGGTCGAATTGCCACGCGGGGCTACGCCAGTGGACTTTGCCTATGCGGTACATACGCAACTAGGTCATCGTACAAAAGGAGCGAGAGTCGATGGGACGTTGGTGCCCCTAAATACGAAGATTGAAACGGGACAAACCGTCGAAATCATCGCGGGTAAAGTGGGTCAACCCTCACGTGACTGGCTGTCGTCTGAATTTGGTTATGCTATGAGTCCGCGAACCCGTAACAAGGTTCGTCAGTGGTTTAACGCGCAACATACGGCTGAACTGATTTCTTTGGGTCGAGAAAAAGTCGACAAGGAATTAGCTCGTTTAGGTAAGACAGCAGTGAAGCTTGAAGACCTAGCGAAGCGTTTAGGTTGCGAAGGGGTTGATGAACTTTGTTTGGCTTATGCAAAAGAAGAAATCACGCAGACTGCCATTGCGACGGCCGTTCAGCCACCTAAGCCTGTGGTTGAAGAGCCTGAATTCCAGGTTCGCGCTCAACGTAAACCGACCAGAAAGAGTGACGTCTTAGTGGTGGGGGTGGATTCGCTTCTCACGCAACTAGCGCGCTGTTGCCATCCGGTGCCGCCTGATGACATTGTGGGTTATGTCACGCGTGGTCGCGGGGTCACTATCCATCGTGCCGACTGCCCGAATATTCGCAATATGTCTGAGCAAGACCATGGTCGGTTGATTGAAGTGAGTTGGGGGCAAGGTAGCGATAGCGTCTTCCCGGCAGAAATCTTTGTTGTGGCGACCGATCGACCAGGGTTATTGAGAGATATCTCTGAAGTTTTTATGAAGGCTAAGCAAAGTATCGTTGGGATGAATTCTCAAAAAGTTCGTACCGATGCACATATGCGCTTCACGGTCGAAATTTGTTCGGCACAAAGTTTGAGCGCTTCGCTCAATGCGATCCGTGAGTTGCCCGGGGTGCTTTCGGCGCGGCGAAGTTAATTTTGTTACAAATTTAATACCAAGAATACGGTAGGCGGTGATTTTTTTTCATCGCCTATTTTTTGTTTAAAAATCAATAGGATAACGTAAAATTTTGGCAAATATTCTAAAAAATATTTTTTAACTCTATTGACTTTACTGAAAACTCAGGCATAATTCTTGCCTCACAGGCACGTAGCTCAGTTGGTTAGAGCATCACCTTGACATGGTGGGGGTCGTTGGTTCGAGTCCAATCGTGCCTACCAGAATTTTTATTGGGAACTGTTGATAATGTGCTTATTACTAAGCTTTCGCACAACAACACCCTCTCTGTAAAATAGAGGGCGTGAGCGAAACGTTGTCCAGTTGTCCAAGGCAAAGAAAGTGCGGCTCATGTCCGCACTTTTTTTTCGCCTATACAAATCGAGGTTAAACATGGTTGCAATTACCCTTCCTGATGGCTCCAAGCGCGAGTTCTCTGGTGCCGTTACTGTTGCCGATGTCGCTGCTGATATTGGTGCTGGCCTTGCTAAGGCTGCTCTCGCTGGTCGCGTTGACGGCGAGCTCGTTGATCTTTCTTTCGTTGTGGATCACGATGCTACAGTGGCCATTATTACGGGTCGCGATCCTGAAGGGGTTGAAATCATTCGTCACTCCACCGCCCACTTGATGGCCCAGGCTGTGAAGGAACTCTTCCCTGAAGCTCAGGTGACGATTGGGCCGGCTATTGAAAACGGCTTCTATTACGATTTCTCTTACACGCGTCCTTTTACGCCTGAAGATTTAAAGGGGATTGAAGACCGTATGGACGAAATCGTGAAGCGTGACCTTAAGGTCGAACGCCTCGAAATGTCCCGTGATGACGCCGTGGCCTTTTTCTTGGGCCTGGGAGAAAAGTACAAGGCCGAGTTGATTGAAGCCATTCCTCAGGGCGAAACGATTTCTCTTTATCGTCAGGGCGAATTCACTGACCTTTGCCGCGGTCCTCACGTCCCGTCTACGGGCTGTTTGAAGGTTCACCGCTTGATGAAGGTGGCTGGTGCTTACTGGCGTGGCGACAGCAAGAACGAAATGCTTCAGCGTATCTATGGTACGGCTTGGGCGACAAAGGATGAACTCAAGGCTTACCTCACGATGCTCGAAGAAGCTGAAAAGCGCGACCATCGTCGCTTGGGTCGTGAGCTTGATCTCTTCCACCTCCAGGACGAAGCGCCGGGCATGATTTTCTGGCACGCTAAGGGATGGGCTTTGTGGCAGGTTGTTGAACAGTACATGCGCCGTGTCTACCAGGACAATGGTTACGGTGAAGTGAAGGCTCCGCAGTTGCTCGATCGTTCACTTTGGGAACGTTCTGGTCACTGGGCTAAGTACCGTGAAAACATGTTCACGACAGAATCTGAAAATCGTTACTACGCCCTGAAGCCGATGAACTGCCCGGGTCACATCCAGATCTTTAACTATGCTTTGCGTAGCTATCGCGATCTGCCTTTCCGCGTGGGTGAATTCGGTCAGTGCCATCGTAACGAACCGTCTGGTTCTTTGCACGGCATGATGCGTGTTCGCGGTTTTACCCAGGACGACGGTCACATC
The DNA here is from genome assembly GCA_020025915.1 of Sutterella sp. Lineage (GTDB taxonomy): Bacteria > Pseudomonadota > Gammaproteobacteria > Burkholderiales > Burkholderiaceae_F > Sutterella. The sequence goes on from JAHHRH010000009.1 coordinate 34,615, forward strand.
TTCTGTACCGAAGATCAGATCCTTGCCGAATGCGAAGCTTATACGCGCCTTGTTCAGAAGGTTTATAAGGACTTTGGCTTTAACGAAATTGCTTATAAGGTTGCTACCCGTCCTGAAATGCGCATCGGTGAAGATTCTGCTTGGGATAAGGCTGAAAGCGCATTGATGCAGAGCCTTGATGTGCTTGGCATCAATTACGAAATTCTTGAAGGGGAAGGCGCCTTCTATGGTCCTAAGATCGAATATCATTTGAAGGACTGTTTGGGTCGCTCCTGGCAGTGCGGTACGATCCAGGTTGACTTCCAGATGCCAGGCCGTCTCGGTGCTGAATATGTCGCCGAAGACAGTACGCGCAAGGTGCCTGTGATGCTTCACCGTGCCATCCTCGGTTCTCTCGAACGTTGGATCGGCATGTTGATTGAAGAATACGCTGGTGCTTTCCCGACGTGGCTCGCTCCTGTGCAAGTTGCTGTGGCTTGCATTACGGATGCTCAGAAGGATTACGCCGAAGAAGTTGCTCGCAAGTTGCATGAAGCACATATTCGTGTGCAATCTGATTTGCGTAGCGAAAAGATTAACTATAAAATCCGCGAATTGAGTCTGCAAAAGATTCCGTACATTCTCGTTGTTGGCGAGAAGGAAAAGCAGACTGGTTGCGTAGCAGTTCGTGCACGCGGCGGTAAGGACCTCGGTTCGATCAAGCTTGACGATTTCATCGCCATGATCACCGAAGAAGACCAGACCCGTTCGGCGTTTAAGCACTAACTGGAACTTTTAACTTTTTAGGAGATTGTCATAGCACAAGATCGCAAGCATCGGATCAATGGTGAGATCCGAGTTCCTGAGGTCCGACTGACCGGCGTCGATGGCGCCCAGATCGGGATTGTCCGCACCGCAGAGGCTCTTCGCATGGCTGAAGAACACGACGTTGACCTCGTTGAGGTTGCGCCGAATGCTCAGCCGCCAGTCTGCCGCTTGATGGACTACGGCAAGTTCCGCTACCAGGAACAGAAGAAGGCTCAGGAAGCCAAGGCCAAGCAGAAGGTGATTCAGGTCAAGGAAGTGAAGTTCCGCCCGGTGACGGACGAAAACGACTTCCAGACGAAGCTCCGTAGTCTGGTGCGATTCCTGTCTGAAGGGGATAAGGCCAAGGTGACCCTCCGTTATCGTGGTCGCGAAATGGCTCATCAGCAGTTCGGTATGGAACTGATGGATCGCATCCGTACGGAACTTGCCGACGTGGCTCAGGTTGAACATCAACCTAAGCTCGAAGGTCGCCAGATGATCATGGTGCTGGCTCCTAAAAAGAAAAAGTGATTTCTTCACACACAACCTCAAATTTGAGGTAGAATCACTTTTTTCCCGAAATTGGATTGGTTGAAAAACCAGTCCAATTTTGGATAACAAGTGGGTCTAGGCTAGAAAAAGTTTCCGCCGCATCGGACGGAGCGCCTATGGTTCATACAATAAAGAGGTAACGGCAAATGCCGAAGATGAAGACAAAGCGCGCCGCTGCTAAGCGTTTCAAGCCGCGCGCCAGTGGCTCGATCAAGCGTGCCCACGCTACGAAGCGTCATATCCTTACGAAGCGTACGACGAAGAACAAGCGTCACCTCCGCGGTATGGTTGATATCCATGAATCGGATATCGCATCCGTGCGTCGCATGCTGCCTTACGCCTAATTAAAGGAGAGATTTAAGATGCCCCGAGTTAAGCGTGGTGTGACGGCTCGTGCCCGTCATAAGAAGATTTTTGCCCTTTCCAAGGGTTTTAGCCTCCGCCGTAACAACGTCTATCGCGTTGCTAAGCAGGCTGTTATGCGTGCTGGTCAGTATGCTTACCGTGACCGTCGCGATAAGAAGGGTACGTTCCGTCGTTTGTGGATCGCCCGTATCAATGCTGGTGCCCGTGCTAATGGCATGACCTACTCCGTGTTCATGAACGGTCTCAAGAAGGCTGGTATCGGTCTTGACCGTAAGGTTCTTGCCGATATGGCCGTGTTCGACAAGGAAGGCTTTGCCTCCCTCGTTGCCCAGGTTAAGGGTGCCTAATCAAAGCGATGTTCGGACGATCGGTTGATTTTTGATTGATTGGCTTTTATCCGAAAGCTTTGATGCGAAAAGAGAGACTCTGTTATTTGACAGGGTCTCTTTTTTTACACAGTGCTAATTTGTAACTAGAAATTTCCCTTAATCCTAATCACTTATTTTGTGAAATGACACTCAAATTGCTTTGGGTTATCAATCTTGAAAAGCACTGTTAAACAGTCTATTTAAGACGTAAATTCGTTTAAAACAGATAGACTATTTTGAGGAGCGTCTCGTTGAGGCGTCTCGTGACACTAGTAATGGTTAGCTATACTTACCTTTACGCTCAATTTGACGGGTGTTTTGACCTGTTTATATCTGTTTGAATTCTCACGATAAATACAGATCTACAAGTCCCCTCTTTTTACCTCCCGATCCTACAGGAAAGATTTATGTCAGATCTTAAATCTCAAACAAATTCCGAGGAAACGCCAAAGGTTGGTATTGGTGCTTATATTGCTTTAGCCTTTGCCATCGTGCTTTTCTCGGGGATTTTCTACAAGATGCCTGATGCCTATAAGTGGCTCGGTGCTTTCGACTACACGACGTTAATCGGCAAGTTTGGTACGATCGCCGGGTCTACCAACAACTTCCAGGGGGCTGGTGGTGTCAGTGCTCGCGCTGGCTTCCTCTTCTCCTTGTCCCTTATTCCGGGTGTGATGCTTGCAATGGGGTTGATTGAAGTGCTCTCTCATTACGGCGCCTTGCGTGCTGCTCAAGTGCTTTTGACGCCCCTTTTGAAGCCAGTTCTAGGTGTGCCTGGTTTTACCGGCTTGGCTTTGATCACTGACCTTCAGAGTACGGACGGTGGCGCAGCTTTGACGCGAGCTCTTTATGATGAAAAGCGTATTACGACGCAGAATTTGATTACGATTGCGGCCTGGCAGTATTCAGGTGCTGGTTGTATCAGTAACTACTATTCGACCGTGTCTGCCATGTTCTCCTTGTTTTTGTGTCCGGTTTGGGTACCGATGGTGGTGATTTTGATCTTGAAGTTTGTGGGTGGTGCTTTTATTCGCACGTTGCTCAACACCGTTTACAAGAAGGACTTTGCAAATGAATAATCATAAGAGTGCCGAATCCGCGTCCAAGAACCCGTTTGATATTTTCATCGTTGGTCTGCGCAAAGGGTTGGACATTGGTCTTTATAGCCTTTTGCCTAATGTGCTCATGGCTTTCGTGCTTACTTACATGCTTCAGCTCTTTGGCGTGATGGACTTCCTTGGTCGCACCTGTGGCGGGGTGATGGGGATTTTCGACTTGCCGGGTGAAGCTATTACCGTGTTGATGGCCACGTGGCTTTCTTGCGGTGCTGGCGTGGGTGTAGCGGCTTCTTTGGCTGCTAGTGGCGTGCTTGGTCCTCATGAAATCACTATTTTGTCTCCTGCTTTCATTTTGATGGCATCCCAGATTCAGTACATGGGTCGTTTGCTTGGTGTGGCTAACGTGCCTAAGAAGTACTGGCCTGTGTTGATGTTTAATAGTGTCTTTATGGCTTGTATCGGTATGACGATCATGCGTTTCTTCGCCTAATTGATCGCTTACCGTTAGTTTGAATCGAATAGACAGCCGATGGTTTTTTAACTATCGGCTGTTATTGATTGGGGAAAACGTGTTGAATCGCACGGTTTGACAAGGGTTTACACGCCCAAGAAAATCGCAAACCGCTGTAAAATAAAAACTTTATGCCTATATCACTGGTAAAAAGGTGCCTCTTAAGCAAAGCGCTTGTGACGAACGAACGTTTTGCGTAATAGGTACCTAGGTGCTCAATGAGACACCTAGCAATAAGTACACCAGTTACAAGCAAGGCGCATAAGACACCTATTGGGGCATTATGCGTTTATGGGAAACATATCAAGCAGAAGTCGAGAATAGAGAATATGCAGGATCTTTCCGAACTGATCGAGTCCGCACGTCAGGACTTTGCCCAGGCTCAACAGCCTGCCGCCTTGGAAGACGCCAAGGCGAAGTACATTGGCAAAACCGGTGCTGTGACCATGCTCATGAAGCAGCTCGGTGCGCTCGCACCCGAAGAACGCCGCGCACGCGGTCAGGAAATTAACAAGGCCAAGGGTGCGATTGAAGCCGCGCTGAATGCCCGTCGTGAACAGCTCGCTCAGGCTGCTATGCAAGCCAAGCTTGAAAGTGAAGCCATCGACGTGACGTTGCCGGGCCGCATTCGCACCGAAGGGGGAATTCACCCCGTGATGCGTACGTGGATGCGCATCGAAGAAATTTTCCGCTCCATCGGCTTTGAAGTGGCTGACGGTCCAGAAATCGAAAGCGACTGGTTTAGCTTTACCGCGCTCAACAATCCGCCTAATCATCCTGCACGCTCCATGCAGGATACGTTCTATGTCGACCGTAACGACGATGAAGGTCGTCCGTTGCCTTTGCGTCCGCATACGTCTCCGATGCAAGTTCGCTATGCCCGTACGCATCAGGCACCGATTAAGGTCATCGCTCCGGGGCGTACGTACCGTGTGGACTCTGACGCCACGCACTCCCCGATGTTCCATCAGGTCGAAGGCTTGTGGATTGGTGATGATGTAAGCTTCACCGACCTGAAGGGGGTTTATAGCGACTTCTTGCGTCGATTCTTTGAAACGGACGATCTCGTTGTCCGTTTCCGTCCGAGTTACTTCCCCTTTACTGAACCGTCCGTTGAAGTGGACATGATGTTTACGAGCGGTCCGCGTAAAGGCAAATGGCTCGAAATTTCGGGCGCTGGCGAAGTTCATCCGAATGTTGTCCGTAATTATGGTCTCGATCCTGAAAAGAACATTGGTTTTGCCTTTGGTTCCGGTCTCGAACGTCTGACGATGCTCCGTTATGGTATCGATGACCTTCGCTTGTTCTTCGAAGGTGACTTGCGCTTCTTGCGCCAGTTCAACTAATGTTGAGCTCAACGAAGAAGGAATATTGAAATGCTGTTTACTGAAGAGTGGCTGCGCCAATACGTCAATCCCCAGCTGAGCACCGATGAGCTCGCCGAAACGTTGACGATGGCTGGTCTTGAGGTCGAAGAAGTCACGTCTGTGGCGCCTGCCTTTACGGGTGTCGTGGTAGCTGAAGTGTTGACGTGCCGCGACCATGAAAATTCTGATCACCTCCATGTCTGCGAAGTGAATGCTGGCACAGGTGAAGTGCTTCAAATCGTATGCGGTGCGCCAAACGTGCGTGCTGGGATTAAGGTGGCTTGCGCCACGATTGGTGCCGTGTTACCGGGTGACTTCAAGATCAAGAAGTCTAAGCTTCGTGGTGTGGTGTCGATGGGTATGCTTTGCTCTGCGCGTGAATTGGGTACGAGCGAAGACCATAACGGTATCTGGATTCTTCCGGATGATGCGCCTATTGGTATGTCCATCCGCGAATACGCTCACCTTGACGATGCTCGTATCGAAATCAAGTTGACGCCGAACCGCGGTGACGCGCTCTCGGTGGTGGGTGTGGCACGTGACTTGCATGCTGTGACAGGTGCTCCTTTGACGTTGCCGTCGATGGAAGCTGTGGCACCGACCTGCGAATGTCGTTTGCCGGTGAAGGTTGAAGCCCCAGACCTTTGTGGTCGTTTCACGGGTCGTGTGATTCGCGGCTTGAACGCTAAGGCTGAAACGCCGCAGTGGATGCGCGACCGTTTGGAACGCGCTGGTCTGCGTCATATCTCTGCTTTGGTTGATATTTCCAACTATGTCATGCTTGAACAGGGGCGTCCGACGCACTTCTTTGACATGGCCAAGTTGATCGCTGACCATTTGACGGTTCGTTGGGCTCGCAAAGGCGAAAAGCTGACGCTCTTAAACGAAACGACGGTAGATCTCGATCCGTATTATGGCGTTGTGTGTGATGGTGACAAGCCGTCCTGCATTGCCGGCATTATGGGTGGCGAAGAAAGCTCGATTTCTGAAGAAACGACGGATCTCTTTATTGAAGCAGCTTTCTGGCATCAGACGGCTATCCAGGGTCGTTGCCGTCGTTTGAATTTCTCGACGGACGCTGCTTATCGCTTTGAACGTGGTGTGGACTTCGGCACCAATGCCGAACACATGGAATACATCACGCGTCTCGTCCTCGAGATCTGCGGCACGGATGCTACGCGTGTGGGTCCTGTTGACGACCAGATCGTGAATCTTCCTGAACGTAAGCCTGTGACGATGCGTGTGGCACGTTGCTTGAAGGTGGTGGGTATGGATATTCCTGTGGAAGCCATGCATAACACCTTTACACGTTTGGGTTTTCAATACACGTTTGATGGTGAAGCCTTCACGGTTCAGGCGCCGACCCATCGCTTTGACATTGAGATCGAGGAAGACCTCATCGAAGAAGTCGCCCGCTTGTACGGCTACGAAAAGTTGTCCGATCGTCCGCCATTGGCTCGCATCGCAATGAAGAGCCCGAAGGAAGCGACGCGCAATGCACATACTCTTCGTCGTGAAATGGCTGTGTTGGGTTACCAGGAATTGATCAACTTCTCCTTTGTGCCTGAAGCCTGGGAAAAGGACTTTGCGGGTAACGAAGAGCCGATTCGTCTCTTGAACCCGATTGCTTCTCAGTTGTCTGTGATGCGTACGCAGTTGATCGGTGGTTTGGTTGACATCCTGAAGTACAACCTTAACCGCAAGGCTGAACGCGTTCGCGTCTTTGAATTGGGTCGCGTCTTCTTTCCTGATCCAGCTGTCCTCGATGGCCCTTGGTCTGTGAAGGGGGTTCGTCAACCGTCTCATATCGCTGGTCTTGCTTATGGCACAGCGAACGATGTTCAGTGGTCGGTTGAAGCGCGTCGCGTTGACTTCTATGACGTCAAGGGTGACGTTGAACGTCTCGTTGCGCCGCTCAAGGCTCGCTTCGTGAAGGAAACATTCCCGGGCTTACATCCAGGCCGCTCTGCCGCCATTTATATTGGTGAAAAGCGCGTTGGCTTTATTGGCGAACTGCATCCGAAGGTTGTCCATGACTATGATTTGCCGCATGCGCCGATCGTCTTTGAAGTCGAAGTGGATCCGCTTTTGATGTTGAGCTTGCCGAAGTATACGCCTGTGAGCAAGTTCCAACCGATGCGCCGCGACATCGCTGTTGTGGTGCCGGCTGATTTCGAAGTGCAGAAGCTTTTTGACGTCGTGAGCGAAGGTCAGCTTGCTGACGCTCGCCTCGGTGCGCTGACGAGCTTTGAACTCTTTGACCTCTATCGTCCGAAGACTGAAGATGGCGCGAACGAAAAGTCCTTGGCTTTCTCGGTTGAACTCAATGCCTTCGGCGAAGAAGCTTTGAACGACCTCGAAGCCGATGGTACAATGCGCGCGCTCGTCGAAGTGCTCGAACGTGCGGGTGCACGTTTGCGTGGTTAATTAACGACTGAGAATACGGCCGATACGCATCGGTGTCGGCCGTTTAAAGCCTATGATCAATCATTTCGAAGCGCCGGACCAGTTCGATGCGTTTGACGACCGAGACGTTGATCTAGATGAGGGTACTGAGACGACAGAGGTTTGTTCTAGGTGCTTAAACAAAGCGGCCATCGCGGATGTGCTTTATGAAAAGTACAAGATCGATCGCGGCAATGGTAAGTGTCTGGCCTCTCAGATCTTTGAGCTCATCATTAGTCATCTCAAGGAAGGTCATACGGTTAAGTTGGCTGGCCTCGGTATTTTTTCGGTTAGAGACAAGACGGCACGCCCTGGTCGCAATCTGAAGACAGGGTCAGTCGTGGTCATTGAGGAGCGCCGAGTGGTGAACTTCCGACCGTCAGGCACACTCAATCGTCGTGTGTCCGATCAACGAGCAGGAAGACCGCCAAAAAAAAAGCGTTTCATTTAAATACCGTATTCTAGTTATTTTGAGACGTGCTCTTGCTTTTTTGCAAGGGTTAGGATATACTTCAAATCCTTCGGGGCGTAGCGCAGCCTGGTAGCGCACTTGCATGGGGTGCAAGGGGTCGCGAGTTCGAATCCCGCCGCCCCGACCAAATCCAGGAAAAGAGGTAGTTCAATTTGAACTGCCTCTTTTTTTTATGGTGCGCCCAGCGGCGCACGTGTGTTTATGTGGTGAAAGTCCACTG
>JAHHRH010000090.1 GCA_020025915.1 Sutterella sp.
TAGTGGCGTCTAAACCGCCGTTGTTAAAACTGTCTCACAAAGTGGGGATAGTTCAGAGAAAGTCGGCGTTTTTTATCACGTCAAAGAGGCGTCATTACATGCTCTTGGGTGGCGTGGGCATGGGCTTTACCCAAGCGGCTGTACCCCAAAGCGGTACGGTCGAGAGACTATGCTTAAAGCTACCCGTCGTTTCTTTGGTCGAATAAGACACGTAGAGAAGGGTCTGCGTTTCAGGATCATAGATGCGACGAATCTTCATGGTCTTAAAGAAGACACTCTTAGACTTCGTGAAGACCACTTCACCAGCCTTGGAGCGGTCAATGCCCGCAATCATTTCAGGGGTGATTTCACCCGTTTGACGGCAAGAGACAGAGCTATCAGATGGATCGGCAAAAGAGAGATTCGCTTCAATGCTCGCAACGTGGCACGTGACGCCAGGCACCTTGGGGTCTGGGAACGTGTTGATCTTGATGTCTTTGAGGGTGAAGATGCCGAGCGAAACATCGCCGACTTCATCCCCATCGGAGCAACCTGTGAGTGCAATCGTCGAGGCAAGGGCTAAAGAGGCTAAAAGTCGTTTGGTCATGGTTGGTTCAGCCAAAAAGTTCAAAAGTGTTTTGCATTATAGCGATCCACGCTTGTGGTACAGCGTCATTTTTCGAAAAAGCCCTGCTGACGCAGGTAATCCATAATGAAGGGACGACGCTCTTTATGTAGATACACTTTGAGGCTTTCTCTAAAGGTGATGTCTTTGGCGTGACTTTCGCGTTCGGCGTAGTAGTCGCGCATGGTCTCATCATAAGCGTCGAGCTCGTGGAAAACAGGATCTCGGTAGCGGTTTTCCATGAAGGTGACGCTTGCCGGGAGGCGGGGCTTGAGCCCTGGCTTCATCGCAGGTCGACCGAAGGCTAACCCCATCACTAAATAGACGCCTTTAGGCAAGCCAAGTAGTTCTGAGGCTTCTTTAACACTATTTCGAATACCACCAATAAAGCAACCAGCGTAACCTAAGCTCTCTAAAGCCACCATTGCGTTTTGTGCCATGATCGCGGTATCGATCGCACCGACTAAGCCTTGCTCGGCCCAGCCGAGATCAGCCTCGGGGCAGAGGATGTGATTGCGATGGTAGTCAGCGACAAACACCCAAAATTCTGGAGCTTCAATGACATGCGCTTGGTTACCTGCACAGACGGCTAGCTTGGCACGTAAATTAGGATCCGTCACGCGAATGATGCTCGTCACTTGAAGGTTGCATGACGTTGATGCTTGACGCGCGGCGTTGAGAATCAGTTCGCGGTCTTGGGCGCTCACGGGTTCGTTGGTGAAGTGGCGCACTGAGCTGTGATGAAGAAGGTGTTGGAGCGTCTCATTCATGATGGATCCCTATAAAACAAATGTGCACTCTGAGTCTAGCAGGTTCCTGAGGCTCTTAAGCCGAGGATTAAGGAGGGCGCGTAAGATACGAACTCGGGTTGAGTGAACCCAAAAACCAAAGATGTGTGCTTTAACTTTTGAAGCACAATTGTGAGGAGAGCCTAACTTTATGTCGAACGTTCAGACCGAAACTGCACCGTGCCCGCAGTGCCAGACACCATTGACGATCGCACTCTATGAAACGATCAACTCGTCATTGAATCCGGACGTGACGGCGCGTCTCATGCAAGGCGACCTCTTCAAGTACCGCTGTCCCAACTGCGGAGCGACCGGGCAGGCTTTTTATCCAGTGCTTTATAACGACGTGACGCACAAAGTCATGGTGCAGTTTACGGCCACGAATGACGTCAATGTCGCTCAGCAATATATCGAAGAACACGAAAAGCGTAAGACTCAATTTGAAGCCGCGGGTTTCCCGATGAGTGACTACCGTGTCGTGATCGATCCGAACGACCTCGTCGAAAAGGCGCAGATCTTTGATGCGGGCTTTGACGACCGTGTGATGGAAGTCGTAAAGGTCTTTTATAAGATGTCGTGGCTTGAAGAAAATAAATTCTACCGTAACGCAATCTTCCGCTTTGCAAAAGGCACAGCCGAACCCTTCTTCTTTGTGATGGATGATCAAGGTAACGTGTTAACGCGCCTACGCTTTGGTCATGACTACTACGAAATGATCAAAAACACCATGCGTTTGGACGAAATTGACTCGGCGGTCGTGAATGAAAACTGGGCACGCGAATATTTGGATCAGCATATTGCTGATTTTCAGTCGGGTGATGAGGGTGAAGTTTCTGGCGACGACACGCGGAAGTAATTGGATAGCACTAACAAAGGCGTACGCGGTGTGCCTGTAAAGGCTAAAAACTGAGGGCGTTATTCATTGTGAATGGCGCCTTTTTTGCGATGTTTGTCTTATGGTCAAGCGTGCGGAAGCTCGGTAGGATTATCGATACATGTCGACCACGATCAACTTTGAGGCAACTTCATCATGCGTATCACTATTATCGGCTTAGGACTAATTGGCGGCTCTGCGGCGCTTGCTTGGAAGGAAGCTTCTAAAGAAGGTCGCTTTTTGTCGTCAGAGTTGACGATTACGGCAGTGGACACAAATCCTGAGACGCTTGATTTGGCGCTAGAACTTGGGGTTGCTGATCGTGTGACCCCGTCGATTGCCGAAGGGGTAGCGGATGCAGATGTAGTGTTGGTGGCTGTCCCTGTACTGGCGATGGGATCCGTTATGAAAGAAGTCGATGCGGCAGCGCCTGTGAACGCGGTCGTGACCGATGCGGGGAGTGTTCGCTCGAGCGTGATTACAGCGGTTCGATTGAATGTGCGTCATGAGCGACTTCGTCACTATGTGCCATTGCATCCGATTGCGGGTGCCGAAAAAGCTGGGCTTCGATATGCAACTGCGACGCTTTATACAGGGGCGACAGGGGTTGTGACGCCGCTTCCTGAGTCAGACCTTGAAGACGTTGCGTTGGTTGCTAAGCTCTGGACGCTTGCTGGCTTGAAGGTTGTTGAGATGACACCAGAAGAGCACGACCGCGTCTATGCTATGGTGTCGCACGTCCCTCATATGATTGCGTTTGCGCTCATGCAAATGGCGTCGCAATCGCCCGAAAGTGAGACCGCTTTGGCGGCCGCGGGTGGTGGCTTTAGAGATACGACCCGTGTGGCAGCGGCGGACGCGCGTATGTGGGCTGATATTACGAGGGGCAATCGTCAGGCGATTTTGGATGGGATTAGTCGCTTTGAGGCGGCGTTGACACATCTCAAAGGCATGGTCGCCGCGGACGATTATGAGGGTTATTACAACTACTTTGAGCGTACTGCGAACGCTAGGCGTAAAATGACGCAACATCTGCCGCCGGTTCAACCGACGACGAAATGATTGTTGATTTTGCGTTCAAAGGAATTCGATGAGTAACCGATTACCGCGAGCTTTGCTCGCTGATATTGCAACCACCTTGCATTCAGGGGATTATGCCACTGCACTCATGATGTTGGGTGACGAGCGTGGCCCAGAAGCGTCTGCCGCTGTGTCATCCTATCGTGCGCAATGCGCCGCGGCCGTGGGCGACTATGCTACCGCTGAACGTCATTTGCGTGTAGCCTTGGATTTGGTTGAACGTCGTATGGAAAAGACCGAAGAAGATGCTGACCGTTTGGCGTTGGCTTTGAAGGTCTTGCCGCCCGCGATGACGCCTATCACACCTACTTTAGAAGTCATTTCGCCCACACTCACGGCTTTGCGTTGCCGTCGCATGCTCGCTGCCATCTTTATAAAGGCTGGGCGTGAGTTAGATGCGCAGATGGAATTAGCCTTGTTGCCTAAAGAGGCTCGACACTTGGATTGAAGTTGAGTGGGTGAGGGAACCTGTAGGCTCAGGTAGCCAGTTTCGACGAGGAACTGGCTATTTTTGTGGTGCGCCCAGCAGCGCACGTGTGTTTATGTGGTGAAAGTCCACTGTCCGCCCG
>JAHHRH010000091.1 GCA_020025915.1 Sutterella sp.
GAAGATAAGAGGTATCGAATCGATTATACTGAACTTTTTTACGAATCTAGTCTGAAGATTGAAATATACAGATGGAGAACTGGTAGAACCTGTTTATACAAAAACGAAATTCATCTAGTCTTTGTTACAAAATACAGGCGAGGCGTATTTACAAAAGAGATGCTTGATAGAACTAAAGAGATCATGGCCGAAACCTGTGATCAAATGGATTGCGAGCTGTTAGAGTTTGGCGGTGAACATGACCATATACATATGATGATTTCTGTTCACCCGAAGGTTGCCGTTGCGAATTTAGTCAGTAAACTCAAAGGCAAGTCCTCCTACATCATTAGACGCGAATACGCAGATCGCATCCAAACAATGCTTTGGGGAAAGCACTTCTGGTCGCCCAGTTATTGTGTAGTCTCTTGCGGAGGAGCGAGCATTGAGGTTGTGAAACGATATATCGAACAACAAACCCCTCCCAGCGAAAAGACAATTAAAACCTCTAAAGACTTACGGAGAAATTCACAAAATCGTCGGTCCGCTTGACTCGCCAGTGAACGTGCGAGAATGCGCGGGCCATTTGTTCAACACAGCAGGCGCATCGAGTAGGACATCTAAGATAGTGATCGCCGCGACCGCTTCAACGATTGGCACGGCTCTCACCACAATACAGGGATCATGTCGGCCAACCACTTTGAGGTCAGTGGCTTCGCGCGTTGCAATCGAAATAGTTTGTTGTGACTGACCAATAGATGGCGTAGGCTTCAAGGCGCAACTAAAGATCAATGGAGCGCCTGTCGTCATACCGCCTGCGACACCGCCCGCATGATTGGTGAGGGGAACCACTTCGTCGTCCAGCAAACCCCAAGGGTCATTATTTTGTGAGCCTCGCATTTTGGCAACATTAAATCCTTCGCCAAAGGCAACCCCTTTAATGCCAGGGATCCCAAAGACGGCTTGCGCAAGGCGCCCGTCGATCCCATCAAAGAGCGGGCCACCCAAACCAACAGGGAGCCCGGTCACCATACATTCGATCACACCGCCAATACTATCAGCAGACTTACGCGCCGCTTCAATCTCATGGGCAAAAGCATCCGCTACTTCGTTAGAGAGTACCGCCAAAGATCTCGTCAAACGAGCGGCTAAGGACGAACTGTCTTCACCCATCGGGTTAAAAGGACGGTCATGCGCCGCACCAATCGAGAGAATATGAGCTGCCACATGAATGTCACGTCGTGCCAAAATCTGAAGCGCGATGCCACCAGCAATACACACGGGAGCCGTGAGCCGAGCCGAAAAGGCACCACCCCCACGAACATCTTGAAAGCCCGCGTACTTTACGTGCGCCGGCCAATCTGCGTGGGAAGGACGCGGCTTATCAGCAATCGCCTTATAGTCCTTGGATCTAGTATCCGTATTACGAATTACAGCCGTCAATGGCGTTCCACAGGTGACCCCATCAATCACGCCACACAGAATCTCTGGTGCGTCGGGCTCTTTACGTTGCGTGGTCATTTTATTTTGACCAGGCGCACGACGATCCATAAAGGCTTGTAGCGTATCCATATCAATGGCTTCACCAGCTGGTAACCCGTCAATCGTCACACCGATCGCGGCCGCATGGCTTTGGCCAAAGACGCTCATTGATAAATTTTTACCCCAGTGACTCATGCGTCTTGCTCCAAAGTAACCTGACCGCCTAAACAGGAGAAGTCTTCAAAAAAATATGGATAGGATTTCCGTACAGCTTGTGCACCTTCGATCGTGACATCCCCTTTCGTACGCAACGCCGCAATTGCGGCAGACATGACAATACGATGGTCATTGGCACCTGAAATAGTCGCGGACGTGAATTGGCCTCGACCATACACAACAAGTCCTTCGGGTAGGACTTCTACTTCTACGCCTAAAGCTCGTAGCATGTCACCGGTCGTCTCCAGACGGTCGCTTTCTTTTATACGTAGACGACCGGCATTCACAAAGGTCGTTGTGCCGTCAGCGCACGCGGCGACAATCGACAAAATTGGAACAAGGTCTGGAATCTGCGCTGCGTCAATCACCTGACCTTTGAGGGGCGCCGGCGAGACCGTGATGGTTCGAGCTACAGGGTTTTGATCTATGTGTGCCCCAAGGCAACTAAGAATCTCAATTACGGCACGGTCGCCCTGAGAAGATTGACTAGTGATGCCCAATAGCGTAACAGGCTTCGTACCTATCGCACCGGCAGCCAACCAAAAGGCGGCGTTTGACCAGTCCGCTTCAACGGTAACGGTACAAGGGCTCTTCAGGGTCTTTTGACCAACAATGCGATAAACGCGCTCGTCGTCAGACACCGTGACGTCAACGCCAAACAAACGAAGCACGTCCAACGTCATACGGATATAGGGCGCCGATTCGATAGTTTCAGTGAGCGTCAGAGTAGAGCATCCTTCAGTGATCGATAAAGCAAACAAAAGGCCACCCACAAACTGGCTTGAGACATTCCCAGCAATCGCGTAGTCACCGGCCACAAGTTGGCCTTTGACTGTCAAAGGAAAAGTCCCTTGAGGACTCAGTTTCAGACCGTGATCCACCAACACTTCATAAAGCGGTGACAAAGGACGCTGCGGAAGTCGACCATGCCCCGTCAAAGCACCCTCATGACCCAAAGCTGCGATGATCGGCAAGATGAATCGAGCGGTTGTACCTGACTCACCACAATCTAAAAGAGCATTGGTTTGAAGACCACGCGCAGACATGGTAATGGGGGTTACGTCAAAGCGGTCGCTGTGATCAACAATCTCGGCACCTAATGCCTTCAACACACGAACGGTTGCGAGTATATCTTCAGACCGCAAAGAACAATGCACCCCGGTTGGTTGATCAGCCAACGCTGAAGCGATCAATAAACGATGTGCAAAAGACTTGGAGGCGATCGCCGGGATCATACCTTTGAGATCCGCTGAATGAATCAATGCTTTCATTTTCGTCCCTTTAAGGTTCTAGTCCAAAGACCATTAGTTGCTTAAGCTCTTCGAACGTAGTCTTCACGGTTCGGCAATCACCCCAGGCATAAGGAAGAATTAGCGTGATTTTATCGCCTGCCGTCTTTTTGTCTGAATATGCAGCCTCAAGAAGGTCGTCCACAGACCACTCGCAACGGTTCGTTAAACCATAGCGCGAGAGGAGAGCATCGAGCTTAGGCAGTATGTCAGCTGGTGCACGACCTGCGCGCACCATACCTCGTGCCATCACGGCCATCCCAATCCCAACGGCACGACCGTGCGGAATGTCATAATGAGTCACACGTTCCACCGCATGACCGATCGTATGACCTAAATTCAATAGGGCACGTTGCCCACATTCGAATTCGTCAGCTTCAACAATGTCTCGTTTGATCCCAACGCACGTCGCAATGATTTTGAGCATCACGTCGTCTGTTAGTTCGCCTTCGAGCAAAGCGGGAAGAGAATCGTTACGCAACATCGCATATTTAATGATCTCAGCCCAACCGTTCGCCATTTCAACGTCTGGCAACGTTTGGAGGCAATCTGGGTCACAAAGCACCAACACAGGCTGAAAGAAGGCGCCCATGAGGTTTTTACCTTCTTCGAGATTTACGGCCGTTTTGCCACCGACACTCGAATCCACCATGGCAAGGAGCGACGTAGGGATCTGTACACAAGCAATGCCGCGCAGGTAAAGGGAAGCGGCGAGCCCAGCAAGATCACCCGTGACGCCACCGCCTAACGCCACGATCGAATCCGTGCGCGTTAAACGTAGACTTGCGAGGTGATTGATGAGTGAAAGGAGGGTCGAAGGCTTTTTACTCGCTTCGCCGGCCTTAAA
>JAHHRH010000092.1 GCA_020025915.1 Sutterella sp.
TCAGTGGACTTTCACCACATAAACACACGTGCGCCGCTGGGCGCACCAAAAAAACGTTTTTTATGGCGACAACGCCTTGCTTGATTGTGGATCTGTTACTTGCTCCTAAGGCAAGACTTCTCACTTCAGCAACGTTACGTCTTAATAGTCAAAGACCACAGGCACGCGGTTTTCTTTCGCGAACTTCATGGCGCGCCAGAAAATCGAGAACGCAAACTTTGCGAGCGACTCCGTGCTATAGGGTTCAGGCTTAAAGTCTTCTGACCCCACCTCTTCTAAAGTTTTAGCAGGGTACCCTTCGGTTTCGGTCCAACTCAAAATCTGCTCTTCTTTAGCCAACCAGCAGATTTCATTGATGTGTTCGAGTTCCTTTTCGAGCGCAGCGACGGTACCAATCTGCACTTCACGACCGTCTGGTAAGGGACCACGGAAGACCATGGTTGAATTCATGATAGGCACAAAGAACATGACGCTACGATATAGCGAAAGCATATGTTCATGGTCTTCACTCAAACGCTTGATGAGAGGATGCTCCGTAAAGTCCCAATCCTTCTCTAAGGTTTCTGGAATGGTTTCTTCGTAGGTATGCGCAGCGGCCACAAGCAACATCGCGCCGAAGGCATCCCAGTCAGGCTTGTCGGTGTAATAGGGCTTGTCGTTATTTTCTTCCCACGTTTCTGGGAGCTGATTTTCTGGCGTTACTGATGCCAACATATCATCACGCCACCCAGACACGATCTGCTGGATCTGTTCAGGCGTTAACTGCTCTTCGGCATTTTCTTCAGGCGTAGAACGCTCAAAGGCAACACCATTGGCTTCAGCCCAAGCTTCAACGACCGTCTTCCAGTTATGCGCATAGTAGCGAGTCAAGGTACCCGCATATAAATCCAATCCCATTTCGGGTCACTCCTTTCTTTTCGTCAATGCCTAGGAAAAAAAAACTGGCACCTCTTTCAAGTCATGCCTCAAAGCATACCTGAAAGTCGCTAAGCGAGTCATTTTTATCGCTTCTTGTGAGCCCTAAACGCCTCATCGGACTCTTCAAAAACAAAGGAGGTAGCCCGAAGACCACCTCCTTAAAGCTTACGATCTATCAATCAAAAGCGTATCACTTTTCGATGTTGGTGCGAATCACATCACGTTCGAACCAGGTCGGAGCGTGGTGCTTGGCAGCTTCAACAGAAATCGTACCCGGGCCAAGACGCCAAATACCCTTGAAGTGTTCCATAGAAAGGAGCGCAAGCGGGATATGAGCGCAAACGACAAGCACGGACACGATGATGCCACCCCAAACATGGAAGTAGAAGGTCCACAAGAACACAGCCTTACCAAGGAGCGGAGCACCGATCCAAAGCATCCAACCCGTCACCGTCAAAGCTGCAATCATACCCATGAAGAGCAAGTAGGAAGCCTTCTGACCACCGTTGTAGCGACCCTGAGGCGGCACTTCGACAGGACCAAACGGGATCTTGAAGAAGCGGCGCGGATAGCCACCGAAGTTACGGAACCACATGATCGTATTGCGGTCCCATTCCAAGCAGGCGCGAAGAATGAGCGCAAAGCGATCGGGAGCGAGCACGATAAAACCGAGCAAGTTAAACGTGAACACCACACCAATGATAAGGTGGGCGAGCATCGTCGCTTCGGCAGCGCTAGCTTCAGGATTGCAGAAATACGCATAGATGCCCGTAAAGAGCAAGGCAAACCACGTGATGGCGTTCACAGAGTGGAACACCTTATCGGGGGCGTGGAAACGAAGAATACGGTCATTAGCCATGGTTTTCCTCCGTTAAGGACGCGAGTGTAGTACGCGGATAATAGTGTGTATGGAGTAGCTGATGCATGGTGTGATCGGTCGGCTTCGCATGCAAATCCTTGTAAATCTGCATGACAGTCGGATTCTGATACGAAGCCGAGAGTCCCATCGCCTGGCAGAGCTTGTCGTCTTGATAAAGACCAGACTGACGGGCTTTGATGATCACACCACGACGAGCGATCAAGTCACCGATAGCGTACCCGCAAACAGCGACAGCACCCACACAGAGACCTACCACCTTAAGAAAACCGCGACGACCCAAAATCAATGCAGCAGGGCGTTCGGCATAATCATAGTTTTCAGAGAACATGATTTAAATCCTTACGTCGAAAATTAAGCACGAATCGGGAGCGGCAAGGTCGGATCGAGCCAAGCGGTACCCACAGAGTGGACAGGCTGACCGCCACCATTTACACAGCCACCAGGGCAGTTCATCACTTCAATGAAGTGGTAACGATTCTTGTCCTGATGGATACGATGGATCACTTCTTCAAGACCCTGATTGGCACCGTTGACCACACAAACTCGGATCTCAACCATTTCACCGCCCTTAGCCTTCACAGGCACAGGAATCGTCGCTTCGACGATGGCATTGTGGTAGCCACGAACAACTTCAATATTAGCGTTCTTAAGATCCTGTCCAGACAACGCAAAGTAAGCCGTACGCAAAGCAGCTTCCATCACACCGCCCGAGTTACCAAAGATCGTACCGCCACCAGAATAGACTTCAAGAACGCCACGTTCACGCTTCTTGGGCATCTTGAGCGGATTAATACCCTTGCGGCGCATTAATTCTGCGATGTCTCGAGCAGTCAAACAAACATCAATATCCTGATAAGACGGTGCATCTTCAGGAATCATGCCGTTGGCCTTAGCCCACTTCCAAGCGCTATTCATTTCAGGACGAGCCGCTTCGAAGATCTTAGACGTACACGGCGTGACCGTCACCAAATAGATCTTTCGAGGATCGCACTTGAAGAGGTACTTGGCAGCCCAAGTCTTGGCAATCGCACCACCCATCTGCAAAGGCGACTTCGCCGTAGAGACGTGTGGGATAAGGTCAGCATGATTCGTTTCCATGTTCTTGACCCAGGCCGGGCAACAGGACGTGAAGTGCGGGAACGGATGTTCAGCCATTTCCTTCACATCTTCACTGCGGTCGTTCAACAACCAGTAACGAACCTTCTTCACAAATTCCGTGCCTTCTTCCATAATGGTCTGGTCAGCGGAACTATTACTGTCGTAAACCGTAAAGCCCAAAGCTTCAAGGGCATTCGTCATCTGATCGGTCGACAGTTCACCAGGTTCACCGCCAAACTCTTCGCAAAGCGAAACGCGCACTGCGGGGGACGGATGCGCGATGCAAATACGAGACTTGTCAGCAAGCACTTCCTCGACCTGGTTCACAAAGCTCATCTGTTCAATGGCTTCGAACGGGCAGGCGATCAAACACTGACCACAATAGACACAAGCGTCCTCATTGATATGATGCTTCGCCCCTAAGCCACCCGCAATCGCGTTAGTCGGGCAGAACTTTGAGCAGGTATCGCAACCAACACATCGATCTTGATTAATATGGATGATGCCACGAAGTTCACCCTTACGAAGGTTACCTACATAAGCAGGTCCCTTTTCTCCATGAGCGTTATCGCTAGGAGGGTAAGTATGAATCGTCATTGTTGTATTGGACATTTAAACTCTCCAAATTCGACATAGGTGGGAGTGACAGTTTCTCAGCTGTGAAGTTTAGAAACCAAAGCTTTTCTACACGAAAAGATTTCGGCGGGGAATGTCACGAAAAGCGTTTGAGACACTAGCGTAAGAACTATACCTTATATTTTAAATGATTGACATATTTTTAGTCAATCTAACACCTCCCGAAAACGCCTAATTTACTGTCGATTGCCACACTATTCATGTCTATTTTTAAGGAAGGTCTGGATAGATCGGATTTGACGCGGCACCTTATCAAAAAGGT
>JAHHRH010000093.1 GCA_020025915.1 Sutterella sp.
AGTGGCGTCTAAACCGCCGTTGTTAAAACTGTCTCACAAAGTGGGGATAGTTCAAAACACTGGAAAGCTGCCAACGATGCTGTTTTATTAGGTTTTTGCTCAAAACCTTCACTCAAAACTAAGACAAATTCCTTACAATACGGAAACGCAACAAGGACTAGCCTTTGTACCCCTCAACCAATATGTTCCGTATTCAACACATCCTTAATCAATCAGTGCTTCTCTTTTCTAGCTTGTGTCTAGCCGCCTCGGCTGGTCTTGCGTTGGCCGATGATGGTGCTGCTAACAACTCAAAGACGGTCGAAATTTTCGGTCTTAAGATGACTCGTGCCTATGGTCCCTATGTTCGTTATGGCGAATGGCTTGGCAAAATTGAAGAAGGCACGGCTATGCAGTTTTGGAAACCTGAAGATGAATTGAGCGGTTGGTATGCGCTCGTCAATAGTCCTGAAGACTTATCTGTCTTAGGTAGCCAGTTTAAATATGTCCGCACAGCCGCTACCCGCTTTCAAGTGGATTGTGTGCAGCAACGCTTGCGTCCAGTAGAGCGCGTCTATACCACCGCCCCCTTCCTAAAGGGTGAAGTCCTTTTACGTCGTCCGATCAATCGCCCGTGGGTAGGCATTGAAAAGGGCGCGCTGAGCCCTGCGACGAGCGCATCGAATCCAGACTTTCTCTACGACGCTGGCATTATCGAGATCATGTATGCCGTCGCTTGCCAAAAGCCATAACCAAGCTCACAAAGCGCTTTTTTTCTTATTCACATCGCCTAAACACTCGAGAGCTAAACACCCAAGAGTGTTTCGGCGCTCATTACGTAGACTGAGATAACCCAATATTCACAAGGAACGAAGTTTGCATCCAAACGGTAAGAGATTGCTCCCTTTTCTACTAGAGGATGTCAGAAATTTCGGGGCTAAGGATATAATCGGAGCCTCTAATCCAGGTTTATATCATCACCACGAAAACAACCAGTACCAACAGGACGAAACGCAAATCTCGTAGACAAGATGATCCCAGAGTCAAAATTCGCAAGGGTGCAAGCATTAAAAATATGGCTGTACATCTCGGTATCGGCGTTCGTACAGACGGTACACGAGAGGTGTTAGGTATATGGATCCAGGAGAACGAGGGTGATCCTCCCACGCTACGCGTGGGTCCCTTCACCTCTGCCGCCAAATCCAGCTGAACACCATAAAAAAAATGGGCAACCTTGCTAAATTGGTGTACACGTTCTAGGGCACGATCAATCGCACTGTGGCTTGCATCAATCTCAAAAAACTGACAATCTGGATAGCGTTTAGCTAAGCAAAGAAAGAAGAACCCGTCGTCGGAACAGGCGTGGATTGGATGTCAGGCATTGGTCAATTCATAAACGAAGAGGCTACATAGTATAGAACGCCTCTTCGAAAGTCACGACTTTTTAGTTTAGAAATAGCGAAAAACCAACAAACGATCAAGCTTTGGACTGCGCACGCAAATAATCTGCTAGCCACGTAATCCCTTCTTGGTACCCTTGCACGCCATGCCCAATAATGGTCTTAACCGCAGCCAAGGACACATAACTATGGTGTCTAAAAGCTTCACGTGTGTGAACGTCAGAAATGTGCACTTCTACTGTCGGAATACCTGTGGCTTTAAGAGCATCAAGGATCGCAACAGACGTATGCGTGTACGCTGCTGGATTCATCACAATCCCATCGACCTTGTCAAAGAAGGCTTGCTGAATCCGATCAACGATGGCACCTTCATGATTACTCTGAAAGCACTCCCCATCAACCCCGACATCATGGCACCAGCCCAAACATGACGTCACCAAATCGTCATAGGTCATCGAGCCATAAATCGAAGGCTCTCGAATACCGAGCATATTGAGGTTAGGGCCATTAATAATCAAGAATTGCATGACTTTTCACCTAAGATGATACGAACCGCTTCGTCAACGTCGGTCGCAGGGACATAACGATCCGCTAACCCTCGATAGAGCGGTTCGCGCTCCGCAAAAATGGCTTCAACGCCTCGTGCTTGTGATAACGGTCGACCAGTTGTCGCAAGCGACTGAAGAGGGCGATCGATCCAAACAATCAAACCATTGCGGCGCATCAAGATGTGGTTTTCAGGACGCACAACCGCTCCGCCACCCGTCGCAAGCACTAACCCATGTTGATTGGCAAACTGTCGAAGGACACGAGTTTCAATCTCTCTAAAATGCGGTTCCCCGTATTGCGTCAAAAGCACTTCAGTCGACATGCCAGTGGTTTTTTCGATCTCCGCATCTAAGTCCACAAAAGGCCGCTGTAAACGTTGCGCGAGGCGCTTACCGATCGTTGTTTTGCCACAGCCAGGCATCCCAATCAACACGAGGTTACATGCTTTTTTTGCGAGTTCACGACGTAAACTCGCACAGATGGCCTGGTTAACTGGACGGTCAAACCATAAAGAGGCTGCTTCAGCCGCTTGAACTACCAACATCGTAAGGCCATTCACCGCGACTAGACCGTTGGCTCTTGCCATCTGCATCAGGTTCGTGTCGGCTGGGTTATAGATAAGGTCTAGAACACCTTCGAGTTTTGTAAATCCATCTAACGACGCTAAAGGCGAAGCATCACAATGGGGACTCATACCAACAGGGGTCGCGTTCACAATGAGGGCAGCATCTGCGTGACGATCAAGATTGCTGTAGTTATCTACGCCCTCACGACTAATCGTCACGACAGAACCTGCACCCAGGTCACGAAGCACAGCAACCACAGTCAATGACGCGCCGCCAGAACCCAAGACCAAACACTTTTTGCCGCGCACGTCTAAGCCGCTTTCGTGAACCATGGCTAAAAAGCCTGCATAGTCCGTGTTGTCACCTAAAAGCGTACCGTCAGGAAGCCGCTTTAAAGTATTAACGCTACCAATCGCGCGAGCACGGTCGGTCAATTGCGCACAAAAAGAAATGACCGCTTTTTTGTACGGGATCGTGACATTCATGCCTTTGAAATCGGCCTGCGTCAAAAAGTCCGAGAGCGCATCTTCGGTGAGTTCCACCAAGTCATACACATAGTGACCCAAATGCGCATGGATTTCAGGCGACATCGAATGCCCGAGTTTTGCACCAATAAGGCCATATTCAAGGTCAGCATACTGTGGGTTGACGGTCACATCACTCCCCTTCAATTTCAATACCGTGTTCACGAAGGTCACGAACAACTGAGGCAGGGAGGGGCTTAAGCGCTTCAAGCACGATGACGGGCGCTTCCCAAGTCATGCGCTCAGGCACATAGTCATGTACCGAGAAAATCGCCATTACTTCAGTAAACTGACTCGTGTCGGTGAGCGTCAACGTCAAATGTCCGCTCAAGGCTTCATCGGCCTCAACTTTTGTTTCTTCGAAACGGCGCGCTGCAGCCATCAAGATCCGATAAACAGGAAGCGTCACTTCTGCGGTATCGCGAGACGTCAAACCACTCAACTTATAAAGTAAAGAAGCTTCACGCACGGCATCATAAACGGGCAAGCCTTGTAAACGCTTCACTTGCGCAACGCGCTTTACGGCTTTCAGACGCTGATCAATGGCCTTCACGATATTTTCATCAGCTTCATCAATATCACGTCGAATGTCATCGATCTTTACGTCGTCTTTTTCTTGAGACATGGGATAATCCTAAAAAGTGAACTACTCGTGTCTAAAGGCACGAGCTTGCAAAACAACAAACTAAACCGAAGCTCGGCTTGTCGTCC
>JAHHRH010000094.1 GCA_020025915.1 Sutterella sp.
ACAAAACTTGGCTCCCGTCGCAAGATCTTTGAGCGATTTGTCCAGACCCACCTTATGTACGATCAATTCACCGTGTCGAATATGCCCGTGGCCATCGTGGTGCAGCACCTGCAAATATCGGAAGTCCTGACGATTGTGACCACAAACGGCTTTCCAAGAGTGGCCATTGATGCGCTTAAAAACTTTATCGCTGATTGGTTGAGTTGTGAAAAACGCGTTGCTCCCTTTTTGACGTAAGACGTCGTCAGAGACAATGGAGCCGGCAACTACGGGCTGTGCCAGCATGAGCGTACTCATGATCAAGCTACTCACGATCAATCGCGGTTGGTTAAACAAATGAGGCCAACGAAGATGCCTATCAAGACGTTGCATAAAGCGCCTCTTAGAAATTCGGAAAGTCAGCAGGTGCGATCACCGTGAGTGGTTCGCCCGTCATGGGATGCACAATCGAAAGGGACGCTGCGTGTAGGCATAAGCGTCTTGTGCGTGATTCTTCAAGTAACCCACCATGCCCATAGAAGGGATCGCCGTCAATCGGGCAGTTAAGGCCATCGGGATGGGCACTGTGCATACGTAGTTGATGAGTGCGCCCCGTGATTGGTGAAAGTTCAACGAGGGTTTTAAGGCCAGATTGGGTCGACACTGTATCAATCACGCGATAGGTAGTCACCGCTTCACGACCGCCTTGGGCTTCGGGGAGAATGGCTTGCTTGGGACGGTCAAACCAATTGAGCGCAATGGGTAACGAAATCGTCCCATGAGTCGTTTCAATGGTACCTTCAAGGCGCGCGACATAGGTTTTATGGGCGTGCCGATCACTAAAGGCTTTATTTAAAGGGCGTAAAGCCGCTTTGGTTTTGGCGAATGCCAAGACGCCTGAAGTCCCCATGTCTAAGCGATGAATTACAAAGAGTTCACCATAGGTCGCTTCAAGGATCGATTTAGCACTTACGGTTTCACTGCCGCCGGGAACAGACGATAAGCGTGCCGGTTTATTGATGACCAAGAGATGATCGTCTTCATAGAGAATCGGCAAAGAGGGTATCGTCAACGGGTCTTGCTGCGGTTTGGCGTCGTTGTGGGGATGCCCATCTAAACCCCATGCCAAAATAAAGCGTGCGCCAGACGTTGGGGCATAAAACGTTTGATCAAAGCGAATGTCCCAAGCGGGCGAGGAACCCACCCACCATTCGGTGAGACCGATGACACGTGGACGGGAGTTTTTAAAGCTCCCGTTTGCTAAAGAAGCGTTAAACGCTAAAAGGAGTTGCACAGACGGGGACAATACGCCATCCAACAAAAAGCCACGCCACAAAGCGCGTCGTACGGCTTGCTCTCGACCCCCATGGTCGTCGTCACGCTTAGGAAAGGGTGCAAAGACTTCATTAATCAGGGTGTACAACGTTTTGGTCTGCCCTAAGCCATTGGTCAACACGATCGTTGGTACATCATCATCTTCGAGCCCTGGCCAAATATCAGCGGCTAATGTCGTTTGCCACGGTGCTTTGCCTGCATCCGACAAGGTACGCGTTGCGTAATAAGCCGTGATGGCGTCGTCTTTAATCGCTAAAAGCACACCGACACGTCCCATAAAACCATCAGGCAACCAACCTGCTGCCATTAACCCTTTTTGGGCAGCCTTGGCATGCTTGTCAGGGGCACTCGTATAGGGGCACGCAAGGTGTGCGGGGCATGTCCCCAAAGTTGGCACGGGTAGACTAAAGAAATCGTGAATCGAGTCGCTAATCGGCATGAGGCATCCAAGGACGAAAGAATCCTGACATTCTAAAGGATCGATGGCGCGTGAGCGCAGTCCGAATCCAACCCGAAGCGTGTCATGGATGCGTCAAAGTGACCTCAGCGGGATGCTTGAGAGCGCTTTGGAGTTTGAGAGCTATGTGGATACTGTAGAAACCGTCATAAGCTGGATCAATCTATATAATACGAAAAGACCACACTCGACAATTAACATGATGAGCCTTCTTGACTATGAAGTACAGCTACACAACTATGCTCAAGAGGTGAACTTTTAACTCGAAATCCTCAGATCCAAATTTCGCACCCCACCCCAGGCACCCAGTGGGCCCAAAAGAAGACTTTAACGTCGGCGGGAAACGTCTAGAAACAGAATTTTTCGATTCTAGGGATGCGACATTCGATGGCGCTCAAAACGCTAGTCCTGTACCCGAAACGCCCGCGGAATCAATGGAAAATCATAGCACCTTGAAGTAAACGAGGTGTCTTAAAGGGCGTGTAAGTCGTTTGTTAGGTCGTAAAACGATCAATCTCGCTAAAAATCTAGAGAATGACGCTTTTTGAGTGCGTATAATTCGACCATTCAAATTTTGAGCGGATTCTTTCGATGAGAGATTCTCTACTATCAGGACTCCTGGCTACATTGCTGATGACCACAAGCGTGACGGCAATGGCTGCACAAACGCACCGCGTCGATACGTTGATGCGTAGTATTGACCAGGTCAATCGTTTTTATGTGCCTGGCAAAACAACGCACGGCGAGATCCTCACGCGTTTAAAGGACATGGGGTGCCACTATCGATCCAATAATCGTCTTTTACAGGATCCGACTGCCTCGATGACCAATACCTATGGTTGGTTCTATCGCTTGCTCCCTGAAGATCAAGGGATGGCTAACTGTTTCCCGGTGACGGTCTTTTTCCAAAATAAAGATGGCCAAGATGTGATCGAGATAGACGCAGGCTCTAATCTTGATAAGGACGGTTTACTTTTAGCAATGCGCCATCGCTGGGGCGAGCCTTATGTTGCTGCGGGTCGCGGTAAAGAGCATCAATGGCTTTTTAAAGCACACGATCGAACGATTATTCTGAAAGCCATGGGATTTTTGCGTAGCTACGAAATCGAAATTCGACCGGCAGACTATTATGATCAAGTCAAAACCCGTGCTGAAGACGAAAAGGTTCGTTTAGCGGCTATTGAGGCTGAAGACGAACGTCGTGCTCAAGAAGCGGAGGCAAAGCGTGAACTTGAAGCCGCGCAAAAGCATGAACACGAAGCGCTTCTAGCGAAAGCTCACGAAGATGCTGAGCAGCACATTGGTCGACTCTTTGGTATTTTGACGCCGGGCGAGACTTATATGGAGCTCGCCGAAGTCGAAGCTGAAGAACTTGGCTGCCGCATTGAAGACGATGGTGAACTCGTACGCATGGCTAAAGACGGTTGCCGTTCGCCTTGCATTATGTTGCCTGGTCACCCGCGTTTGTCTGTTGAGCAGTTTAAAGGGAGTTTAGGTCTCATGGTGAGCTATCCCAAAGAGGGACCTGGCGTAGCGCTCATGCGCGATAAGCTCTCTAAAACCCTGGGTACCATTGGTGCCGTTGAAAACCGTGGCATGGAGAAGCACTATTGGCATGACACGCAGATGAGTGTGGTTGAAACGGGTCACCACCAAGATGATGCACCTATCACGTTTTTCTTTGTGGGTAAACAAGTCTTTGATCAAGAGCTCGCTCGCATGATTGAAGAAAAGCACGAAGAAGAAGCGCAACGTAAAAAAGAAGTCGAACACCTGAATCAGATGTTCTAAAGCTTGGCTATAGTAGCTAGTTTGTTTGACGGATAATCCCAAAGACGCCTCGTGGAAACACGGGGCGTTTGCTTTAGGACGACTAAAAAATCGGGTAGAGGGTTCCCTCACGGGTTCCCCCTCCCACACCACAACCCAC
>JAHHRH010000095.1 GCA_020025915.1 Sutterella sp.
AAGAATGCTCAGGCTCAAGTGAATTCGGGTCGGTCTAAAAAGCCGACCCGAATCAACAGCAGGAATCCACCGAAGTGATCAGTAGCGCAAGCTACTGACACAGTAGAGAATCTCCACCATTCACGACGGAGAGAACGTCAATTCGTAGGTTCCATTGCGATCGGCATCATCAGGGCCTTCACGTCGACAGGTGCCTTCATCAAGTCGTTTTCGAGCAAGAACTTCTGATCGGCTTCAAGCCCCTTGATGTCAGCTTCCGTCACAGTGTTGTAGTAGTGCGACCAGTTGGCGAGCTTTTCAGCGTCAGCCAACGAAATACCGTGTTCTTTGGCACCGATCTCCAAGGCTTCCTGCCAATTGTCCTTCATCCACTCATAGGCTTCGCGTTCAACACGCACCACCGTTTCGAGAGCTTCAGGATGCTTTTCAGCAAAGCTCTTCGAGACCGTCATCATGAGGTTCACATCAACCAAGCCCTTCGCCGTCGTAATAACCTTGCACCCCGCCTCTTCGGCCTTGATGATGCCACTCGCAGCCACCAACGCTGCGTCGACCTTACCCGCAATCGCCGCCGTCATGGCAGTATTGGGATCCATCGACACGAATTCGACGTCATCAGCCTTCATGCCATTTTTCAGTAAGGCAGCGACCAGCATCTGATGAAGCACCGTCCCACGAGGACCTGCTACCTTCTTGCCCTTAAGATCCTTGACTGTCAAAGTTTCACCAGGCTTCCCGATAATGGCAAAGGTATCCGTTGGACGGGAGACCCCGCTTGCGACCATCACAGGGATACCAGCGCCATTGGCCATCAACAACGAAGCTGTGTTCATCACCGCGGACACATCCACAGCCCCTGCGGCCATGGCTTGTGCTTGCTTAGCACCCGAATTAATGGACTTCCATTCGACCTTGACACCGTCCTTTTCAAAGGCCTTTTCGAGCATACCTTTGTCTTTCATTACCATGTTCTGAAGGTTAAACGGTGACTTGACGTACACAATCGTCACTTTGTCAGGCATGGTTGCAAAAGCGCTCGTGGCGCAAGCTACCAAAGTTATCGCCAAAAGTGTCTTTTTCATGTTTTAAGCTCCTTCTTGCAAGTAAAAAAATCTTGTAAAACCGTTTCAACCAACGCACCTACGCCTGGTGTCGCCATGGTGCGTGGATAATCAGCTACAAAGGTATAACGTTCAATCACACGCCCTTCTTTTAGACGGTTGATCGTATGTGACAATAAAACCGCTTCCGTCACATCGTGTGTCACTAATAACGTCGTTACGGGACGTGCAGCATGAATACGAACAAATTCGTCAGAAAGCCGTCGTCGCGTCAACGCATCTAATGCACTAAACGCTTCGTCCATGAGTAAGAGGTCGGGTTCTGCCACTAAGGCTCTCGCCAATCCAACACGCTGACTCATGCCACCCGAAAGCATCGTAGGCATCCCATTAGCAACCTCAGTGAGACCTGTGAGGGCCAACACGTCATTGACTTTTTTCGTACGTAGCTCGTCAGGTAGATGACGCACCGCCACTTCAATATTGCGTCGTACGCTCATCCATGGAAATAAACGATATTCCTGAAAAACCACCGCTGTTTTGGGATGTTGGACTTCACGGCCATCCTCATAAAAGCGAATTGTGCCCTGATCTGGCGCTTCGAGTCCAGCCAAAAGACGCAAAAGGGTCGTCTTACCACAGCCACTTTCACCAATCACAGCACTCACCTCACCCGCAGGCAACGTGAGTGTCAAGTCGTTGACTGGTGTCACCGTACGCTCAGCACTCGCATAGGTTTTCGTGAGGCCTTCCATCTTGACTTCAATCATCGAGTGCCTCCAACGAGTTTTCGTGTGAGCGCATTCACGAGCCAACCAATCACCGCATCCGCCATCACGCCTAACACTACAATAGTAATAATCCCTACAAACACCACATCAGTCTTCCCAAATTCAGCTGATTCTGTGATCAAAAAGCCTAATCCCGATGACGTAGCGATTAACTCAGCCCCCACCAAAGCACGCCAACTATAGCCAAAGCCCATACGAAGCCCAGCCAAGATCTCGGGCATAGCCCCAGGCAACAGCACCATACGTAAACGTTCCAGAGGCATAAAATGAAGGAGCGTCGCCACTTCGTTAAGTTTTGGATCAAGCGACTTCACCGCCGTCAAAGCGCTCAAATAAATTGGAAAGAAGCTCGACAAAAAGACGATCGCAACCTTCGGTGCCTCATCGATACCGAGCCACAAAATCAACACAGGAATCAATGCAAGGGGCGGCGTTAGACGCAACGCTTCTACCACTAAATGTGCCGTCCACCCCGCCTTTGGCCGAAGCGCAAACCACACGCCGCAACCAATCCCAACCACACTCGCCAACGCAAACCCTGTCAACGTACGCATGGCGCTCATACCAATATGCGTCCATAGGCTACCTGATTGCTTTAGCTCGACAAAAGCCGTCCAAACCGCTTCGGGTGACGGTAACAAAATCGCCGGTATCTGACCATACGTGGTCGTGAGCCACCAAGCTAGCAAAAGACCGATGGGAATAATGAGTGATAATAAACGTTGCATGATCAACATTTTAGGCTCATCAGCCTAAATTGAGCTTAACTCAACAAAATCATCTTTTTGACAGGTCTTCGCTATTGTGCCAAGAATGAGATTAGTTATAGATCGAGGTTATTGCGATTTTGGACTGTTCAAAGCACTTGATGCAAAAAGCGTTGTGTTCGTTACTCGCTTGAAAACTAACTGGCAATTTAAGCGCACTAGACAAGGTGTCATTGACACAAACCTCGGCGATTTCAAAATTCAATTCACTTCTGCCACAGCTATAAAGAAGCTAGTTAAGGATAATGAATTCAGAGCAGTGAAATGGTATTCCAAG
Source organism: Sutterella sp. (assembly GCA_020025915.1). Lineage (GTDB taxonomy): Bacteria > Pseudomonadota > Gammaproteobacteria > Burkholderiales > Burkholderiaceae_F > Sutterella. The sequence goes on from JAHHRH010000095.1 coordinate 2,897, forward strand.
GAGGATAATCGTTGATTCGTCTTTCTTACCAACGTCGGTGACGATATCACGGCTGAACAAGTTGTCAAGCTATACAAAGACCGATGGCAGATCGAACTCTTCTTTAAACGCATGAAGCAGAACCTGATAATTCTGAGTTTCGTGGTAACCACGGAAAATGCTGTACTCGTTCAAATTTGAACCGCTACTATTACCGTCTTACTGCAGATGTATCTACAAAAATGTTCACAGAACCCATGGAACTTCTCAAACCTCGTCAAGCGCATTCGATTGAACATCATGACAATGAAAGACTTGACGAAATGGCTTAGCTTAGTCGTCCAGATGTGTGTTCTTATTCAGACGAAAAAAGCACTTCGGGACCTCCTCAACAAGCCCTGCAATTTTAAAGGGGCAAATCGCAAAAGCGGTTCTAGCGCTTGAAAAGACCTCTCGCATACGCGTCATTTTTCAAATTTCACGGTTCTAGCCTGAATTTTGCAAGTTCAGAAAACGGCAGTCGGAGGTAGATACGAAAAAA